>DASTDJ010000183.1:0-2601 GCA_035710425.1 Nocardioides sp.
GGCGATCGCCGCCGACGTCGACCTCGCGGTGCCGAGCCGGGAGCACCTCGAGGCGGTCCTGCGATCGGGGATCGGAGCCCGTGTCCACCTCCACCTCGACACCGGCATGGCCCGCGACGGGGCGGCGCCCGAGCTGTGGCCGACCCTGTGCCGGGCCGCCCGCCGGGTGGAGCAGGGCGGGCGGGTGCGCGTGGTCGGGGTGATGGGTCACCTGGGCTGCGCCGAGGACCCCGCCGACCCCGACAACGCCACCGGCCGGGCGCGGTTCGTGTGGGGCGTCGAGCGAGCGCGCGAGGCCGGGCTCCGCCCGCCGCTGCGCCACCTCGCCGCCACCGCGGCCACCCTGACCGACCCGTTGAGCCACCACACCCTGAGCCGGGTCGGCGCCGGCCTGGTCGGTATCGACCCCTCGCGCTCCACCACCCTGCGCCCGGCGATGACCCTCACCGCCCCGGTCGTCGCGGTCCGGTCGGTGCGTGCCGGCACCGCCGTCGGCTACGGCCACACCTGGTCCACGTCCCGGCGCACCCACCTGGCCCTGCTGCCTCTCGGGTACGCCGACGGCCTGCCGCGTGCCACCAGCGGGCGCGCCGAGGTCCTCCTGCGCGGCCGGCGACGGCCAGTGGTGGGCCGGGTGTCGATGGACCAGGTGGTGGTGGACGTCGGCGACGACCCGCCGGAGCTCGGCGAGACCGCAGTGGTCTTCGGCCCCGGCGGCGCCGGCGAGCCGACCG
This sequence comes from Nocardioides sp., assembly GCA_035710425.1. Classification (GTDB taxonomy): domain Bacteria; phylum Actinomycetota; class Actinomycetes; order Propionibacteriales; family Nocardioidaceae; genus Nocardioides. The sequence goes on from DASTDJ010000183.1 coordinate 735, forward strand.
TCGCCGAGTGGGCGGCCTGGGCCGACACGATCGAGCACGAGATCGTCACCGGCATCGGCGCGCGGGTGCACCGATGAGCCGCGACAACCGGATCCGGGTCGCCGTGGTCGGCGGCGGGGTCAGCTGTGAGCACGACGTCTCCCTGGCCTCGGCGGCGGCCATCCGCGGCGCGCTCGACCCTGGCCGGTACGACGTGGTCACGCTGACCATCGACCGCGACGGCATGTGGCGCGACCGAGAGGACCGGCCGCTCGGGGTCACCGGGGCCGCCCACGTGCTGCGCAGCTGCGACGTCGCGCTGCCGGCGGTGCACGGTCCCGGCGGCGAGGACGGCACCCTGGCCGCGCTCTTCGAGCTCGCCGGCATCCCCTACGTCGGGTCGGGCGTCGCGGCCGGTGCGATCGCCATGGACAAGTGGGTGACGAAGCTGGTCGCGGAGGCTCTCGGCGTGGCCACGGCTCCCGGGCGGCTGCTGACCGCGGCGACGGCGCCGTCGTACACCTGTACGCACCCGGTGGTGGTCAAGCCGGTCACTGCCGGATCGAGCCACGGGGTCACGCTGGTGCGCGATCCCGCAGAGCTCGGCCCCGCCCTCGATGCAGCCCTCGCCCTGGACGGGAGGGTGCTGGTCGAGGACGTCGTCGACGGCCGAGAGATCGACATCGCGGTGCTCGGTCTGTCCGACGGCCAGCGGATCGCGTCGCCCGCACTCGAGATCGTGGTCGACGGGGTCTTCGACTTCGACGCGAAGTACGGCGGCCGGGCCGACTTCCGGATCCCGGCCGCGCTCGACGAGGTCACCGCCAAGGAGCTGGCCGACACCGCGGTCGCCGTCTTCGACGCGCTCGGCTGCGCCGGGGTCGCCCGGGTCGACTTCTTCCTGACCGACGCGGGGTGGGTGCTCAACGAGGTGAACACCATGCCGGGCTTCACCGAGGCGTCCCAGGCGCCGAAGCTGTTCGCCGCCGCCGGACTGCCGTACGCCGAGCTGCTCGACCTGATGATCAGCGACGCTCTGCGGACCGGGCCGCGGTGAGCATGGTTCGATTGCCGACGTGATCGAGCGTCTTCGCGACTGGGCGCCCGAGCTGTACGCCGTCGGCGGGGTGTTCTCGGTCGGCGTGGTGGAGCTGTCGCGGATGAGGCCCGCCTACGAGCTGGCTCCGTACCTGCTGATCGTGGTCGGCATGATGCTGTCGACCGCACTGGCCCGGAAGGCGCCCGGCGCATCGCTCTTCACGGTCTGGCTGGTGAGCGGGCTGTCGGCGATCAACGGGCTGCAGGTGATGCTGGTGCAGCTCGCCGTGGTCTTCACGGCGTTCGGCACCGCGAGGTGGGGCCGGCCGGCCGTCCTCGCGCTCAGCGTGCTCTCGATGCCGGTCGCGGCCGCGATCGGCGCCGTCTACCTCCACCTCGACGGCATCGAGTTCGGGCGACTGAGCTCGCTGATCGATCTCGTCGGCTACGAGCAGGCGGCCAGGGTCGGCGACCGGTCGTGGGTGGCGCTGATCGGCCTTTCCGCGGTGGCGCTGCTCGTGGTGCCGTGGCTGGCCGGGCTCACGATGCGGTTCCAGGACCGGGCCAGGGAGTCGAAGGCCTCGCAGGTGGCCGCCGAGGAGGGCGCCGCTCGCGCCGAGGTGGCCGCCGAGCAGTCCCGCGAGATCGCCGAGCTGCGCGAGGAGCAGGCCAGGCTCGCCCGCGACGTGCACGACGTGGTGGGGCACTCGCTCGCGGTGATCCTCGCCCAGGCGGAGTCGGCGCAGTACCACGAGGACGCGGACACCGAGAAGCTCAAGCAGACGATGCAGAACATCGCGACCTCCGCGCGCTCGTCGCTGCAGGACGTGCGGCACGTGCTGACCCCGGC
>DASTDJ010000184.1:0-15497 GCA_035710425.1 Nocardioides sp.
GTCGCGTTCGTGGTCGCCGACGACCGCTACGTCGCCGAGGACGCGGTCGGCCGGATCCGGGTCGACTACGAGCTCCTGCCGCCGGTCGTCGGCGTCGAGGCGGCCCGCGCCGCCGACCAGCTGGTGCACGGCGACGTGCCCGGCAACGTCGGGGCGCGGATGGAGCAGAACACCGGAGACGTCGAGGCGGCGCTGGCCTCCGCACCGCACCGGATGAGCCTCGACCTCACGATCGAGCGCAGCGCCTGCATGCCGATGGAGGGCCGCGGCACCGTCGCCCGCTGGGACCCCGACAGCGGCCGCCTGCAGGTGTGGTCGTCGACGCAGACCTCCACCGGCGTTCGCGCGGCCGTCGCGGTCAAGCTCGGCCTCGACCTCGGCCAGGTCGACGTGATCACGCCCGACGTCGGCGGTGGCTTCGGCGTCAAGATCAACCACCCGTGGCCCGAGGAGGTGCTCGTCCCGCTCGCCGCGCGCACGCTCGGCCGCACCGTGAAGTTCACCGAGGACCGGCGCGAGCACTTCATCTCCTCGGCCCACGAGCGCGGCCAGCTCCACCACGTCGAGGTCGGCTTCGACGACGACGGCCGGCTGGTCGGCCTCGACGTGAAGTTCTGGCACGACCACGGTGCCTACACGCCGTACGGCCTGATCGTGCCGATCATCACCTCCACCCAGCTGCTCGGCCCCTACAAACCGGGCGTCTACCGGGTCCGCTTCGAGTCGCTCTACACCAACACCGTGATGGTCACGCCCTACCGCGGTGCCGGCAGGCCCCAGGGCTGCTACGTGATGGAGCGGACCATGGACGCGATCGCTGCCCGGCTCGGCAAGGACCGCGCCGAGGTACGCGCGGTCAACTTCATCCAGCCCGACGAGTTCCCCTACGACCAGGGGCTGATCTTCCAGGACGGCCGCGAGCTCGAGTACGACTCCGGCGACTACCCGTCCTCGCTGGCCAAGCTGAAGGAGCTGGTGGGCTGGGACGAGTTCCCGGCGTTCAAGGCCGAGATGGCCGCCGAGGGCCGCCGGGTCGGCATCGGGCTCGCCTGCTACGTCGAGGGCACCGGCGTCGGCCCCTACGAGGGCGCCCACGTGCACATCGAGACGTCGGGCAAGGTCAAGGTCGCCACCGGCCTGACCAGCCAGGGGCAGGGGCACCAGACGGTCTTCGCCCAGCTGGTGGCCGACGAGCTCGGCGTGCGCTTCGAGGACGTCGAGGTCGTCACCGGTGACACCCGCCGGATGCCGTACGCCGTCGGCACGTTCGCCTCGCGCGCCGCGGTGATGAGCGGCTCGGCGATCCACCTGGCGGCCAAGCGGGCCAAGGAGAAGGTGCTGCGGATCGCCGCCGAGGCGCTGGAGGCCGACGAGTCCGACCTCGAGATCGTCGACGGAGTGGTCGCGGTGAAGGGCTCGCCCGGCTCGTCGATCGACCTGGGCACCGTCGCCGTCCTGTCCAACCCGCTGCGTTACGCGTTCGACGAGGCCTCGCAGGCCGCCACCCAGTTCTCGGTAGGTGACCCCGGCAAGCCGCCGGTGGCCGAGGACGACGAGCCGGGCCTGGAGGGCCGCGACTTCTACTCGCCGGAGCGGGCGACGTTCGCCTCCGGCATGCACGCGGTGATCGTCGAGACCGACCCGGAGACCGCCGAGATCACGATCCTCAAGTACGCCGTCGTCCACGACTGCGGCAACCTGATCAACCCGATGATCGTCGAGGGCCAGATCCACGGCGGCGTCGCCCAGGGAGTCGGCGGCGCCCTCTACGAACGGATGGCCTACGACGAGTCCGGTCAGCTGCAGAACGCGTCGTTCATGGACTTCCTGATGCCCTACGTCACCGAGATCCCCGACGGCATCGACATCGACCACATCGAGACGCCGTCCCCGCTCAACCCCCTCGGCATCAAGGGCGCGGGCGAGGCCGGGGTGATCCCCTCGGCGGCCGTGTTCGCGGCCGCCGTCGAGGACGCCGAGGGCATCCCGATCACGGCGATGCCGATCTCGCCGTCCGAGCTGTTCCACCTCCGCGAGCGAAGCGAGGCAGACCGATGAAGATCGCCGGCACCAACTCCATCCCGTTCCCCGTCGCTCAGGTCTGGGACGCATTGCTCGACCCGGCCGTGCTGGTGCGCACCATCCCCGGGTGCGAGCGCCTGGAGACGAAGGGCGAGAACACCTACGCGATGACGGTCACCGCCGGGGTCGCTGCGATCAAGGGCACCTACGACGGCACCTGCGCGCTCTCCGACCTGGCCGAGCACCAGTCGCTCGTGATGAAGCTCCAGGGAGCCGGGGCGCCGGGCACGATCGACGCCACGGTGCAGGTCGCCTTCGAGGAGGCCGACGGCGGCACCCGGATCTCCTACGAGGCCGACGCGGTCGTCGGCGGGATGGTCGGCGGCGTCGGCCAGCGGATGCTCACCAGCGTCTCGAAGCGAATGGCCAAGGAGTTCTTCGACAACGTCGCGGGTGCGATCGGCGCGCCCGCGCCCACCGAGGCGGAGGCCGTGGCTGCGGCTGCGCCGTCAGCCCCCGGCGTCTACCAACGCCCCGTTCCGGCGGCCACCGGCGGAGTCGGCAACGACTTCCTCACCGGCATCGCGGTGGGTGCCGGTCTGGTGCTGATCGGCGTGGTCGTCGGCAAGTGGTCGCGTCGCTCATGATGGCGTCATGACCGACCTGACGCCCGCCTCGACCGCGCGCGAGATGGCCGCGGCCGTGCGGGCGCGCCAGGTCTCGGCGCGGGAGCTCCTCGAGCTGCACCTGGCCCGGATCGAGGAGCGCAACCCCGAGCTCAACGCGATCGTCTCCCTCGACGTCGAGCGCGCCATGAAGGGTGCCTGGGCCGCCGACGACCATCTCGCTCGCGGCGGCGTCCACGGCCCGCTCCACGGCCTGCCGGTCGCGGTCAAGGACACCCACGCCGTGGCCGGCTGGCGGACCACCTACGGCTCCCCGCTGTTCGCCGATCACGTCCCCGACACCGACGACCTGATCGTCGAGCGGGTGCGCCGCGCCGGCGTCGTACTCATCGGGAAGACCAACGTGCCGGAGTTCGCGGCCGGGTCGCACACGTTCAACACCGTCTTCGGCACCACCCGCAACCCGGTCGACCCGTCGCGGTCCGCGGGCGGCTCCAGCGGTGGGGCCGCGGCCGCCCTGGCGTCGGGCATGGTGCCGCTCGCCGACGGCAGCGACATGGGCGGGTCCTTGCGCAACCCCGCGTCGTTCTGCGGTGTGGTCGGGCTCCGCCCGTCGCTCGGCCGGGTGCCCGAGTGGCCGCAGCCCAACCTGTGGGAGACCACGTCCGTCGGTGGTCCGATGGCCCGCAACGTGGGCGACCTCGCCCTGCTGCTGTCCGTGCTCGCCGGCCCCGACCGGCGCTCACCGCACGCCCTCGGCGACCCCGGGACCGAGTTCGCGCCGCCGATCACCGGCACGCTGCGGGGGGTCCGGGTCGCCTGGTCCCTGGACCTCGGTGGGTCCTTCGAGGTCGACCACGACGTGGCCCACGTGATCGAGGAGGCGGGACGGCTGATGGCCCGCAACGGCGCCCGCACGTTCGGGGCCTGGCCCGTGCTCGAGCACGCCGACGAGACCTTCCGGACCCTGCGTGCCTGGCACTTCCAGGCACGGTACGGACCCCTCCTCCGGGAGCACCCCGACGCGTTCAAGAAGTCGCTCGCCGACAACATCCGAGCGGGCGAGACGCTGACCGGAGCCGACGTCGCGCAGGCCTACGAGCGGCGCAGCGAGCTCGCCCAGCGGATGCGCGCGTTCTTCGCCGACTACGACGTGCTGGTGATGCCGGTCTCCCAGGTCCCGCCGTTCCCGGCCGACCAGGAGTTCCCCCACGACATCAACGGCAAGCCGCTGGACACCTACCTCGACTGGATGCGCTCGGCCTACTTCATCACCGTGACCGGCTGCCCGGCGATCTCGGTCCCGGCCGGCACCACCCCGGACGGGCTGCCGGTGGGCGTGCAGATCGTCGCCCCGCACGGTGCCGACCGACGGCTCCTGGGGATCGCCGCGGCCTTCGAGGCCGCTCGCGGCTGACGGGTTCGCTGTCCACAAGCAGGGTCGGATCCTGTGCATGGACGAGGCCTTCCTGTGGACGGTGTCGCCTCGTTCTGTGGACGACACGCGAGGCGTCTGTAGAACCCGAAGAATGTTTCGGGAAACCCTTGCGCGGTGGTGATCGGAGGGCATAGAACTTCTCCCACGTTCCCGTTCGCGGGAGCGGGGCAACTCGGAGACGAGGGTCCACACGGAGGAGCAATCCTCCGCGGCAGCCGGGTGATGCGGAGGCCGGGACCGGAGTCGAAGAGTGTCGATCGGAGCATCACCGGACCGATCAACCGAAGGGCCCTTGTGACTCATACTCACGAGGGCCCTTCACCTATTTCTGGCCCCGGCGTATCGAGACCCAGGACCTGTCCGCCCCCTCGCTAGGGTCGGGTCGTGGCGATCATCCATCCCAAGTCGACCATCTCCCCGACCAAGCTCGAGCTCCTCACCGACTGGCTACCGACCCGGGTGTGGGCCGGGTCCGGAGCGGTCGAGATGGTCGCCAGCTTCCGGTTCGACGACCCGGACGGCGAGGTGGGGATCGAGTCGTTCGTGGTCCGCTGCGGGGAACTCCTGCTGCACGTGCCGCTGACCTACCGCGGCGCCCCGTTGGCCGGCGCCGACGAGCACCTGGTCACCACCATGCAGCACACGGAGCTGGGGGAGCGGTGGGTCTACGACGCCGTCGGCGACCCCGTGGCCGTCGCCTGCTTCGCCCGCGCCGTCCGAGGTGAGCAGGCCCAGGCGGACATGGAGCTCTGGGAGGACGGCGCCGTGGTCGGCCGCCGCGAGTCGGCGGTCCGGCTGCGCGTCGAGCCGGGCAGCCCGTCGTCGCCGGGAGACGCAGCAGTGCTCGAGGTCGACGGTGGCCGGCTGAGCGTCGCCAGAGGCATCGGCGACCTGGACGGCGAGCGCTGGCTGGTCGCTTCGTGGGCGGACGGCGAGGCAGTCGTCGCTTCTTGGTCCGCGGCCTGACGGCTCGTTCATCCACAGGTCCACAGGCAACCTGGGGATACCTGGGGTGCTCCCTGTGGACGAACCTCCCACCGTTGTGGAGGACACGCCGTACGGCGAGAATTCCCCGAAAAACAAGGCGAAAACCCTTGCGCGGCCGTTGGCGCAGGGCATAGAACTTCTCTCACGTTCTCCTCCGGGAGGACGGGATCAGCCGGAGACAAGATCCACACTCTGGAGCAATCCAGGGCGGTGGCTGGGTGACGAAGCCAGCGGGATCGGATCGAAGGCCGGATCGATCGGGAGCGTCACCAGTACCGATCGCCAGAAGGGCCCTTGTTGCTCATACCAACGAGGGCCCTTCACCTTTTTCACCCCCCGCGGACCGAGCTCGCGAGGTCCGCGATCCGGGGCGGGAGGTCGAGTAGCCGCGCGACCGACGGACGAGGCCGCAACCGGCGTATCGAGACCAACGAGCCGGGAGTCGACGGTGAGGGTGTCCCCTACGATCGGCCCATGGGTGTGCTGCGGCGGTTCCTCACCGGTGACGTGATCGAGCCCGATGAGCTCGCCGGCCACACTGCCGACGGCGTACTCCTGCATGCCCGCAAGCTGCACGCGCGCGTCGAGCTCACCGACTTCCGGGCTCCGGGTCGACGCTCCTCCCAACGCGTCGTCCGGTCCTCCGGCGGGGTGCTCGTGACCACCACCCGCTTCGTGATGTGGGCGATGGGCGACCGGCAGCTCGACCTGGCCCGCGAGACCCTCCCGTCGGATCGGCTGGCGGTGACGGCCGGCGACGACTCGGTGAGCTTCGACTTCCGCGCCGAGGACTTCCATCCCGACCGGTCGGGCCGGGTGCAGGTCCGCCTGCGTACGAACGACGCGCGAGCGATCCTGGAGTGGGCGACCTCATCGTGATCTACACCGTCCTGCACACCGTGGTGCCGCCCGTCGCGAAGCTGATCTGGCGACCGGACGTGCGGGGCCTGGAGCGGGTGCCGTCCAAGGGCGGCGTGCTGCTGGCCAGCAACCACCTGAGCTTCGCCGACTCGGTGGTGATCCCCGTCGTGGTGCCGCGCAAGGTGGTGTTCCTCGCGAAGTCCGACTACTTCACGGGCAGCGGCGTGAAGGGCGCTCTGTCGCGCGCCTGGTTCGAGGGCCTCGGGATGCTGCCCGTCGACCGCGACGACAACAAGGCCGCGCTGGCGAGTCTGGACACCGCGCTCGAGGTGCTGGGGCGCGGCGACGCGTTCGGGATCTACCCCGAGGGCAGTCGGTCCCGCGACGGGCGGCTCTACCGAGGCCGCACCGGCGTCGCCCACCTCGCGCTGACGGCCGGCGTACCCGTCGTACCCGTCGGCCTGATCGGCACCGACCGTCTGCAGCCCGTGGGGGCGAGGCTTCCGCGGCGGGTGAAGGTCACGGTGGCGTTCGGGGAGCCCATCGAGGTCGCGGGGGAGTACGACGGGATGCCGCTCGGCAGGGCCCGTCGCGAGCTGACCGACCGGATCATGACCGCGATCCAGGAGCTGAGCGGCCAGGAGGAGTCCGGCGTCTACAACGACCGGCCGCCCGACGACTAGGTCGCAGGGGGGGAGCTCCTTCTGCGCGGCCATCAGGATCGACCCGGGACTCGTCGAGCACCTTTCAGCTGGCCTCGATCAGCCGCGCGCAGGATCGACTCGACATTGCGGCGGGCATCTGCGCGGCGGGTGGTGGTCGGGCTCAATGCGATCACCTCCGACGAACTGTTATCTCGAACACGCGTGTTTGACTTATCGTGGCGCCGGCACTAACTTGAACATCAATGTTCAAGTTATGAGGAGTCGCAATGTCCGCCGTACCTACAGAGACCACCCCGCACCCGCGTCGCTGGCAGGCGCTCGGCCTGCTGGGCGCCGCCCAGTTCATGCTGATCGTCGACATCACGGTCGTCGCGATCTCCCTGCCGCACATGGGCGCCGACCTGGGGCTCGACCGCGAGCAGCTGACCTGGGTGATGAGCGCCTACACGCTCGCGTTCGGCGGCCTGATGCTCTCGGGTGGTCGGGCCGCCGACGTGCTCGGACCTCGGCGCCTGGTGATGGCCGGGCTGTCCGTCTTCACCGTCGCGTCACTGGTGTCGGGCCTCGCCGAGGGCCCGGCCACGCTTCTCGTCGGCCGGGTCGCTCAGGGCGTCGGCGCGGCCATGCTCAGCCCGGCGGCGCTCTCGTCCGTGGTGCGCCTGTTCGAGGGCGAGGAGCGCAACCGTGCCCTCGGCATCTGGTCGGCCCTGGGCGGCACCGGCGCGGCTGTCGGTGTCCTCGCCGGCGGGGTGCTCACCGCCGGTCCCGGGTGGGAGTGGGTGTTCTTCGTCAACGTGCCGGTCGGCATCGTGATCCTGGTGGTGCTGACCAAGGTGCTGCCGCCGCTGCCCGCCGCCGCCCAGCGCACCCGGCCCGACGTACTCGGCGCGGTGCTGGTGACCGCCGCCACCGGCAGCGCGATCTACGCCCTGATCGGTGCCGGCGACGAGGGATGGGGCAGCGCCCGGACCCTCGGCTTCCTCGCCGTCGCGGCCGTCCTCTACCTGCTGTTCGGCCTGTGGCAGCGGACCACCTCGGCGCCCCTGATGGACCTGGGCCTGCTCTTCCGGCGGCCGGTCGCCACCGGCACGTTCGTGATCCTGGTGGCCACAGCGCTGATGGTCGGGGTCTTCTTCCTCGGCTCGTTCTTCCTGCAGCACCACGAGGGCCACAGCGCGCTCGTCACGGGCCTGCTGTTCCTGCCGATCGCGCTGGCGACGATGGCCGGCGCAACCACCGCGGGCCGGATGTTCGGCACCGCCGGGGCCCGGCGGATCGCCGTGGTGGGCAACGCGGTGGCGACCGCAGGATTCGTCGTACCAGTGCTGTGGGACGGCACCGTCGCGATGGTGGTCGGGCTGTCCGTCGCCGCCGCCGGGATCGGGACGCTGTTCGTGGTCGCCTCGGCGACCGCGCTCGGCCAGGTGGCGCCCGAGGAGTCGGGCCTGGCGTCCGGCATCGTGAGCACGTTCCACGAGTTCGGGGCCTCCATCGGGGCTCCGGTGTTCTCGAGCGTGGCCGCCGCGAGCCTCACGGGCGCGGTCACCAGCGGCTTCACCGATGCGTTCGTCGTGGCGGCCGCCGTCGCCATCGGCTCGGCGCTGGTCGCGGTGGTGCTGATCCCCAAGCCTCAGGTGGAGACGGCGGCGTAGACCCACGCGCCGAGCGACACACCGACCGAGGCGAGCCCGAGGTAGCACCCGATCCACCACCACAGGGGCGGGGTGCCCTCGGGCCGCTTCGGCGGGTGCTTGCGACCCACGGGGATGAGGAACAGCACCGGCAGCGCCATCGCCATGAACAGCACGCCGCAGACGATCCAGCCGACCTCGGTGCCGCCACGGAAGATGCCGAACTCCAGGAAGTTCCAGCCCAGCGAGGCGAACAGCAGGAACCACATCGGGAGCAGCAGGTTGGGCGCCGACATGGTCGCTGCGAACCCGGAGCCGACCATCGCGGTGATGATCATCATCGGGATCGCGATCGCGATGAGCCACGAACCGTCGGGGCAGGGGGTCGCGATCTCGTACGGCCCGCCCGACGCGCAGGAGCCGCCCACACCCATCACCGAGCGCATCGACAGCCACGCCCAGATCAGGGCAACGGCGAGGAGCACCACGCAGGAGAAGAGCCAGACCACTCGCTTCGCGGTGATCGGGCTCGCGGGAGCCGTGTCCACGGTCATGGCCGCACTTTGGCAGAGCCTCGCCTCGGCGTGGCCGGAAATCGGTCAGGTTGTCCTGAGACGAGGTGTCAGACTCGCGGCCATGAGCCTGTCGGACACCGATCTCACCCACCTGCGCCGCTGCGTCGAGCTCGCCCGTGAGGGCCTGGACGACGGCGACGAGCCGTTCGGCTCCGTGCTGGTCGACGGGGCCGGCGTCGTGCGGTTCGAGGACCGCAACCGCGTGAAGGACGGCGACGAGACGCGGCACCCGGAGTTCGAGATCGCCCGCTGGTCGGCCGGCCATCTCAGCGCCGAGGAACGCGCTGCCGCCACGGTCTACACCTCGGGGGAGCACTGCCCGATGTGTTCGGCCGCGCACGCCTGGATGGGCCTCGGACGGATCGTGTACGCCGTGTCGTCGGCGCAGCTCACGGAGTGGCGCACGGGGTGGGGCCTGGCCGGGTCGCCGGTCGTCCCGCTGCCGGTGTCGGCCGTTGCCCCCGGCGTACCCGTCGACGGGCCGGCGCCGGAGCTGGAGGAGGAGATGCGCGCCCTGCACCAGGAGCAGGCGAGGCGGCGCAGCGGGACGTCCGTTGACTGAGCCGCGGATCCGGCCCGCGGCCCCCGACGACGCAACGGCCGTGGCCCGGATCTGGGAGGCCGGCTGGCGCGACGCCCACCTCGGCCACGTGCCCGACGAGCTGGTGCGGGTCCGCACGTCGGAGACGTTCCGCACCCGGTCCGCCGAACGGGTGGCGGACACCGCCGTCGCCACGATCGGCGACGAGGTAGCGGGGTTCGTGATGGTGCTCGACGACGAGGTCGACCAGGTCTACGTCGACGAGGCTCACCGCGGCAGCGGGGTCGCAGGGGTGCTCCTCGCCGAGGCGGAGCGGCTGGTCGCCGCCGGCGGTCACGCGCGCGCCTGGCTCGCCGTGGCGACCGGCAACACCCGCGCCCGGCGGTTCTACGAGCGGCAGGGCTGGGCCGACGAGGGTGCCTTCGAGCACGAGGCGCCGGTGGGCGACGGCAGCATTGCCGTTCCGTGCCACCGGTTCGTCAGGGATGTCCGCCCCGAGCTGGCGCGGCGGCTCGACCTGGAGCCGCACCCCGAGGGTGGGTGGTACCGGCAGACGTGGGTCGCGCCCGAGACCGTGCGGCTGCCCGACGGACGCGAGCGGGCCACCGCGACCCTGATCCACTTCCTGCTCCCGGCGACCGACTCGTCGGCGTGGCACCGGGTCGCCTCCGACGAGCTGTGGCTCGCGCACCTGGGCCGGGTGACGCTGGAGCTCGGCGGCACCGGTCCGGCGCCGGTGACCGAGGAGACGATCGTCGTCGGGACCGACGTCGCGAACGGCGAGCGACCTCAGGCGCTCGTGCCCGGCGGCGTCTGGCAGCGGACAGTCCCCTCCGAGCAGGATGCGCTGGTCAGCTGCGTGGTCTCACCCGGCTTCGACTTCGCGGACTTCGAGCTCGGCTGATCGGCGAGTAGGTCAGCACGCGGGGCCGATCGCGGGAGTGGCTAGGAGGGTGTCTGTGCCGGGTCGCGCCCGGCGAACGCGGCCAGGCGGTCGTAGACCGGCGCGTCGTCGGGCACGCTGACCTCGGGCCCGAACGCCTCCCCGCGGTTGTCGGGGGTCAGGCCTTGCGACATGAAGGCGAGGCCGCGCTCGGCCACCTCAGGGTCCAGGTCGGTGGACTGGCCGGTGGCGCGCGCGAGGTCCCACGTGTGCACCGCGAACTCGGCGGTCTGCCAGTCGGCTCCTCCGCCGTCGTCCCTCTGGTGCCAGAGGTGGATCAGGTCGTCGGCCGACGAGCGGAACGCGCCGACCCAGTCCTGGGGCACCGACGGTGGCGCCGCGGACCAGTCCGGCTCACCGCCCTCCGCCATGGTGATGAAGTTGCCGGGCGTCGCCAGCAGGTGGGCGATCAGCTGCTCGACGGTCCAGTCGCCGCAGGGGGTGGGCCCGGAGAGCTGGTCGGGCTGGACGCCCGCCAGTACGTCGCCGGCCTGGTCGAGGGCCCGGGACAGCACGACGACGGCTTCATGCGGAGTGGTCATGGTTGCCTCCTCACTCACACCCTAGACATGCCGTCGATGCACGGCTCGGTGTCGTCGCCCGATGATTAGGTGGGGTCGTGACCTCGCAGACGACGCACCGCCCGCCGACGTACCGGCTGGTGCGCCCGCACGTCGTCACCGAGGCGCCCGTCCTCGACGACCACCAGCAGCGCGTGGTCGACCATCAGGGCGGGCCGTTGCTGGTGCTGGCCGGCCCCGGCACCGGCAAGACGACGACCCTGGTCGAGGCGATCGTCGACCGGATCGAGCGGCAGGGGGCGCGACCCGACCAGGTGCTCGCCCTGACGTTCTCGCGCAAGGCGGCGGAGCAGCTCCGCGACCGGGTCACCGCGCGCCTGGGCCGGACCATGGCCACCAGCCTGGCCTCGACGTTCCACTCCTTCGCCTACGGCCTGGTGCGTCGCTACTCGCCGACCGAGCTCTACGCCGCGCCGCTGCGGTTGCTGTCCGCGCCCGAGCAGGACGTCGTCCTCCAGGAGCTGCTGACCGACAACCCCGAGTCCGTCCGCTGGCCCGAGGAGCTGCGCGCAGCGGTGGGCACGCGCGGGTTCGCCCGCGAGGTCCACACGGTGCTCTCCCGGGCGCGCGAGCGGGGTCTCGACCCGGACCGCCTCGAAGCCCTCGGCCTCGAGGAGGGGATCGCCGAGTTCGTGGCCGCGGGCCGGTTCCTCACGCAGTACCTCGACGTCCTCGGCGACCTGAGCGCCATCGACTACCCCGACCTGATCGCGCGCGCGGTCATCGAGGCGCAGGTGCACCGCGACGACCTGCGCGACCGGTTCACCCACGTCTTCGTCGACGAGTACCAGGACACCGACCCCAGCCAGGTCGCGTTGCTCCGGGCGATCGCCGGAGACGGGCGCAACCTCACCGTGGTCGGCGACCCCGACCAGTCGATCTACGGCTTCCGCGGGTCCGACGTGCGCGGCATCCTCGACTTCCCGGCCGAGTTCCCGCGCTCCGACGGCTCGCCCGCCCCCGTCATCGCGCTCGGCACCACCCGCCGGTTCGGCTCGCGGCTGTTGCGCGCCTCGCGGGCCATCGCGGCGTCGATCGGGATCACCGGTGCGATCCCGCTGGAGCAGTACTCCGCGTTCCGCAACCCCGAGCCCGCCGACAACGAGTTCGGTCCCGGCTCCGTCGAGGTGGTCACCTACGACACCGCCCGTGCCGAGACCGAGAACGTCGCCGACCTGCTCCGGCGGGCGCACCTCGAGGACGGCGTCGGCTGGTCGGACATGGCGGTGCTGGTCCGGTCGGGCCGCGGCTCCATCCCCGGCCTGCGCCGGTCCCTGACCGCGGCGGGCGTTCCGGTCGAGGTGGCGAGCGACGAGACGCCGCTGGTCCGGGAGCCCGCGGTGCTGCCGCTGCTCGGCGCGCTCGCCGTGGTCGTCGATGCCGAGGTCACCGACCCCACCGACGACGACTACGTCGGCGCCGACCGGGCCGAGGCGCTCCTCACCTCCCAGCTCGGTGGTCTCGACGCGACCGACATCCGGTCCCTGACCCGGGCGATGCGCGCCGCCGACGGCTCGACGCCCGCACGCGACCTGGTCCGCAGCGCCGTCGTCGACCCCGACGTCCTCGGCGACATCGACGGTGAGCCCGCGCGGCGCGCGTCGCGGCTGGCCGGCCTGATCGCCAGCGCTCGTGCCGATCTCGCCGACGGCGCGACCGTGGAGGAGGTGCTGTGGACGCTGTGGGACGGGTCCGACTGGGGCTCGCGGCTGCGGGCCGCCACCCAGGCCGGCGGGCACGGCGCCCGGCTCGCCCACCGCGACCTCGACGCCATCTGCGCGCTGTTCGAGCAGGCCGCGCGTGCCGAGGAGCAGCGGGGCCACACCAGCGTCCGCGAGTTCCTCACCACGCTCCGAGCCCAGGAGATCCCGGCCGACACCCTCGCCGACAGGGGAGTGCGCGGCGATGCCGTGCGGCTGCTCACGGCCCACCGCTCGAAGGGTCTCGAGTGGCGGCTCGTGGTGGTCGCCCATGTGCAGGAGGGGGCCTGGCCCGACCTGCGCCGGCGCGACACCCTCCTGCAGGCCGACCGGATCGGACGCGAAGGACTCCAGCCTGCGCTGACCCGCGCCGCGATGCTCGCGGAGGAACGCCGGTTGTTCTACGTCGCCTGCACCCGCGCCCGCCAGAGGCTGGTGGTGACCGCCGTCGCGTCGCCCGACGACGACGGCGAGCAGCCGTCCCGGTTCGTCCACGAGCTCGGCCGCGAGCCCGACCACCGCGTCGGTCGGCCCCGACGCCCGCTCTCGATGGCCGGCCTCGTGGCCGAGCTCCGGCGCACCCTCGCCGACCCGGAGCAGCCCGAGCAGCTGCGCGCTGCGGCTGCCAGGCGGCTGCGGGCGCTCGCCGAGACCGACGTCCACGGCCGGCCGGTGGCGGCAAGCGCCGACCCGGCCACGTGGTGGGGCCTGCGCGAGCCCACCAGGTCCGACCAGCCGGTGCGGCCGGCCGGGGAGCCTCTCATCCTGTCCGCCAGCGCGCTCGAGGGGCTGCTCACCTGCCCGGCGCAGTGGTTCCTGCAGCGCGAGGCGGGGGGAGAGGTGGTCAGCTCCACCAGTCAGGGCTTCGGCAAGGTGGTGCACGCGATCGCGGAGCGGATCGCCGGCGACGACCTGGCCACCACCGACGACCTGATGGCGCTCGTCGACGAGGTGTGGGGTCGGATGGAGTTCCGCACCCCCTGGTCCCGCGCTCGCGAGCGCGAGGCCGTCGAGGCCGCGCTGTCCCGGTTCGTGGCATGGCACCAGCGACCCGGGGCCCGCACCGTCGTCGCCACCGAGCCGCGGATGCAGGCCGAGGTGACGCTTCCAGATGGCCAGGTCGTCCGTCTGCACGGCTACGCCGACCGGCTCGAGCTCGACGAGGACGGCCGCGTGGTGGTGGTCGACCTGAAGACCGGCAAGTACCCCCCGTCGGGGCCCGAGGTCGAGAAGCACCCGCAGCTCGGCCTCTACCAGCTCGCGGTCGACCACGGTGCCGCCGACCAGCTCGTCGGCAGGCCGGCCCGCTCGGGTGGCGCCGAGCTGGTCCAGCTCCGCATCGGCGAGGAGCTGCCGAAGGTGCAACAGCAGGCGCCGCCGGCTGCGGAGGGCGGCGTACGCCTCGTCGAGGAGCAGCTGATCCAGGCCACGACGGCGCTGCGCGAGGAGCGGTTCGTGGCCCGGCCCGGCGCGCACTGCGAGCGCTGCACGTTCCAGGCCATCTGTCCCGACAAGGCCGCCGGGACGGTCCTGTCGTGACCTCGTTGACGATCGACACCCCCGAGCAGCTGCGCGACCTGCTCGGCGAGGACTTCCTGTTCAGCGACCAGCAGTTCGCCGCGATCACCGCGCCGCTCGAGCCGGCCGTCGTGATCGCGGGGGCGGGCTCGGGCAAGACCACCGTGATGGCGGCCCGCGTCGTCTGGCTGGTGGCCACGGGCCGGGTGACGCCCGCCGAGGTGCTGGGCCTCACCTTCACGACCAAGGCGACCGCCGAGCTGGCGACGCGCATCCGCACCAGCCTGCGCCGGGCGGGTCTGCTGCCCACCCGCGAGCTGCGACCGCTGGAAGAGGATGAGCAGGAGGAGGTCGAGGAGCCGACTGTCGCGACCTACCACTCCTACGCGTCCGCGCTGCTCTCCGAGCACGGCCTGCGGATCGGCCACGAGCCCGACACCCGCCTGATCGCCGACGCCAGCCGCTACCAGCTCGCCGCTCGGGCGGTGCAGCGCTACACCCGGCCCGTCGAGCACCTCACCGACTCGCCCCGACACGTCGTGCAGTACCTGCTCAGCCTCGACGCCGAGATGAGCGAGCACCTGGTCGACCCCGAGACAGTGCTCGCCCACGACGCCGCGCAGCGGCCGCTCTTCGAGGCCGGGATGGGCACCGAGCACCGCAAGACCTATCGGGAGAAGAACGAGAAGGCGATCCTGGCCATCGACCGCCGGGCGGAGCTGATCGGGCTGGTGGAGGCCTACCGCGGGCTGAAGCGGCACCTCGGGCTCATGGACTTCTCCGACCAGATCTCCCTGGCCGCGCGGCTCGCCGAGCAGAGCCCGGAGGTCGGTGCCATCGAGCGCGGCAAGTTCAAGATCGTGCTGCTCGACGAGTACCAAGACACCTCGGTGGCCCAGGCGCTGATGCTGAGCCGGCTGTTCTCCGGCCCCGACGCCGAGTCCGGGCTCGGTCACCCCGTCACTGCAGTGGGCGACCCCAACCAGGCGATGTACGGCTGGCGGGGTGCGGCGGTCTCCAACATCCTGGAGTTCGGCGCCGACTTCCCGGCGCGAGACGGCCGCCCGACGACGTACCCCCTCACGGTCAACCGGCGCTCCGACCAGCGGATCCTCGCCACCGCCAACCACCTCGCCGCCGACCTCTACGCCGGCCGCCCCGAGCTGTTGCCTCTCGAGCCGAAGCCCGGCGCCGCCCCGGGTGAGGTCCGTGCCGCCGTCCACGAGACCTACGACGGCGAGCTGGCCTGGCTCGCCGATCGGGTGATCGAGGCCAGGGCGGCGATGCCGGAGCCGAGCTGGCGCGAGATCGGGGTCCTCACGCGAGACAACTCCCACGCCGCCGCGGTCTTCGACGCGCTGAGCCACCGCGAGATCCCGGTCGAGATCGTCGGTCTCAAGGGACTGCTC
>DASTDJ010000185.1:0-10797 GCA_035710425.1 Nocardioides sp.
CGAGCTCGACGAGGGTCCTGTCCCCGACCTCGGCCACCAGCCGATCCACGTCGAGCCTCGTGTCGGCGTCGTCACCACCTCCGGTCCGGCGATGGTGCTCGGCCCGTACGGCGCGCTCCAGCCGCCTCCTCTCGGTCTCGAGCTGCTCGACCGGCTCACCCTCCGCGCGCGCCTGGGCCAGCCGCCGGCCGTTGTCACGCAGCGCCGCCAGCTCGGTCGAGACCTCGCCGTCGGGCGTGACCGGCGGCTCGGCGAGTGCTGTCGCGCGCCACCGCTCGCTCCACCGCAGGAGGGTGCGCGCATCCGTGGCCGCGTGCCGGAGCGCGAGCACCGCCAGCTCGCGGCCGTGCGCGGTGGCCAGGGCTCGCAGCTCCGAGCTGCCCAGGGTGCGGCGGTGCTCGTCGAGCGCGTCGAGCCCACGACCGCAGGCCCGCAGCACCCCGCCGCGGTCGTCGGCCTCCTCGCGGACCAGCGCCGAGGCCAGCCAGGCGCTGGCGCGTACCAGGGCGTTCGGTCGATCGCGGTACGCCGCCGCCGCCTCCCAGAGCTCCGCTCGCTCCGGCCCGGTGGCCAGCCGGCCGGCCAGGATCAGCGCGACCGGCGCCTCGTAGGCCCTCTCCTCGTCGAGCCGGCGAGCGACGTCACTCGCTTGGCGGGCGAGGCCACGCCGCCGCCCGAGCTCGTGACGGGACAGCACCTGCACCAGCCGAGCCCTGAGCTCGAACCACGGGCGGTGCTGGCTGTGAAAGGCCTCGCGGGCCTCGGACGCCGCGGCCAGGGCACCGGCCATGTCCCCCGTGGCCAGGCGCGCGTTGGCCAACGCCAGCTGGACGTCGGCCTCCTTCCACGGCGACAGCGTCTGACCGTCGACGAGCCTCCGGAGGACGTCGACCGCTTCGGCGGCCAGTCCTGCGGTCAGGTACGCCTCGGACCGCGAGGCCGCGATGTCGGCGCGCTGGTATCCGACTCTTCCCGGAGCCGACGCCATCTCGTCGAAGATGGCGATCGCTCTCGGGAGATCACCGCGGTACAACGCCAGGTCGCCCAGGATCGGCAGCGCGTCCAGCGCCTCCTCCGGCAGCCCCACACTGTCGAAGATGCGGCGGGCACTCTCGCAGGACCGCTCCGCATCCGACAGCAGCCCGAGGGCCATTTCCACGTGGGCGAGGTTGGTGAGGGTGCGCGCCTCCCAGATCCTGTTCCCGGACTGCCGAGTGCCCTCGAGGGCCGCACGCATGTCGACGAGGGCCTTGCCCTGCTCACCCAACATCGTCAGCGCGAAGGCACGCCGCATGAGGATCTTCGCCAGGGCCTCCCCCGTGGCCGAGTCCGCGGCCCGGTCGAGCTGATGTCGGCCGGCGTTCGTGCGTCCGCCCATCACCAGCGCCAGGCCGTAGGTGGCACGGACATCGGCTTCCCGCTCCGCTCCGCTCCTCACCGCATGCCGGAGGGCGGTCCTCAGCTCGGCCACTGCCTCCGTCGACCGCCCCTCGTCTCGGAGCACGATCCCGCGGGCCTGGTGCGCGATCGAGAGCTCGAGCGGGTCGCTGGTCTCTCCGACGACCGCCTCGGCGCGGGCCCAGGCCCGCTCCGGATCCGCGAGCGCCAGCTCGAGCAGGTCGGTCATGGTCGCCTCACGCCTTTACGGGCCCCGTGCCCGGCACTAACTTAACCAGGGCACACGGGCGCATCGGCCCTCCACACCAGGAGTCCCCCTTGACCGATCCGAACGAGCCCTCACGCAACCTCATCTCGTGGCTGCGCAATGTCTTCCGTCCGAAACGCCCGAGACGGCCTGTCCGCCCGAACCGGGACGCCGAGACCCTCCGGGTCCAGCTGGAGCTGATCCGGCGCGCCTTCGGCGAGAAGGTGGGGGTAGCGCCCGGACGGGGAGGCAAGGGCGGCGACGATGCGGACGCCGACTACCTCTACCGGCCGGGTCATGCCCTGGTCCGTCCCGAGGGCGCCGACCAGCTGCGCCGGTTCTTCGAGCAGCGCCAGGACATCTTCCGCGGCTCCGGAGACACCGTCGGCCAGCCCGTCGAGGGGCTCTTCGTCTACCGGCTGCCGCAGCGGATCACCGTCGGGAAGACCGACACGCTCGACACCCTCGCCGAGGTCGACCAAGAGCTCGGCGAAGGCGTCGTCGTACCGGACCACGTCCTGTATCTCGTCGGAAACCTGGGGAAGGCGTGCCCGGCCACCGAACCCGAGCTGCCGCTGACGAGCGCCGGCCCGGTCCCCTCGCTGACCGGCGACGTCGATGCCGGCAAGGGCGTGCGGGTCTCCGTCGTCGACACGGGGTGGTACCCCGGCGCCGCCACGGACACCGACAGCCCGTGGCTCGCCCAGGGCGTCGATGGCGACGTGGAGACCGTCGACCCGAACAACATCCACCCCTACGCCGGGCACGGCACGTTCGTCGCCGGCGTGGTGAGGTGCATGGCCCCCGCCACCGAGATCGAGGTCGAGGGGTTCCTCACCAAGGGCGGCGCGATCTACGAGTCCGAGATCGCGCAGGAGCTCAACGAGGCGCTGCGCGACAAGGACGAGCCGCAGCTGATCTCGATCTCGGCGGGTACCCACACTCGCCGGAACCTCCCCCTCATGGGGTTCCAGGCGCTGGCCGACGCCTACCGCCTGAAGGAGCGCGACGACGGGCCGCTCGTGATCGCGGCGGCGGGCAACGACGGCAACGACGTCCCGTTCTACCCGGCCGCCTTCGACTGGGTGGTCAGCGTCGGTGCGTTGGACGGCGACGGCAAGAAGTCCGACTTCTCCAACTACGGGAAGTGGGTCGACGTCTACGCGCACGGCCGCGACCTGGTCAACGCGTTCCCGACGGGCGCGTACACCTACCACGAGCCGACCAGCGCCGCCTTCGGCACGACGAAGAACTTCACCGGCCTCGCCCAGTGGAGCGGTACGTCGTTCGCGACGCCGGTCGTGACCGGCGCCATCGCGGCGTACATGAGCAAGCACGGCGTGAGTGCACGCCAGGCCCGCGACGCGCTGGTCGCGGCGGCCCCGAAGAAACCGGATCCGACGGCGGGAACGGTGACCCAGCTCGGCCCGCCGTTCAGCTGACCCGCTAGAGCGTCACCCACGCGGTGGTGAGGTTCGTCTCCGAGGTCGTCACCACGAACCGCACCGGCCCGGACCCGACCTCCTCGATCCGGAAGAACCCGGCGCCGTCGGCCGCGACCGTGCGGTCCTCGACACCGGTGGCCTGCAGGGTCACCGTCGCGTCCTGCGCCGGCAGCACCTGTCCGGTCACCGCCCCGGCGCCCACCTCGAGCTCGATCGTCAGCTCGCCGCGGCCGAAGGACAGCAGGCGACCCGGATCGGCCGCCCCGCGCACCGCCGCGCCGGCCTCCAGCGCCGAGTCATGGAGCAGCTCCATCAGCTCGGCGTCGACGGACCGCCACGTGAACGCCGCCTGGGCGGCCTCGCGACGCCGGTCGGTCACCTCGTCAGCCTCGCCCACCGCCTCGGAGAGCGCCGCCATCAGCGCGTCGTCGTCGGACCAGTCGTTCATCGCCGTTCTCCTTCCGACTCGAGGCTCGCGGACGCCAGGGCCCGCATCGCGCGCGTGTTGCGGAGCTGCTCGAGCGCGCGCGCCCGGGTCGGCCCGATGCTGCCCACCGGGATGTCGAGCCGCTCGCTGATCTCCGCGTAAGAGATCGGCGGGTCGGCCAACAGCAGCAGCAGCAGCTCTCGGCGCCCGGCCGGCAGCTCGGCCAGTCCCTCGCGGAGCGCGTGCCGCTCCTCCAGTGCGACCAGCTCGACGCCCGACACGTCCGCGGTCACGCCTTCGAGAGAACCCGAGTCCATCGGGTCCACGGGCGTCATGCGCTTGCGTGCAGCGAGCAGCCGAAGGCACTCGTTGCGGGTCGTGGTCGAGATCCAGCCGGGCAGTGCGTCGGGCTCGCGCAAGGTGTCGAGGTGTTCGACCAGTCGCAGCCACACGGTCTGGCACACATCGTCACCGTCGGCCTCCGACAGCCGGTGCCTCCGCACCAGTGCACAGACCAGCGGCAGGAACCGCTCGACGATCGCGTTCCACGCACCTTGGTCCCCCTCGCGAGCCGACGCGACCAAGGCCTGGAGGGGGTACGACGTATCCATCGCCGACCTCCTCCGGCCGGCGGCTCGGTACCGCCGGGCGAAGCAATGGTCTCGCATGTAAGGAGCGCCCAACCAGTCCCGTGATACGTCGAAATTCAACGTATCTCTCAGCCCTCTCGACGCCTCTGTCTCGACAACCGCGGCACCACCGCCGCCCACCGAGAGGACAGATCGATGAGCTGGACCGAGACTCACGAGCGATACCGCATCATCCGCGAGGTCGTCACCGCCGCCGAGAAGGACCACACCGGCACGCTGCCCTGGCGCGATGAGTACGCCACGATGTTCGGGAGCCCCGACGGCCTGGTGGCCGCGCTCCGGGCGCGTTGGCAGCGGACCTGTGAGGCGCAGCTCGAGGCGAGCATGTCCGACGACGAGATCCAGACCCGGCACCGCGAGCTGCTCCTCGAGCACGCCGGTGTACTCCGGATCCTGGACCGGTACGTCGCGGTCGCACCGCGGCCGGCGGCGCACCTGTCGCCGGTGGCGTGACCCGTCGGGTCAGCCCACCGTGGTCAGCAGCTGGGTCGCGCGGGTGAGCACGACGTACAGCGTGGCGGTGCCGGTGGCCGACTCCGCCTCGATCTCCTCGGGCCGGACCACGACGATGGCGTCGAACTCCAGGCCCTTGGTGTCGAGACCGGTGAGGACGACGACGCGATCATCGCCCGAAGGGGCGACCGAGGCGTCCGCTGCAGCGGCGCGGGCGCCCGGCGCGTCGTCCTCCAGCTCCGACCAGGAGGCCAGCCAGGAGTTCACCTCCGAGCGGCGGGCCGAGGGCACCACGATGCCGACGGTGCCGGACACCTGACCAGACGCCTCGAGCACGGCCTCCCGAGTGGCCGTCTCGAGGTCGGGAGACGCCGGGCGGGTCGTCGGGGGGACACCAGTCGAGCGGACCGCCTCCGGGAGGTCGGCATCGAGGCCGACCCGCTCGGCGTACTCGGCTGCGAACTCGTAGATCTCCGAGGAGTTCCGGTAGTTCTTCGACAGGTGGAACTCGTGGACGGCCTTCCCGTCGAGGGCGGCCGCCCGGGCCGCCGCCGACTCCTCGGGCGCCGGCCACGACGACTGCGCGGGGTCGCCGACGATCGTCCAGGACGCCGCCCGGCCGCGCCGGCCGACCATCCGCCACTGCATCGGCGTGAGGTCCTGCGCCTCGTCGACCAGCACGTGCGCGAACGGGTCGTCCTCGATGCTGTGGGTGGGCGGGGTCCAGGCCCGCCCGCTCGGGGCGTACTCCCGGTCGGCCGCCGTCACCAGCTCCTGGATGTCGACAGCGCCCTCGAGCAGGGAGTAGGGGTCGTCACGCTCGTCGTCGGTGCGCGCCGGCACGTCGCCGAGTGCGTACCGCAGCTCGTCGAGCAGCGGCACGTCCTCGACCGACAGCCCGTTGGCGGCGTCCCACGACTTGGTGAGCAGTCGCTGCTCCTCGCTGGTCACGACGCCCTCGCCCACCCGGGCCAGGAACTCCGGGTCCTGCAGCCAGCCGAGCACCGTCGGCGCGTCCAGCGGCGGCCACCAGGCCAGCGCGAAGTCGAGGAACGCCTGGTCCGACAGCATGTCGTCGTCGAAGGCCTCCCGCCCCCGCTCGCGCCCGCGCTCGCCGCGCACCTGCCGCCACATCTGGTCGAGCATGGCGTTGGCGATCCGGGGCAGCTGCCGGTTGCGCCGGCCCTGCGACATCAGCTGACGCCGGATGCGGCCGAGCACGCCGCGGTCGAGCACGATGCGGTCGTCGCGCCAGAACGTGCGGAACTCCTGGGGGCTGCCGGGTGCCTGCTGACGGGCGGTGCGCCGGAGCAGCTCGGCCATCCGCACCGAACCCTTGACGTCGGCGATCGCCGGCTCGTCGTGGCGGGTGGCGCGGACGCCGTCGACCACCTCGCCCAGCGAGCGCAGCGCCACCGCGGTCTCGCCGAGGCTGGGCAGCACCCGCTCGATGTAGCGCATGAAGACCCCGCTGGGGCCGACGATGAGCACGCCGCCACCCTCGTAGCGGCGCCGGTCGGTGTAGAGCAGGTAGGCCGCGCGGTGCAGCGCCACGACGGTCTTGCCGGTGCCTGGGCCGCCGGAGATCGAGACCACGCCCTTGCCGGGCGCCCGGATCGCCATGTCCTGCTCGGCCTGGATGGTCGCCACGATCGAGTGCATCGACCGGTCGCGCGCCCTCGACAGCTGTGCCATCAGCGCGCCCTCACCGATCACCGGCAGCTCGTCGGCCAGTGGGTTGTCAGGGTCGAGCAGCTCGTCCTCGACGCCGAGGACCTTGGCGCCGGAGGCACGCAGCACCCGGCGGCGGACGACGTTCTGCGGCTCGGCGGCGGTGGCCTGGTAGAACACCGCGGCCGCCGGCGCCCGCCAGTCGATCAGCAGCGAGTCGCGGTTGGCGTCCCGCAGCCCGATCCGGCCGATGTAGCGCGGCTGCGGGTCGGTGCCCCGATCGAGGTCGAGCCGCCCGAACACCAGCCCCTCGTGGGCGGCGTCGAGCTGCGCGATCCGCTTGGCCGCCTGGAACACCATGGCGTCGCGCTCGACCAGGCCGCCCTCGTGGCCGAGGCGGCCGCGCTGGTGGCCTTCCTTGGCCAGCTCTTCAGCAGCCTTGGCCGACACCTGCAGCTGCTGGTGGACCCGGTCCACGAACGCCTGCTCCCGAGCGACCTCCCGCTCGACCACTGGCTCACTCAACGATGCGTCCCCTCAGCACGATGTCCGAGCCCCAATCGGGCGCGGACAAGTTCTCTAGTCTATACGGCGTGACGGTTCCGGACCGGAGGCGTTGGAGATTCGTGACCACCTCCACCGACACCGAGAGCGATCGACCCCACACCGGTGGGTCGCCCTCGGTCGTACGTCGCCGGCGCGGCACTTCCGACCGGAAGCGGCGCCGCGTGATGCTGGTCGGCGGCATCGCGCTCATCACCGTGGGAGCGATCGTCCTCGGCTGGCTGGCTTGGCAGTTCTGGGGCACCAACTGGGTGTCCAAGGGCCGCCAGGCCGAGGTGGTCGCCGATCTCCAGGAGGAGTGGGGCGAGGGCGAGGTGACCGCCGAGACCGACTTCGGCAAGGCCACCGGCATCC
Organism: Nocardioides sp.; assembly: GCA_035710425.1. Classification (GTDB taxonomy): domain Bacteria; phylum Actinomycetota; class Actinomycetes; order Propionibacteriales; family Nocardioidaceae; genus Nocardioides. The sequence goes on from DASTDJ010000185.1 coordinate 7,210, forward strand.
TGCGGGTCCCCCGGTTCGGCGCCGACTACGAGGTGCCGATCCTGGAGGGGTCCTCCGACGAGGTGCTCGCGGCCGGCATCGGCCACATGGAGGACACCGCGGCCGTCGGCGAGCGCGGCAACTACGTGCTGGCGGCCCACCGGATCACCCACGGGGAGCCCTTCGCCGAGTTCCCAGACCTGCGTGAGGGCGACCTGGTCCACATCGAGACCAGGGACGCCGACCACACCTACGTCCTCGACACCGGTGGGCCCGACCTGGTCGTGCCGTTCACGGCGTCGTGGGTGCTCGACCCGTTCCCGGTCAACCCGGACCCCGGCGGCACCACCGCCCCGGGCCAGCCCGGCGACCGGCTGATCACCCTGGTGACGTGCTCGGAGCTGTTCCACACCGACAACCGCAGCGTGGCGTTCGGCCACCTCGTGGAGACCGTCCCGAAGGTTCCCTGAGCCTCGGGGCACTCCCGGGTCGTGAGGCGGTACGCTTCCCCCTCAACCGGATTGACAGAGGCATGGGGGTCTCGGTGATCAGGAAAATTGGCGCGATGGTGACTCTCGCGGCCGTCTCTCTCGTGGGTGTGTCGTTCGTCGGGGCCCCGGCGCAGGCCGCCGACGATCCCTACCAGGCCAGGTTCAAGACCAGGACCACCGTCACCGTCCCGGCGCAGGTCCGTCCCGGCACCCAGCTCGCGACCCACGTGGTGGTCCGGCCCAACGGGGTGGTGGAGACCGGCGCGAAGGCCGGCCAGGCAGCCGCAGCGGCCCGGCCGACCGGAGTGATCCGGCTGACCTACACCCGTGAGGGCGGTGGGTTCAGGGTCGCGATGACCAAGGCCTACAGCGGTGCGCCGATCAGGTTCAGCGGACCCGCGCTCACCAAGCTCGGCAGCTACGACGTCCGCGCGGTCTTCGTGCCCGACACCGACACGGTGTTCCGCAGCTCGTCCGACACCGACGCCTCGCTGACCCGCCGCGGCGCCTCCTCCGACGACGACGACAACGAGGTGCCGGGTCCCAACCCCGGGGTCGACAGCCCCGGCGGGCTGCTCCCCGACACGGGCGGCCCCGACGTCGGCTGGCTGCTGCTCGGGCTGACCCTGTTCGGGTCCGGCCTCGGGCTGGTGGTCGCCGCCCGCGAGCGCCGCTCGCCCTACCTGGTCTGAACCAGTTCGCGGACGCCGTTCCCGCCTGACGTCCAGGCGTGACCCCCGCGCATGCCCGTCGTTGTAGGGGTACTCGGAGGAGGCCCGTGTTGAAGAAGCTTGCAGCGGTGCTGGCGTTCGCCCTGACGTCGTTCATGGTCACGCCGGCCCTCATCGCGCCCGCTCAGGCGGCCGACGACGACTACACCGCCGGTGTGCGCACGTCGTGCAACCTCACCGTGCCCGCAGTCGTGAGCGTGGGAAGGGCCCCCCGGATCCGGATCCACGTGCAGCCCAACGCGCCCGCCGAGGCGGCGGGCACCCGGGCCGCGGCGCGGGCCGACCGTCCCACCGGGTCGGTGACCGTCTCCATCCGGAAGGGCGGCGTCGGCATCTTCTCGAAGACCGTCGACTACAACGGCTCCCCCGTCACGATCCAGGGGCCGGTCCTCACCCAGCCCGGGCGCTACCAGGTCCACGGAACGTTCCGGACCGCCGACGGCAGCGTCTTCAAGTCCTGCCAGAGCGACACGTCGTTCGAGCTCGCGACCAACAACGACGGGCCCGACGTGCCCGGGCCTAACCCGGGCGTGCAGAACCCCGGCGGGCTGCTGCCCGACACTGGTGGCCCCAACGTCGTCTGGCTGCTCCTCGGCCTCACCCTGGTCGGCGGCGGGGGCGGCCTGGTCTTCGCCGCGAAGAAGCGGCCGCGCGGCCCCCTGTACGACGTCTGAGCGGTCGCTGGTCGAGTGGCCGCGAGCTGGGCTCGTGGTCGCCGCTTCCGCGCGATCGCGCCGTCCATGACGGGTCGGGGCCCCCGGACTTGTCCACTTCCGCGCGATCGCGCCGTTCGTGACGGGTCGGGGCCCCCGGACACGTCCATTCCGCGCGATCGCGCCGTTCGTGACGGGTCGAGTCCCCCGGACACGTCCACTTTCGCGCGATCGCGCCAAATGTGCGCGGTCCGGGACTGACCCGGTCGGGCGCTACTTCTTCCGCGCCAGGAAGGCCAGCATCGCCTCACGCGCTGCGTCCGAGCCGAACAGCCGCGCGCTGAGAGCGGCCATCTCGTCGCCCCGCGCGTCGATCCGGTCGAGCAGGTCGCGGGCCAGCAGCGCCTTCGTCTCGCGCAGGCCCTGAGGCGCGCCGGTCCGGAGCGACGCCACGACCGATGCCACCGCGTCGTCCAGCTCCTCCACCGGCACCGCCCGGGTGACCAGGCCCATGTCGGCGGCCTGGGTGCCGTCGAAAACCTCGCCGGTGAGGCAGGTCAGCGCCGCGGCACGTGAGGTGAGCCGGGGCAGCACTGTCAGCGAGATCACCGCGGGAGTCAGCCCGAGCTTCACCTCGGTCAGTGCGTACGTCGCGTCGGCGGCCGAGATCGCGATGTCGGAGGCGGCCACGATGCCGATGCCGCCGGCCCGGACCGCACCGTGGAGCCGGGTGACCACCGGCTTGCCCATCGCCACGATCCGCCGCTGCATCGCGACCATTCCCCTCGCGCCCTCCTCCATGCCGTCGGCGGAGGCCTCGGAGAGATCCGCGCCCGAGCAGAACGCCTTGCCCTCGGCGCGGATCACGACCACCTTGACGTTGTCGTCCGCGTCGGCGGTCTCGAGGTGCGCCATCAGCTCGGTCACCAGCTGGCGGGACAGCGCGTTGCGGTTGTGCGGAGAGTCGAAGGTGATCGTCGCGGCGTCCTCGGCGACGGCGTAGTGGACCAGCTCGGTGGTGTCGGGCATGGGCGTCACCGTACCCATCCGCCAGGGTGACGGCGCCGAAGGACCGGCATGCGCACTCGCCGGCTGTACGCCCTGTTCGGCCTTCTCGCCACGCTGCTGGGAGTGGCGACGGGTCACTTCGTCGCGTCGCTCCTGAACCCGGCCTCCTCGCCGGTACTCGCGGTGGGCTCGGCGGTCATCGACCTGACCCCGACCCCGGTCAAGGAGTGGGCGATCGCGCAGTTCGGGACCAAGGACAAGCCGATCCTGATCGGATCGGTCCTGCTCGGCGTGCTCGTGCTCGCGGCGGTCGCGGGTGTCGTGGCCCGGCGTCGGTTCCGGGACGGCGCGATCCTGCTGACGGCGCTGGTCGCCGTACCGGTCGTGGCGGTGCTGACCCGCCCGACGGTCGAGGCGCTCGACCTCGTGCCCACCGCGGCCACCGCACTGACCGGCCTGGGCGCACTGTGGCTGCTCGACTCCCGGGCTCGTGGGGTGCCCGAGAGCGAGGAGCCGGCCACACCCGGCGTCGGGGGCGAGGCCGCCGCCGGTCCCACCCGGCGCGGTGTGGTGATCGCGATGGGTGCGCTGGCGGGGGCCGCGGCCGCCCTCGGAGGCACCGGGCGATGGATCCAGAAGTACCGCGCCCGGGCGGAGGACATCGACCTCCCGGCGGCCGCAGACGCGGCACGGCCGCTGCCCAAGGGTCTGGACGACCAGGTGCCG
>DASTDJ010000186.1:0-13123 GCA_035710425.1 Nocardioides sp.
CCGACCGGCCCGCCGAAGTCGGCGCCGTCGACCTTGAACTGAACACTGCCGCCGGGGTTGCCGCCGTGGCTGGGGGCCACCGTCGCCGTGAACGTGACCGGGTCACCCACGGTGACGATCGGCGGGTTCGCGACCACCGACGTGGTGGTCGCGATCTTGCCGACGGTGAACGGCGACGACGCGTTCGCGGCCTCGGTCGTGGCGGTGCCTGCGTAGGAGGCGGTGATCGTGGTGTCCCGCGGCGGGCTGTTCACGGGCAGGGTCGCCGTGGCGACGCCGGCGGCGTTGGTGGTGCCGTTGACGGTGCCACCGCCACCCAGGGTGAACGTGACCGTCCGCCCGGCGGCGCTCGCACCGGTGAGGTCGGTGAGCTTCGCCGCCACCACGGCGTCGCTGCCCTGCGGGGCGCTGGTCACGCCGAGGTACTCGAGCGTGGTGCAGTTCCTGTGCGTCACCACCAGGGTCGCGACGTTGCGGGCCGAGCCACTGGCGACCTCGACGCCCCAGTTGGCGCGCGACCCGTTCTTGCCCATGCCGTCGTTCTCGCTGGGCGCGCTGAGGGTGGCGGAGTAGTTGCCGCCCGCGCCGGTCGTGGTGTTGACGGTGATCCGCTGACCGGGCGCGACCGGGGACCTGTCCAGGGCGACCTGGACCGGAGTGCCCGCCGCGTTGCCGACCTTGCCGGTGACCTGCACCGGTCCACCCGCACAGGTCAGCGACGGCGTGATGGTCTCGGTGATGGTGCTGGAGGGCGCCGGCGTCGACGCGCTCCGCAGCTGCCGGTCGATGGTCAGGGTCGCGGCGTCGAGCGGCAGCTGCATGTAGTGCCGCGCGTCGTTCTTGTACGTCGGCGACCACCAGTGCCGGTCGATCGAGCCGTCGCTGGACGTCGAGAGGATCCGGTCGGTGGGGACGCTGCCGATCGGGACGCCGATGGTCTCCGCCGCGACGTTCGCGGGGCCGTTGAAGTCGAAGACACCGTCGAAGGGGGACGACCCGGTGCCGCCGATGCCGGCGTCGTAGCTGAAGCCACCGGTGTAGGTGATCGCCGAGCTGTTGTTCCACGAGTCGCCCGGGTTGAGCGGGAAGTCGTAGTTGCGCCAGCTGGGCTCGGGGGTGAGCGTGAGGTTGACGTCGGCCGTGACGTCGACGCCGAACAGGATGTTGGCGGTCGCGTCGACGTGCTGGGTCTGCTGCTCCTGAAGCAACGCGAGGTCGGAGCGCCGGACGTAGCGGGTGCCCGTGACGTTGCCGCCGTCGATGTCCAGGTTGACATTGCCGAAGTCGGGCACCGTCGCGCTGCCGCCACCGCCGGTCACGGTGCCGCTGATGGTCAGGCGGTAGGCCGGCTCACCGTCGAAAGTCGCGTTGGAGTCGGCGACCGTGTAGGTGACCCGCTCGGTCAGGTTGACGTTCGCGGTCGCGGGGTCGTTGTAGGTGAACGTCGTGTCGTACGTCCACGACCAGCCGTTGTACCAGGTGGCCACGTCGTCGCCGGTCGCCTGGGCGGCCTGGGCCGGCACCGCGCCGCCGAACGTGACGAGGGCGCCGAGCACCAGCGTGAGCACGCTGAGGATGGTGACCCGCTGCCCCGCTCGCCTGCCTGCCGTGATCTTCCTGGTGCGTCGTTCCTCAAGTCCGGCAGCAGCGCGCATATCCCGTTCCCCATGTCTCGCCACCCCGAGAACGCAGGCAACGGCACCCACGAGCGGTCGGATTCAAACACCCCGTGGCGTATGCCTCAATCGGTGGGCTGGACTGGTCTGGTCACGGATCACAGTGGACGTGACCTATGACCCGGACTCTCGTTGAGAGCGGGCTTTAACGGCCCGCAGTGATGCGGATCCGCGCTCCCCGGCGCGGGACGCTGGTGATGTTGCGGACCTTCGGCTCGTCGTCGCCGACCGCGGTCACGTCGTACGACGAGAACACCTCGCGGAGCACGGCCACGCCCTCCATCAGCGAGAAGCCTGCGCCGATGCAGCGGCGGACGCCGCCGCCGAACGGGATCCAGGTGTTGGTGGGCGGGTTCTGGCCCAGGAACCGCTCGGGCCGGAAGGTCCACGGGTCCGGGTGGTTGTCGGTCTTCTGGTGGGCGATCACGATCGACGGCCCGACCGTGGCGCCGGCGGGCACGTCGATGCCGGCGATCGTGGCCGGCTTCATCAGCGTGCGCACCACCATCGGGATCACCGGGTGCAGCCGCATGGACTCCTTCATCACCGCGTCGAGGAAGTCGTCGTCGCCCTCGTCGGCCGCCAGTTGGCAGCGCCGGAGCAGCTCGGGGTCGCGGCCTACCTCGTAGAGCGCCCAGGACAGGGCCGTCGCCGTGGTCTCGTGGCCGGCGAGCAGCAGGGTGACCAGCTGGTCGCGGAGCTCGGTGTCGTCGAGGGCGTCGCCGCTGTCGGCGCCGGTGAGGATCAGCCGGGACAGCACGTCGGTGCGCTCGGCGAGGTCGGGCGCGCCGCGGCGCTCGCGGATCTCGGCGTACATCAGCCGGTCGAGCTCGTACTGATTGTCGACGGTGCGCTTCCAGACCCCGAACCTCTGCAGCCAGGGGTAGCCCCAGCCGAGCAGCACGGCCGGGCTGACGTCGACGGTGGCGTTGACCCGCGGGCGCAGCTCGGACAGCCGGCTCTCGTCGGTGACGCCGAAGACCACCCGCAGGATCACCTCGAGGGTGAGCGCGTTCATCCGCTCGAGCGAGCGGAACTCCGTGCCCGGCGTCCACCGCTCGACCTCGGCGCGCGCGAGGTCGGTGACCAGCGACTGGTAGCCGCGCAGCGCGTGCCCGTTGAACGCCGGCATCAGCAGCTTGCGGGCCCGCTTGTGCTCACCGGAGTCCTGGAGCAGCAGCGAGTGCTCTCCCATGATCGGGCCGAGGATCGAGTTGCCCTTGCCCGCGTGCAAGACCTCGGGGTCGCCGGCGAAGATCTCCTTCGCGTGCTCGGGCCGGGTGAACATCACCAGCGGCCGGCCGCCGGGGAGCAGGCGGATCGTGAAGACGTCGCCGTACTTCCGGTGCAGGTAGGGGTGGAACTTGTGGCGGAACCGCAGCAACGCCACGCTCTGCGCCCAGACCGGCCAGCGCGGACCTGGCGGCAGTCCCTTCTCGACGACCGGCGGCAGCGTGTCGCCACCGAGGAAGCTGTTGCGCCCGAACCGTTGAGCCGTCAGCTGCGAGACGTCGTCGGTGACTGCCATCCGTTGATACTACGAGTATGTCGAGACCTCGAGGAGGTCGTGGATCGGCACCGGGTTGTCCCGCTTCGCCTGGCAGGTGAGCCGTTCCTCGCCGCCGCGACGGGTGCGGACCCGGACGGCGTACGTCGTGCCCGCGACGTCGAAGCGGGCGGTGGTGACGTCGCCGTCGCTGGTGGAGCCGCGGAACCGGACGGCGTCGTTCCTGGTCTCCTCGAGCTGTCGCCGGAGGCCGATCTCCGCGGCCTGCACCGGCATCCGCAGCCCCGATCGTCCGCGGAGGTGGTCGAGGTCGAGCCCGCCCGCCAGGTGGGTGCCGGCGACCGCCAGCGAGGTGACCGGGTCGAGCCGCCCGTAGTAGAGACCGTGCGGGAGGACCAGCAGGTTGGCGGCGAACCGGTCGCCGCCGATGTGCGAGACCTCCCAGGTCTCCTCCGGGTGCGCCGCTTCCAGCGCCGCGGCGACCGGCCGGCCGCGCTCGGCGCAGCACGCGTCGTGCCGTCCGTGGGTGCAGACGCAGAAGAGCGACCCCTCCGCCGGAGTCATGCCCAGGGACCGGCCGCGGCCGAGCCCGGTCAGGTCGAGGTCGAGGACCTCGTGGATGTCGCTGAACGCCTCGCACTCCAGCCACGGCGTCACCGGGTCGGCGTACGCCGCGTAGACCCGGACGTCGTCGGTGCCGGACCGGTCGGGTCGTCGGATCAGCAGCACCCGGACCCCCGCTGCGTGCGAGGACAGCAGCAGGTGGTTGCCGAGCCCGTAGGGCAGGCGGGCGTCCCGGAGTGCGTTGACCCCCCAGGCGCCGGTGTACTCGACGAGCAGGAACGCGCGCACCCCGGAGGCCGTGCCTGCGACCGGCTCGTCGCGCAGCAGGCTCGCGCCGGAGCACCGGAAGCCGGCGCCGAGGTCGGGGTCGTTCACCCCACGAGCTCCAGCAGGCCCTCGCGGACGAGACGGCGGCACAGCACCAACCGGCTCTGCTCGTCGAGGTGCTCGGCCAGGTCGGCCGGCCGGAGCTCAGGCCAGCGCCGGATCTCGGCAATGGCCGGCTCCAGCCACGCGGGGACGTCGATGGACCGGTCGCCGAGCAGCACCTCGAGGCGGTCGCCGTGCGGAAGCAGCACGCAGGCATGACCGGGCCGGCGCCGCAGCGGGGTGGTGTCGTCGAGCGAGTCGAGCCGGGTCCGGTCGAGCAGACCGCCGGCGAGGCGCGGGGTGCGGCCGGTGAGGAAGCGGCGTACCTCGTCGTCGACGGCCTCGCGCGCGTCGATGGTGCGCATCCGTTCGGCGAGCGTGGCCAACCGGTCGGCGAGACCGGCCGCGAGCGCGGCGGGGTCGTCGAGGTAGCCGGCGGGCAGGTGGTCGTCGGGCACCTCGTCGAGAAGCGCACCGACGCTCCGCCGCGTCAGGCCGCGCCAGGTGAGCTGGTTGATGCCGAGGGTGACATGCAGCGACACGGTCTCCTGCGCGCGGGCGGCGTGGGGTGTGCCGGTGGGGAGGTAGACGCTGAGGCCGGGTTCGAGCGTGAGGTCCTCGACGCCGTCGGCGGTGTGCACCTCCCACTGCTTGGCGCCGGCGGTCTGGAACACGAACACGTCGTGGCTGTCGGAGTGGACCGCGAAGCCCTGGGAGCCGGGAGGCGTGAGGTAGGCGTTGGCCTGGCAGGGGTGGCCGAGCTCGAGCTCGAGCTCCGCGACCAGGCGGGTGATCGGCGGCCAGTAGCGGTGTAGACCCTGGAACACGATCGTCGCGCCCTCGTCGAAGAGCCTGAGCGCCTTGCGGGGGTCGACCAGACCGGAAAGCGGCTTGCCGGCGAGCGTCGCCGACCGGGTGTACGACGACTCCGCGAGCACGGAGCCATCACGCGCCAGCCGGATGGAGGGGGTGCGGATCGCGCTCGCCGTGAGCAGGTGGTCGGCGTCGTCGAGCGAGAACAGTCCGACCAGGTCGGCGGGGTCCGCGTGGTGCACGTGAACGCGAGACGCCCAGACCTTGTCGAGGAAGGTCTGGGCGTCCCCGCTCAGGAGTTCGAGTGCGGTCAGGACGCGTCCCCGTCGGTCGTGTCCGTCGCGTCTCCGTCCGTGCCGTCGGCGTCGGTGCCGTCCGCGTCGCCGCCGTCGGTGCCGTCGGAGTCGCCGCCGTCGGTGCCGTCAGCGTCGCCGCCGTCGGTGCCGTCGGCGTCACCAGCGGGCTGCACGTCGTCGGACGGGCTGGTGGTCATGTCGTCGTCGGACAGGGGCTCTTCGGGCATGGTTGATCTCCTTCGGGAGTGCGGATGGACTCAACGTAGTCCGGTTCCCCCGCCCCCCGCACCCCATGCCTGGACGGTCACCGGAGCCGCAGGGAGTCGCGCCACCTGCCGAACGTCGCGTGTCCGGTGATCCGGTGCACGGGCTCGGTGCGACGTCCGCGCTCGAAGACCACGATGCTGTCGTAGAAGTGGATGGACTGGGTGGAACGGGTGAACTGGTCGACCTGGAGCTCGTCGGTCTTGGAGTGCCAGGCGTTGAGCTGGTCGATCTTGTGCTTGGCGAACTGCATGAACGTGCCCTGCTTGCGGAACCCTCCGCCGTACCCCTCCCAATAGCTGGTGTGCGTGTCCTCGGTGAGGAAGCAGCCGTCGTCGCTCATGTGGGGGTAGATGTGCCGGAACGTCATCTTCTGCTGGCGCATCCGGTGACCGCCGTCCTCGATGACGACGTCGATCGGCGCACCGATCTCGTCGACCACCCGCTCGAGGAAGTCCTTGTCGGCCTGGTCGCCGATCAGGATCCGGATGTTGTGGTCCTCGAACTGCTGGCAGCGCGGGTCGATGTCGACCCCGTAGATCTTCGCGTCCGGGCCGAAGTAGTCGCGCCACATCTCCAGCGAGCCGCCCTGGTTGACTCCGAACTCCAGCACCACGATCGGCCGGCCGCGGAACCGCTCGAAGTGACGGTGGTAGACGTCGAAGTAGTGCATCCACTTGTGGATGAGGCGTGAGTCGTTGTTGCGGAAGTACTCCTCGAGCGGGTTCACCTCAGCCATGGTGCTACGCGCCCACCGCCGGCCGACCCTCGACCCAGGTCTGGCTGACCAGCGGGACGCCGGGGCGGTAGGCGAGGTGGACGTGGGTGGGCGCGTCGAGAACGACGAGGTCGGCCCGCTTGCCCGGGAGCAGCGAACCCACGTCGCCGCGGTCGAGGGCCGCCGCGCCCCTCGCGGTGGCGGCATGGACCGCCTCGGCCGGCGTCATCCCCATCTCCCGGACCGCGAGCGCGATGCACAGCGGGATCGAGGAGGTGAAGGACGAGCCGGGGTTGCAGTCGGAGGCGAGGGCCACCTTGACGCCGGCGTCGATCAGCGCGCGGGCGTCGGGGTAGGGCTGGCGGGTCGAGAACTCGACGCCGGGGAGCAGCGTCGCGATGGTCCCGCTGTCGCGGAGTGCGTGCACGTCGTCGTCGGACAGATAGGTGCAGTGGTCGACGGCGGTGAGGCCGAGCTCGGTGGCGAGCCCGACCCCCGGCCCGGGGCCGAGCTGGTTGGCGTGCAGCCGCGGCCGGAGCCCGGCGGCGATACCGGCCCGGAGCACCGTCCGCGCCTGGTCGGCGTCGAACGCACCCGTCTCGCAGAACGCGTCGACCCAGCGGGCGTGCGGCGCGGCCGCCTCGAGCATCGGGCCGGTGACCAGGGAGACATACTCGTCGGGGTCGCCGTCGGGGACGACGTGGGCGCCGAGGTACGTCGTCTCCTCGGTGAACTGCCGGGCCACCGCGAGGCTGCGCGCCTCGTCCTTCACGGTCAGGCCGTACCCGCTCTTGATCTCCACGGTGGTGGTGCCCTGGCGGCGCATCTCCTGGACCAGCCGGGCGACGTGGGCGGTGAGCTGCTCGTCGGTGGCCTGGCGGGTGGCGGCCACGGTGGTGCGGATGCCGCCGGCGGCGTACGGCTGACCGGCCATCCGGGCCGCGAACTCGGCGGCGCGGTCGCCCCCGAAGACCAGGTGCGAGTGGGAGTCGACGAAGCCGGGCAGCACCGCCCGGCCGCCGGCGTCGACGAGCTGGTCGGCGGCCGGGGCATCGTCGGCCCGGCCGATCCAGGCCACCTCCGACCCGTCGATGACCAGCGCGGCCCGCTCGATGGTGCCGAGCAGGTCGTCGGCCTCGGGATCGTTGGTGACCAGCTCGCCGATGTTGGTGATCAGGGTGGTCATCCCCGGAGTCCTCCGATCGCGGTCGCGAGCTCGCGGCCGATCTCCGCGTCGTCCCCGTGCGTGTAGACGACGCGCCCGTCGGCGATCACCTGGACGACGTCGGCCGCGGTGGCCGCGAACACCGCGGTCTGCTCGTCGGCGCCGGTGCCGGCGGTCCGTGGCGTGGCGGTGTCGAGGGTGACCAGGTCGGCGCGGGCGCCCACCCGGATCTCCCCGGCGTCCGGGAAGCCGAGGCTGGCGTGGCCGGTGGTCGTGCCGGCGGCGAGCAGCTCGGCGGCGCTCCAGTGGCCGCGGCTCTGCTGCGCCAGCCGCTCGTCCATCTCGACGGCGCGCATCTCCTCGAACGGGTCGATCACGGCGTGGCTGTCACTGCCCAGGGTCAGCGCGCTGCCTGCCTCGTGGAGCTCGCGGCTCGGGCCCACCCCGTCGCCGAGGTCGCGCTCGGTGGTGGGGCAGAAGCAGACGTGGGTGCGCGTCGAGCCGAGGTGGTGGATGTCGTCGGTCGTGACGCGGGTGGCGTGGACGGCGGTGGTCATCGGCCCGAGGACGCCGTGGTCGGCGAGCAGCTGGGTCGGTGTCGCGCCGTACGCCGCCATGCAGTCGTTGTTCTCCCGGGTCTGCTCGGAGACGTGCACGTGCAGGGGCCGGCCCTCGGCGGCGTCGACGATGGTCGGCATCTGCTCGGCCGGCACCGCTCGCACGGAGTGGATGGCCGCTCCGATCGTGGTCGTGCCGTTTCCGCGCAATTGCGCGGTTCTGACCGCCCAGCGCTCCGCATCCGTGTCGTCGTAGCGCGATTGCGCGGATTCGACCGGTGCCCCGAAGCCGCTGCTGACGTAGCACGTGTCGAGCATCGCGATCCGGATGCCGGCCTGCCGCGCGGCCTCGATGAGCGCGTTGCCCATGGCGTTGGGGTCGTCGTACGGCGTCCCGCCGGGCTGGTGGTGCACGTAGTGGAACTCGCCGACGCAGGTGATCCCGGCCGCTGCCATCTCGCGGTAGGTCGCCCGCGCCAGCGCGAGGTAGCTGTCGGGGTCGAGGCGCTGCGCCACGTCGTACATCTCCTCGCGCCAGGTCCAGAACGTGCCGCGGCCGCGCTGGGTCCGGCCCCGCAGCGCCCGGTGGAACGCGTGGCTGTGGCAGTTCGCCAGGCCGGGGAGGGTGAGGCCGGCCAGCCGGGTGGCGGCGTCGGATCGCCCGCCGGCCTCCACCCGCGCGAACCGTCCGTCCTCGATCTCCACGAGCATGTCGTCGCGCACGGCGCCGTCGACCCACGCCCGCTCCAGGAGGTAGGCGGTCACCGGGTCAGCCTCTCGAGGGTGTCAGCGAGCGCGGAGACGCCGACCAGGCAGTCGGGCATCTCGGCGTGCTCGGCCGGGGAGTGCGAGACGCCTGTCGGGTTGCGGACGAACAGCATCGCCGTGGGGATCCCCGCAGCAGAGAGGATGCCGGCGTCGTGGCCGGCGGCGGTCGGGATGATCGGCCAGTCACCCCCGCCGTGGTCGGCGGCGATCGTCGCAGCCAGCGCGGGGTCGAAGGCGACCGACCCGGACACCGACTCCGGCGTCACCGACACCGTGGTGCCGTCACGCTCGGCGCGCTCGGTGGCCCGACGCGAGATCGTCTCGACCAGTTCGGCCAGCGCCGCCTCCGTGGCGCAGCGAGCGTCCAGCCACGCGGTGACCAGCGACGGCACCGCGTTGGTGCCGTTGGGGGTGACCTCGAGCCGACCGAAGGTGGCCCGCTGCCCGGTCAGCCGCGCCTGCTTGTTGGCGGCCAGCGCGGTCATCGCGTAGGTGAGCATCGGGTCGACCCGGTCCTCCATCCGAGTCGTGCCGGCATGGTTGGCCTCGCCGGTGAAGTCGAGGCGATAGCGACCGTGCGGCCAGATCTCGCTGCCCACACCGACCGCGGCACCGCGGTCCACCAGGTCGCGGCCCTGCTCCACGTGCAGCTCGACGTACGCCGCCACCTCGGCGAGCAGTGCGGACGACCCGCCCTCGGCCACGTCCCCGAACGCGACGCCGTCACGGTCGCGCAGCTCGCGCGCCGCCTCCCAGCTCGTAACGCCGGTGGCGAGCCGGGACCCGAGGCAGGCGATGCCGAAGCGCGAGCCCTCCTCCTCCACGAACGTCGCGACGCCGATCGGCCGGGTGGGCACCACACCGCGCTCGCGCAGCGCGTCGACCGCAGCCAGCCCCGAGACGACACCGAGCGGGCCGTCGTACGCACCGCCGTCGAGCACCGAGTCGAGGTGCGAGCCGGTGAGCACGCCGGGGCCGGAACCGGAGTCCCACCACGCGACGACGTTGCCGATCTCGTCGCGCTCGACCCTCAGCCCGCGTGCCTCGGCCTGCTCGACGAACCACGCGTCCAGCTCCCGCTCGGGCGTCGTGAACGGCTGGCGGAAGTAGCCGCCCGACGCCGCCGACCGGCCGACCGGGGCGAGGTCGGCCCACATCCGTTCGAAGTCGTCAGGCACTGTGGGCCCCATGGAGTTCCAGGACGTCGTGCGACGCCGACGGATGGTCCGCGACTACAGCGACACTCCGGTCGATCCCGCGATCATCGACCGCGCGCTGGAGAACGCCACGCATGCCCCGAACGCCGGCTTCAGCCAGGGCTGGGCGTTCCTGGTGCTGGACCGGCCCGAGGACGTGCGCAGGTTCTGGACCGTCACCGCCGATGACGTCGAGCGCCCGGACAGCTGGCTGGCCGGGATGATGCGAGCACCGGTGGTGATCCTGCCGTGCAGCAGCAAGGCGGCGTACCTCGACCGATACGCCGAGCCCGACAAGGGTCACGCCGACCGCGACGAGTCGTGGTGGCCGATGCCGTTCTGGCACATGGACGCCGCGATGGCGTCGCTGCTGATCCTGCAGACCGCGACCGACGAGGGCCTGGGGGCGTGCTTCTTCGGCGTGTTCCGCGAGCCGGAGGTGCGCCGCGAGTTCGCGATCCCCGAGCGCTACGACCCGGTCGGCGTGATCACGATCGGCCACCGTGCCGAGACGACCGGCCCGGGTGGCTCCCCGTCGCGACGCCCGCGCACGCCGTGGACCGAGCTGGTGCATCGCGGTCAGTGGGGACACACCATCAGTCCATCGGCGTAGCGCCGCGCGGTCAACGACCGCCCGCCCGCGCGGGTCTGGGATCCGAGACGCCGTAAAATCGCAGCATGGCCGAGCGCGAGCCCCGCGACCGCCCGCCCGAGCATCCTCACGACCGGGCGGCGAGCCGGGCCGCGGCCGCCAAGCGGATCGCGCAGCAGCAGACCTGGGTCGACCTGCAGATCCAGAAGGCGATGGCGCGCGGCGACTTCGACGACCTGCCGGGCGCCGGCAAACCGATCGCCGACCTCGGCGCCGAGCACGACCCCGACTGGTGGCTCAAGCGGATGATCCAGCGCGAGCAGGTCAGCGGGGTGCTGCCGCCCGCCCTCCAGCTGCGCAAGGAGGACGCCGAGCTCGACGACCGGCTCGACCGGCACACCGCCGAGCCGGAGGTACGCCGCGAGGTCGAGGAGTTCAACGCGCGCGTGCTGAAGGCGCGCTACACCCCGGTGGACGGACCGCCGCTGATCACCCAGCCGAGAGACGTCGACGAGACCGTGGCGGCCTGGCGTGAGCGCCGGGAGCGCCGTCGGAGGGACCGAGAGATCCGTCATACCGACCGGTAGCGACCCGCTGCTACCTTCCGCCCCATGACCGGCAGTTCACGCAGCGCCAAGGACTTCTTCGCCCCGCTCGCCGTGGGCGCCCCCGCGCCGCTCCGGGAGATCCCGGCCCGGCCGTCGCGCGCGATCCACTTCTTCGACCCCGGCAACCCGAAGATGGCGGCCAAGGTGCCCGACATGGTCGGCAGCGTCGACGTGCTGCTCGGCAACCTCGAGGACGCCGTCAAGGCGGAGAACAAGGAGATCGCGCGCGAGGGTCTCGTGAAGATCGCCCGCGAGACCGACTTCGGCCCCACCCAGCTGTGGACCCGGGTCAACTCGCTCGACTCCCCGTGGGTGCTCGACGACCTGACCACGCTCGTCACCGAGATCGGCGACAAGCTCGACGTGATCATGGTGCCGAAGGTGCAGGGCGCCGAGGACATCCACTACGTCGACCGGATCCTCGCCCAGCTCGAGGCCAAGGCCGGCCTGCAGAAGCCGCTCCTCGTGCACGCGATCCTCGAGACCGCTCGCGGGGTGGCGAACGTCGAGGAGATCTGTGGCGCCTCGCCCCGGATGCAGGGCCTGTCCCTGGGTCCCGCCGACCTGGCCGCCGACCGTCGGATGAAGACCACCCGGGTCGGGGGCGGCCACCCCGGCTACCTGGTCCGCCAGGACCCGGCCGACGGTGACATCGAGGGCGAGCGCACGACGTACCAGCAGGACCTGTGGCACTACACGATCGCGCGGATGGTCGACGCCTGTGCGATGCACGGCATCTATCCCTACTACGGGCCGTTCGGCGACATCACCGACGTGGTGGCCTGCGAGGACCAGTTCCGCAACGCCTTCCTGCTCGGCTGCGTCGGCGCCTGGTCGCTGCACCCGAAGCAGATCGCGATCGCCAACAGGGTCTTCTCGCCGAGCGTCGAGGACGTGAGGCACGCGCGCCGGGTGATCGCCGCGATGGGCGACGGCACGGGTGCGGTGATGCTCGACGGCAAGATGGAGGACGACGCCTCCGTGAAGCAGTGCAAGGTGATGGTGGCGCTCGCCGACGAGCTGGCTGCGATCGATCCCGAGCTCAAGAAGGCCTACGACGCGATCGAGGTGGACGCGTGAGCGCGAGCGAGTTCCGGGCACGCCGCAGCGTCCTCTACATGCCGAGCTCCAACGAGCGGGCGCTGGAGAAGGCCAAGACGATCCCGTGCGACGGGCTGATCCTCGACCTCGAGGACGCCGTCGCCCCCGACGCCAAGGCCGCCGCCCGTGACAACGCCTGCGCCGCGGCCGCGTCGGGTGAGTACGGCAAGCGCGAGCTGACGATCCGGGTCAACGGGGCCGACACCGAGTGGCACGCCGACGACCTGCGCTCCGCCTGCGAGGCGGGGCCGGACGCGATCGTGGTGCCCAAGGTCAACAGCGCCGACGCCGTGCTCGAGATCGTCGAGGCGATGGCCGGACATGGCGCACCGGAGCACACGAAGCTGTGGGCGATGGTCGAGACGCCGTACGCGATGCTGCACGCGGAGGAGATCGCGGCGGCCTCCGACCGGCTCGCCGTACTCGTCATGGGCACCAACGACCTCGCCAAGGAGCTGTACGCCGAGCACGTGCCTGGGCGACAGCCGCTGCTGACCGGGCTCGGGCTCGCGGTGCTCGCCGCCCGTGCCACTGGCAAGGCGATCCTCGACGGGGTCTTCAACGACGTGAAGGACCTCGACGGGTTCGCGGCGGAGTGCCGCCAGGGCCGCGAGATGGGCTTCGACGGCAAGACGCTGATCCACCCCGGTCAGGTCGACGGCGCCAACGAGGCGTTCGCGCCGTCCGAGACAGCGGTCGAGGACGCCCGCGGGATCCTGGAGGCCTGGGACGCCGGCAAGGGCGCCGGGGTCGTCACCTATCACGGCCGGATGGTCGAGAACCTCCACGTCGAGTCCGCCCGACGGGTGCTCTCGATGCACGAGGCGATCAAGGCTCTCGAGGCGGACACCGCTGGCTGAGCCGACACCGGCAGCGGCACCGGTCCACCGGGCGTTGCCGCTCCTCGCGGTCGGGACCACCCTCGTCCT
>DASTDJ010000187.1:0-14642 GCA_035710425.1 Nocardioides sp.
GGTGCCGGAGTCGTTCCCCGACGACTTCCTCCTCTACTGGGCGACCCTGGCGATGTTCTTGATGGTCAACGGCCGCCGGCTCCACGGCCGCACCTTCGACCGCACCCAGCACGACAACCTCACCCTGGGCCTGGCCCTGCACGCCCGCCGCAACCTGCGCCGCATCCCGGGAGCGATCCGACGACTGCGGGCGGGGCCGCGTCGTTCGGCCGAGTTCTTCCAGCAGTACGACGTCTCGCTGACCCCGACGCTGGCGCACGAGACCCCGCGCATCGGCCACCTCGACCCGATGCAGGACTACGACACCATCGTCGACCGCCTGCTCGACTGGGTCGCGTTCACCCCGCTGCAGAACGTCACCGGTGACCCCGCGATCTCGCTGCCGCTTGCCACGACGTCTGGCGGCCTACCGATGGGCATGATGTTCGCGGCCGGCGCCGGCCGCGAGGCGATGCTGCTCGAGCTCGGCTACGAGCTCGAGGAGGCTTCGCCGTTCGCCTCCATCACCGCGCCCTCGACCACCACCGGATGAGTACCTCCCGCTACACCCACGGCCACGCCGAGTCGGTGCTCCGCTCGCACCGCTGGCGGACCGCCGAGAACTCCTGCGCCTACTTGCTGCCACACCTTGCACCCGGCCAGCGGCTGCTCGACGTCGGCGCCGGCCCCGGCACCATCACCGCCGACCTCGCCGATCGGGTGGCGCCGGGCCGGGTCACGGCCCTGGAGGCGACCGACGACGCGCTGGCGCTCAGCCGCGCCGAGCTCGGCGCCCGTGGCATCGACGCCGACTTCGTGGTGGGCGACGTCCACGCCCTCGACCTGCCCGACGACTCGTTCGACGTCGTCCACGCCCACCAGGTGCTCCAGCACGTCGCCGACCCGGTGGGCGCACTGAGCGAGATGCGCCGGGTCTGCCGGCCCGGCGGGGTGGTGGCGGTGCGCGACAGCGACTACTCGGCGTTCGCGTGGTACCCGCAGCTGCCCGAGCTGGACCGCTGGATGCAGCTCTACCAGGCGGCGGCGCGCGCCAACGGCGGCGAGCCCGACGCCGGCCGGCGGCTGCTGTCCTGGGGCAGGGCCGCCGGGTTCACCGACCTCACCCCCTCGGTCGGCACCTGGTGCTTCGCCGACCCCGACGACCGCGCCTACTGGGGCGGCATGTGGGCCGACCGCATCCTCACCTCCGCGCTCGCCACCCAGCTGGTCGACGACGGGCTGGCCACCACCGACGAGCTGCACCGCATCTCCGAGGCCTGGACCGCCTGGGCCGACGACCCCGACGCCTGGATCGCCATCCTCCACGGCGAGCTCCTCGCCCGCCCCTGACAAGCCGAGTCGGCTCTTCCTGGCCGCGAACAGAGGTCGAGTCGGCGCATCCTGCCCGCGAATAGAGGTCGAGTCGGCGCATCCTGACCCTGATTCGACGTCGAGTCGGCGCTTCCTGGTCGAGCGCGCGCCACTTTGCGCCGACTCGATCAGATAGCGGACACAGGACGCGCCGACTCGGCGGCTTCTGCGAGCCAAGACGAGCCGACTCGACCTCAGCGTGGGGCGACCAGGAGGGCCTGGCCGGAGCGGGCGACCAGGCCGCCCTGGTCGTAGACGTCGGAGGTGGCCAGGCCGACCGCGCCGCCACCGAACGACGTCTCGGCGTCGAGGCAGACCCACTCACCCTCCGGGGGCCGCAGCACGTGCACGGTCAGCTCGGTGTTGAGGAAGCCCCACTGGCGTACGTCGAGCGCCGCGCTCGCTCCCGAGGCGGAGTCGACGCACGCCAGCAGCCGCTGGACCGGCGACAGCGGCTCGCCCTCGACGAGTCCCGGGGGTCGCATCCACACCACCCCCGGGCCGGCCTCGTCGACGCCGCCCTTGATCCACCGCCACTCGATCGCGTCGAGGTAGCCGCCGTGCCACTCCGGCGGGCGCGGGCGGCTGGTGCCGTCGTCGGGCGTGTGTGCGAGCGGCTGTCGCTCGGCGGACGGACCGTCGTCGACCTGCGGGAACAGCCAGGCATGGCCGACCGCGGCGACCCGTTCGCGGGCCACGTCGTACAGCTCCGACTCGGCGAGGGCGACCGACCGTCCGGGGCGGAGGACCCGGGCGTGGACCGCCACCGGGCCCATCGGGACGGGTCCCCAGAGCTCCATCGTGAACCGGCCGATCACACGGTCAGTGGCCGCGTCGAGCCGCTCGATGCCGCGGGCCAGGAGGGCCGCCGGTGGGCCGCCGTGCTGGGCGTCGGGCGTCCACGGCCCGGCGGTGGTCGGCTGCGGTTCGAAGTGCTCGAAGTCCTCGTCGGAGACGCCGGTGGAACGGTAGAAGAAGGCGTCGCCAACCGATTTCTCGAACAAGAGTCCCCCTGTGTATCGTTCTCCGACGTTGCCCCTTTAGCTCAGTCGGCAGAGCGTCTCCATGGTAAGGAGAAGGTCTACGGTTCGATTCCGTAAAGGGGCTCTGGGTCAGGGCCCGTACCCTCGGTGGGTGGGCTCCAACCCGTCCCTGGCGGGGTAGCTCAGGTGGTTAGAGCACACGGCTCATAATCGTGGTGTCGCGGGTTCGAGTCCCGCCCCCGCTACGCATCGAACACTCAACTGTTGAAGGACTTCCCGTGGCCAGCAAGAGCTCCGACGTTCGCCCCAAGATCACGCTCGCGTGCGTGGACTGCAAGGAGCGCAACTACATCACCAAGAAGAACCGGCGCAACGACCCCGACCGTCTCGCGCTCCAGAAGTTCTGCCCGCGCTGCCGCAAGCACACCGAGCACCGCGAGACCCGCTGACGTCTTCGTCGTACGACGACCGGACCCGCCCCTCGACGAGGGGCGGGTCACTTGTTTTTGGGTCGTAGGTGAGAGTCACGCCGGCATCGGGCTCCGCACCTCCTCGGAGACCGCCGGCTGGTCCTCGGCCGCGTCGGTCCGGCCCGGCAGCAGCAGGAGCACGGTCCCGACCAGCGCCCAGCCCGCGAGGACCAGCAGCGACACTCCGGCGCCCGCGCCGTCGAAGAACGACGTCGAGCGCAGCGCCGTACCGACCGCACCAGGGGGCAGCAGCTGGCCGAGCGTCGACCAGCCACCGGGCAGCAGGTCGGGGGAGGAGGTGATGCCCGACAGCGGGTTGCCGAGGAGCAGGAACACCGCGGCAGCGAGCGGGATGCCGGGTGCCCCGAGAAGTCGGTGCAGGCCGAGCACGGGCAGGCCGATGGCCGCGATCCCGAGCGCGATCACGCCGGCGTTGGCGAGGTAGCTGCCGTCGAGGGCGCCGAGCCAGCCCTGCAGGACCGCGGCCATCGCCAGGCCGCCACCGCCCGCGATGCCGAGCACCGCGGCCAGTCCGGACCGGCGGCTCCGGACCATCAGCGCCACGAGTACGCCGGCGGCGAGCCCGCCGAGCACGAGCGGGAACGCTCCCGCGTTGAACGTGAGGCCACGCGGGTCATCGGCCGGCAGCGGCACGACGTCGGTCGTGGTGACCGGACCGGCGTCCGGGTTGGCGGTCGACAGGTGGCCGGCCAGGTCGTTGAGCAGCTGGGCGGTGGCGGGGCTGCCGGCAGACGCCGTCAGCACCTCGACCCCCTCGGGCCCGAACACGAAGCCGCCGGCGGCGTCGCGGTTCTCGATGGCGGTCACGACCGCGGCGCGGTCGTCCTCGACGGCGAGGTCGAGGGCGTCCTCACCGAGGGCGGAGGCACCCTGGTCGAGCCCGGCCACCGCCTCGGGCGGTCCGGCCGCCGCCACCGGGAGGTCGCGGGGCGCGACCTCGCTGGCGGGCCAGGCGAACGCGCAGATCAGCACCGTCAGCAGTGCGGTGGCGCCGAGCACCACTCTCAGGACGGTGTGGGTGTGGTGTGTCGAAGTGGTAGTCATGGCAAGCTCCTAAAAAGAACGGACGTTCGGTTTAGATAGAGCATGAAGGACCGGCGTCAGTTTGTCAAAAAAGAATGTTCGTTTTATTATTTGGAGCATGCCCAAGGTGTCAGACGAGTACCGGACCGCCCGCCGCGTGGAGATCCTCGACGCCGCGGTGCGCTGCGTGGCCCGCGAGGGGTTCCACAAGACGACGATGGCGCACGTGATCGCCGAGTCGGGACTCTCGGCTGGCGCCGTCTACGGGTACTTCAAGGGCAAGCCGGAGCTCATCAAGGCCATCGCCACGCGAGCCCTGAGTGGCTTCGCCGAGGTGCTCGAGTCCGTTGCCTCGGCTCCCGGGCCGGTCACCCCCGTCGGCGGGTTGCGGGCCGTGATCAGCGAGGTCGAGCGGATGACCGCCGAGTCCGGCGGTGCCTTTCCCAAGGTGGTCGTCCACGCGTGGTCCGAGGCCGCGCGGGACGAGGAGATCCGCGAGGTCGTCCGGTCGAACGTCGACAAGGTCCACCGGGCCTGGATCGACGTGCTCACCCGGGCCGAGGCCGACGGAACCGTCGCGCCGGGGGACCACACGGCGAGCGCTCGCGTGCTGGTCGGGCTGATGCCCGGGTTCCTGGTCCAGGGTCTGCTGCTCGAAGAGATCGACGGCGCGTCGTACGTCGAGGGCTTCGAGGCGCTCACCCGCCCCCCGGACGGCTGAGCCCTACGGCGTGCAGCCCGCTCGCGCCCAACGGTGCGCCGCGGACAGGTCGAAGCGGGCGAGCATCGGCACCACCGGCCGGTCCCCCTTCTCGTAGTAGGGCCGCGACGTCGACTCGCTGACCGTCCACAGCTCACCTCGGCGCAGCACGGTGCCCTCCGCCCCCGGGAGGTAGCCCAGTCGTTGACCCCGAGGCCCCACGAGCACCCCGCACCGCGTGTTCGACGTGACGAACCAGACCGCCGCGGGACCGGCGCCGAGGTCCGCCACCACCGCACCCTGCGCCATCGGCGGCACGCGCTGGCGGTCGACGGCATCGGCCGACGTCAGGTCGACGGTGGTGCCGGTGAGCAGGGCGGCGGTGTCGAACCAGTCGAGCCGGCCGACCCGTTCGAACTTGAACTCGCCCAGCCCGATCCGACCCTGCCGATCGGCCACGGCGAACGAGCCCCGCAGGGGGTCGGCGAGCGACCAGACCCGCAGCACGTCGAGGGACCCCGGGTCGAGCAGCCACAGCCGCTGCCCCTCCGCCAGCCACAGCCCCTCGGTGGTGCGGGCGAGGCCGCCGCCGTGCCGGCAGTTGACCTCGGGGCGGGCTCCCACGCTGCCGCTGATCGGCGCCGCCTGCTCGAGCACCCTCCCGCTTCGCAGGTCGACGCGCACCACCCGGCACAGCCGTGTGCCGCGCGGTCCGCCGCCGTCGTACCCGCTCACCCAGGCGGTCCGCCGGCCGACCGCCAGGCTCTGGGGCACGAACGACCGGTCGGCCAGCACCCACTGGCCCGCACACATCGCGTGGTCGTTGGGGAAGCGGTCCAGTCGTCGGGGCACGTACGACGGCGCCCGGCCGCGTAGCTCCTCGAACGCCGGCGGGCCGCAGCCCTTCGTGGATCCGGCCTGCGCGCCCGGGGACCGCTTCTCGGACGGTTCGGCGCTGGAGGAGCACCCGAGCGCGGCGAGCAGCAGCACGATGAGGACCGCGCCGAGCCGGAGGCTAGGTTGGGCGCATGCCCGTGGACCAGTCCCTCGTTGGCCGGGAGTTCCCACCCACGCGACCCTATGCGGTGACCGAGGAGGGCCTGCGCGAGTTCGCCGAGGCAAGCGGCGGCACGTACGCCGGCCGAGCTCCGGCGACGTACCCGATCGTGCTCGCCTTCCAGGCCATGAACGACTTCCTGGAGGCCGAGCAGGTCGACCTCTTCCGGATCGTGCACGGCGAGCAGAAGTTCGCCTACGAGCGGCCGATCGTGCCGGGCGACGTACTCACCGCCACCCTGACCGTGGCCGGGCTGCGGCAGATCGCGGGCAACGACATCATCACCACCACCAGCCAGATCACCGACGACTCGGGCGCCCTCGTCTGCACGACGAGCGCGACGCTGGTCCACCGGGGGGCGGCATGAGCCTCACGACGCAGACGTTCACGATCACGCGGGCCGACCTGGTGCGGTACGCCGAGGCCAGCGGCGACAACAACCCCATCCACCAGGACGAGGAGGTGGCCCGCAGCGTCGGGCTTCCGGGCGTGATCGCCCACGGGATGTACACGATGGCGCTGGCCGCGCGGGCGGTCGAGGGCTGGTTCCCCGGCGCGGAGGTCGTGAGCCTCGGCTGCAAGTTCACCAACCCCGTCGTGGTGCCGAGCGACGGTGCCGTCGAGGTCGAGGTCGCCGGCGAGGTGAAGGGGTCCGACGACGGGCTCACCACCGTCGCCCTCACCGTCACCTGCGACGGCCAGAAGGTGCTCGGCATGCCGAAGGCCGTGGTTCGTGGCTGACCTGTTCCGCGACCGCACGACCTTGCGTGTCGGTGGGCCTGCGAAAGCCTGGGTCGAGGCGACCACCGAGTCCGAGCTGGTCGAGGCGGTGTCCGGCGCCGACCGGGCCGGCGACCCCGTGCTGGTGCTCGGTGGCGGCAGCAACCTCCTCGTCGCCGACGAGGGCTTCCCCGGCACCGTCGTCGAGATCGGCACCCGCGGGATCTCCGCCGACGTCGACGACGACGCGTCCTGCGGCGGCGTGCTCGTCACGGTCGCGGCGGGGGAGGAGTGGGACACCGTCGTCGCCCAGGCGGTCGAGCGCGGCTGGGTCGGCATCGAGGCGCTCTCGGGCATCCCCGGAGCGGTGGGTGGCACGCCGATCCAGAACGTCGGCGCCTACGGCCAGGACGTCGCGCAGACGATCGCGTCGGTCCGGGTCTGGGATCGCAAGCTGCGCGGCGTGCGTACGTTCGCCAACGCCGACTGCGGGTTCGGCTACCGGCACTCCCGGTTCAAGGCCGACCCCGGCCGGCACGTCGTGCTCGACGTGACCTTCCAGTTCACCCAGGGCGACCTCGGCGCGCCCGTCGCCTATGCCGAGCTGGCCCGCACCCTCGGCGTCGACATCGGCGCGCGGGTGCCCGCGGCCGACGTACGCGAGGCGGTGCTGAGGCTGCGCCGCGGCAAGGGGATGGTCCTCGACGCCGACGACCACGACACCTGGAGCGCCGGCTCCTTCTTCACCAACCCGGTCGTCGATCCCGTGGCCGTCCCCGACGGCGCCCCGACGTGGCCCGCCGACGGCGGGGTCAAGGTCAGCGCCGCCTGGCTGATCGAGCACGCCGGCTACGGCAAGGGGTACGGCGCCGACCTCACCGACGGGCGGGCCAGCCTGTCCACCAAGCACACCCTCGCGTTGACCAACCGCGGCGACGCCTCGGCCGACGACCTGCTCACCGTGGCGCGCGAGGTCCGCGACGGCGTCGAGCGGGTGCACGGCATCCGCCTGGTCAACGAGCCGGTGCTGGTCGGCTGCGAGCTCTGACGCTCAGGCGGCGGCCACGACGATCGCGAGCACCGCGACGCCGACCACGACGATCACCAGGCCGAGCAGCGCTGTCGCGATGATGCCCATCACCATGCCCGCGGTGGCCTTCTCGCGGCCGCCGTACCGACCGGGCGCGGCGTCGATCTCCCTGCGCGCGCGGGCGCCGACGACCCAGGCCCACGGTCCGACGAAGATCGGCAGCCCGCAGAAGAAGCCGCCGACCAGCGACACCAGGCCGACCACGAACGCGGTCTGCGCCTGCGGGTGGTCGGGCAGCACCGGGCCGCCGTACCCGTAGACGGGCGGTTGGGGCGGGCCGTACGGCGGCTGCGGCCCGGCCGGCGCGTAGGGCTGGTAGGTCGGCTGCTGCGACGTCGGCGCGGAGTACTCGGGCCCGGAGTCCTGCGCGGGCGGGCCGGAGGGCGAGGTGAACGGGTTGTCCTCGCGGTCGCCGTAGGCCCGGTGGGTGGGCGGCAGCTGCCCCGGGTCCGGTGGTCCCTGTTCGCTCACCGGTCCATGCTCTCAGGTGTCGCGAGCCAGTTGTCGATGTCGGCCAGGATCCGCTGCCGCGTCGCCTCCGGCGCCCTCGAGGCGCGGATCGACATCCGGGCCAGCTCGGCGAGCTGCTCGTCGGTGAGGTCGTGGGCGGCGCGCATCGTGGAGTACTGGCCGGCGAGCCGCGAGCCGAACAGCAACGGGTCGTCGGCACCCAGCGCCACCGTCGCACCGGCGGCCAGCAGCTCGGGCAGCGGCACCGAGGTGAGGTCGGAGTAGACCCCGAGCGCGACGTTGGAGACCGGGCACACCTCGAGGGCGACGCCCTGGTCGACCACTCGCGCCAGCAGCTCGGGGTCCTCGGCCGAGCGCACCCCGTGGCCGAGCCGGTCGGCGTGCAGCTCGTCGAGGCAGGTGCGGATGTGCTCGGGGCCGCGCAGCTCGCCGCCGTGCGGGGCGAGCATCAGGCCGGCTCGCTCAGCGATCCGGAACGCCGGCGCGAACTCCGCCGTGCTGCCCCGGCGCTCGTCGTTGGAGAGGCCGAAGCCGATGACCCCGCGGCCGGCGTACTGCGCCGCGAGCCGGGCCAGGGTGCGGGCGTCGAGCGGGTGCCGGGTGCGGTTGGCGGCGATGATCACCGCGATCTCCAGGCCGGTGCGTTCGCTCGCATCGCGTACGGCGTCGAGCACCAGGTCGGTGAACGCCGTGATGCCGTCGAAGCGTGCGGCGTACCCGCTGGGGTCGACCTGGATCTCGAGCCACCGCCCACCGTCGCGTACGTCGTCCTCGGCCGCCTCGAGCACCAGGCGGCGGACGTCGTCCTCCGTGCGCAGCACCGACCGCGCCACGTCGTAGAGGCGCTGGAAGCGGAACCAGCCCTTCTCGTCCTGCGCCGACAGCTCGGGCGGCCAGTCCTCGACCAGGGAGTCGGGCAGGTGGATCCCGTCGCGGGCGGCCAGCTCCAGCAGCGTGGTGTGCCGCATCGATCCCGTGAAGTGCAGGTGCAGGTGCGCCTTGGGCAGCGCCTCGAGGTCGCGCACTCAGGTCGTGAGCCGGGGAGCGGCGTCGAGCTCGGGATCCATGGGCGCATCCTAGGGGGGCGGTCTCCCGAGGGCCCTTTTGGTGGGCCGCGTCCGATGCCCGTAGACTCCCTCACTGGTGGATTCCACATGCTTCTCCCTGCCCTGAACGCGACTGTCGGCAGGTCGGAGCCGGGACCCCCGGAGGGCACTAGCTCAACTGGCAGAGCATCGGTCTCCAAAACCGAAGGTTGGGGGTTCAAGTCCCTCGTGCCCTGCAGCAGCAGCCAACTGAGGAACGACGAGAGGTGAGTGGCGTGTCGGACAGCAGCGCGGTCCGCCGGGACAAGAAGGGCGGTGGCCCGGAGCGCGACAACAAGCGCACCAGCCTGCCCACGTTCTACCGGCAGGTCGTCGCCGAGCTCCGCAAGGTCGTCTGGCCGACGCAGGAGCAGCTGGTCACCTACTTCTTCGTGGTCATGGTGTTCGTGATCGTGATGATCGGGATCGTCTCGGCCCTCGACCTCGGATTCGGAAAGCTCGTCTTCGCAGTCTTCACCGGCGGGTCGGACACATGACCCCGCGGACCGTGACGCCCACCGGGCTCGACGGTCCGGATGGAGCCACGCAGACAAGCACTACAGCAAGGTGATGGAGCAGCACGTGTCGGAGCAGTACGACTCGACCGAGGTCGAGCAGGCGCAGACCGAGGCAGAGGCCGAGGACGCGGCGACCCCCGAGGGTGAGGCGACCGTCGAGGTCGAGTCCCTCGAGGTCGACGTGCCGGCGGTCGAGGACGACGTCGAGGAGGCCACCGAGGGGGCCGCGGAGGGCACCACGCCCGCCGAGGTCGTCGACGACGAGGCCGAGCTCGACCTGGGCGAGCCCGTCGAGGAGGTCGTCGCGGCCGAGGAGACGGTGGTCGACGAGGTCACCACCGGCGACCCCGCCCCCGAGGCGGACGCCGAGGAGGCCGTGGACGAGGCCGACGCCGAGGTGCCCGTCGCCGAGAGCGCCGAGGCGCCCGTCGACGAGGAGTCCGACCCGCTGGAGGCGTTCCGCCGCGAGCTGTGGGCCAAGCCGGGCGACTGGTTCGTGGTGCACACCTACTCCGGCATGGAGAACCGGGTGAAGTCCAACCTGGAGAACCGCATCATCTCCCTCAACATGGAGGACTACATCCACGAGATCGTGGTCCCCACGGAGGAGGTCGCCGAGATCAAGAACGGCCAGCGCAAGATGGTCAAGCGCACCGTTCTTCCCGGCTACGTGCTGGTCCGGATGGACCTCACCGACGAGTCCTGGGCCGCGGTGCGGCACACCCCGTCGGTGACCGGGTTCGTCGGGCACAGCCACCAGCCCGTGCCGCTGAGCATGGACGAGGTGGAGAACATGCTGGCGCCGTCGGTGGTCGCGACCGCCGAGGCCGAGGCGGCTGCCGCCGGCACCGCCGCGCCGAGCACCGGCACCGCCGCGAAGAAGCCGGTCGAGGTGGCCGACTTCGACGTCCAGGACTCGGTGATGGTGGTGGACGGACCGTTCGCCACCCTGCACGCGACGATCACCGAGATCAACGCCGAGGCGCAGAGGGTCAAGGCCCTCGTCGAGATCTTCGGCCGGGAGACCCCGGTCGAGCTGAGCTTCAGCCAGATCCAGAAGGTCTGAGCCCAGCAGGCGGCGAGCCTGCGAGGCCGAGACCGGGCGTATCGAACCCCTCTCGATGCGGATTTCCCATGAGGGGGGTAGGCGCGGACAATGGTCCGGTTGCCTAGAACAGGCAGGTGGCAGAGGGTCCCGCGGATTTGGGCCCTCGTCATGACCACGAGAACAGGAAGAAGAAGCAATGCCCCCGAAGAAGAAGATCGCCGCGCTGGTCAAGGTGCAGCTGCAGGCTGCCGCCGCCACGCCGGCGCCGCCGGTCGGTACCGCTCTCGGTCCCCACGGCGTCAACATCATGGACTTCTGCAAGGCCTACAACGCGCAGACCGAGTCCATGCGAGGCAACGTCATCCCCGTCGAGATCACGATCTACGAGGACCGCACGTTCGACTTCATCACCAAGACCCCGCCGGCCGCTGAGCTGATCAAGAAGGCCGCCGGTCTGCAGAAGGGCTCGGGCGTCCCGCACAAGGAGAAGGTCGGCAAGCTGACCAAGGACCAGGTGCGCGAGATCGCCGAGACCAAGATGCCCGACCTCAATGCCAACGACATCGACGCAGCGATGAAGATCGTCGAAGGCACCGCCCGCTCCATGGGCGTCACGACCGACTGAGCGAGCTTGCGAGCTCAGCACACATCTAGTCACCCAGTGGCAGGGCCGCGCTGGCCCACCTTGACCACGACCTTCCAAGAAGAGAGAAGCAATCATGCAGCGCAGCAAGACCTACCGCGCGGCAGCGGAGAAGATCGACCAGGACGAGCTCTACTCCCCGCTGAACGCGATCAAGCTGGCCAAGGCCGGCAGCAAGAAGAAGTTCGACGAAACCGTCGATGTCGTCATGCGACTCGGCGTCGACCCGCGCAAGGCCGACCAGATGGTCCGCGGCACCGTCAACCTCCCGCACGGCACCGGCAAGACCGCCCGCGTCCTCGTGTTCGCGGTCGGCGACAAGGCCGAGGCCGCCCGTGAGGCCGGCGCCGACGAGGTCGGTGGCGACGAGCTGATCGAGAAGGTCAACGGCGGCTACCTCGACTTCGACGCCGTCGTCGCCACCCCCGACCTGATGGGCAAGGTCGGTCGCCTCGGTCGCGTCCTCGGCCCCCGCGGCCTGATGCCGAACCCGAAGACCGGCACCGTCACCCCCGACCCGGCCAAGGCCGTCTCGGACATCAAGGGCGGCAAGATCGAGTTCCGCGTCGACCGCCACGCCAACCTGCACTTCATCATCGGCAAGGCGTCGTTCTCGGAGGCCCAGCTGGCCGACAACTACGCCTCCGCCCTCGAGGAGGTGCTGCGGCTCAAGCCCGCCAGCTCCAAGGGTCGCTACATCAAGAAGGTCACCCTCTCCACCACCATGGGACCGGGTGTCCAGATCGACCCCAACCGCACCAAGAACGTCACCGGCGACGACGACGCCTGAAGCGAGCAGCAGAGCGCGAGGAACGAGCGCACTGCGTGGGCGAGCGCGGGTTGAGTAAGCGACGCGGCTGAGCCTGCGAAGCCGCGCGAGCGCATCGACACCCGGTGACCTGACAAACAACCGTCACTGGCTGACCCGTCGCGAGCTTCGCGACGGGTCGGCGCCTTTCTGACAGGTCAGCCGGAGAGCTGCTCGGCCGCCGCCAGCGCCACACACGTGGCCACCCCGGCCATCGCCGTCTCGACCTCGTCGAGCTCGGGGAAGGTGGGGGCGAGGCGGATGTTGCGGTCGCGCGGGTCGTGACCGAGGGGGTACGACGCGCCGGCGGGCGTGAGGGCGATGCCGGCCTGCTTGGCCAGCTCGACGACCCGGGTGGCCGTGCCGTCGAGGACGTCGAGGTTGACGAAGTAGCCGCCGGTCGGCCGGGTCCACTCGGCGATGCCGAGCCCGTCGAGCTCGGCGGTGAGGGCGGCGTCGACGGCCTCGAACTTCGGCGCGATGATCTCGCGGTGCCGGCGCATGTGGTCGCGCACGCCGTCTGCCGAGCCGAAGAACTCGACGTGCCGAAGGTGGTTGATCTTGTCGGGGCCGATGGAGCCCATCGCGAGGTGGCGCAGGAACCAGGTCTTGTTGGCGGTCGAGGCCGCGAGCACCGAGACCCCCGCGCCGGCGAAGGTGATCTTCGAGGTCGAGGCGAACATGATCGGCCGGTTGGGGTGACCGGACGCCTGGGCGAGGCTCAGCGCGTCGGCGCTCTTCGCCTCGTCCTCGGTCAGGTGGTGGAACGCGTAGGCGTTGTCCCACAGGATCCGGAAGTCCGGGGCGGCGGCGGGCATCGCCATCAGCTCCGCCGCGACCTCCTCCGAGACCACCGCGCCGGTGGGGTTGGCGTACGTCGGCACGATCCACATGCCCTTGACGCCCGGGTCGTCGCGCACCAGCTCGGCCACGGCTGCGACGTCGGGGCCGTCGTCGTGCATCGGCACGGTCACCATCTCGATGCCGAAGTCGGCCAGCATCGAGAAGTGGCGGTCGTAGCCCGGCACCGGGCAGACGAACCTGACCGCCGGCTCGTCCTTCCACGGACGCTCCGAGTCGGGCCCGCCCCACAGCATCATGTAGCTGATCGTCTGCTGCATCAGGCTGAGGCTGGAGTTGCCCTGGCAGAGCACCTGGTCGACATCGACCCACAGCAGCTCGGCGAAGATCTCGCGCAGCTCGGCGAGGCCCTCGAGGCCGCCGTAGTTGCGTACGTCGACCCCCGCGCGGTCCTTGCTGCCGGTCGGCAGGCTCAGCAGGCGTTCGGAGAGGTCGAGCTGGGCGCTGGACGGCTTGCCGCGGGTCAGGTCGAGCTTCAGGCCGCGGGCCTGCAGCTCGGCGTACGCCGCCTGCTTGTCCGCGAGGAAACCGGCGAGATCGTCGGGGGCCAGGTCGCTGAGCGGGGTCCGAGTGCTGGTCACGCCCCGATCCTCGCACTGGCGGCCGGGCGCCGTGAATTTGGCTCCCGGCGCCGGACCGCCGTACTGTTCCTCCTTGTAACCAGAGACCGCCGGTGGTCGAGTCCGCTCGACCGAAGGTTCCGCCGAAGGGCGGACGGCCTGCGCAGGGGACAGAGCAAGACCCGGCACCACGCCGTGTAGTCAACGCCCTGAGCCTGCGCTCGGGGCGTTCGTGATTTCGGCGGCTCCCAGCGGTGGTCCCTGAAGGAACCATCCGGAAGGAGCCCCATGGCGCGGGCAGAGAAGCAGGCCGCCGTCGCGGAGATCGTTGAGTCGTTCAACGACGCCGCCGGTGCCGTGCTGACCGAGTACCGCGGTCTCACCGTCAAGGAGCTGCAGGACCTGCGGCGCTCCCTCGGTGAGAACGCCAACTACGCCGTGGTCAAGAACACGCTGGCCAAGCTGGCCGCCAAAGAGGCGGGCATCGACAGCTTCGACGACCTGCTGACCGGTCCGACCGCGATCGCCTTCATCAACGGCGACGTGGTCGAGGCGGCCAAGGGTCTGCGTGACTTCGCCAAGGCCAACCCCACCCTGGTCATCAAGGGTGGCATCCTCGACGGCAACCCGCTCGACGCGAAGGAGATCGCCAAGCTGGCCGATCTCGAGTCGCGCGAGGTGCTCCTGGGCAAGCTGGCGGGCGCGATGCTCGCCTCGCTGAGCCAGGCCGTCTACCTGCTCAACGCCCCCATCGCCCAGGCCGCCCGGCTCGCCGGCGCGCTCCAGGCGAAGGCCGAGCAGGACCCCACGATCCTCGCAGGTGGTGCCGGTACGCCGGCCGCCGCCGAGGAGGCACCGGCCGAGGTCGCCGCGGAGGACTCCACTGAGGAGCCCGCTGCGGAGCCCGAGGCCGAGGCCCCCGCTGACGAGGCCGCTGCGGAGGAGGCTCCCGCCGAGGAGCCCGCCGCCGAGGCCTCCGACGAGGGCGAAACCACCGAGGCCTGAGACCGGCCGACGTACACCACCTGAAACCCGGCTCTTGACCGTCCGGCAAGAGCCACCGAATGGAAGGAAACGCCATCATGGCGAAGCTCAGCACCGACGAGCTGCTCGACGCGTTCAAGGAGATGACGCTGATCGAGCTGTCGGAGTTCGTGAAGCAGTTCGAGGAGACCTTCGGCGTGACCGCCGCTGCCCCGGTCGCGGTTGCCGCCGCGCCGGCCGCCGGTGGCGC
>DASTDJ010000188.1:0-7767 GCA_035710425.1 Nocardioides sp.
AGTCCTTGACCGACACCGAGCGCCCGGCGTCCATGGCGTCCTTCATCGCGGCGGCCTTGTAGGTGAGCAGGCGCGACGCGTCGAGCATGACCTGGAGGTCGCTGACCTGGAACGCGACGCCCTGCTTGCGCCCGATCGGGCCGCCGAAGGTCTGCCGCTCGCCGGCGTACTGAACGCACTGCTCCAGGCAGGCCTGGATGCAGCCGACCGCCAGCGCGGCGATCGCCACCCGGCCGTCGTCGAGCGTCGCGAGGAACTGGGCGTAGCCGCGGCCCCGCTCGCCGAGCAGGTTGGCCTCCGGCACCCGGACGTCCTCGAAGGACAGCGGGTGGGTGTCCGAGGCGTGCCACCCGAGCTTGTCGTAGGCCTTCTCGGCGGTGAAGCCGGGCGTGTCGCTGGGGACGATGATCGCGGAGATCTCCGGCTTGCCGGACTCACTGACGCCGGTGCGTGCGGTCACGGTCACGCACGAGGTGATGTCGGAGCCGGAGTTGGTGATGAACTGCTTGGCGCCGTTGACCACCCACTCGCCGTCGTGCAGCTCGGCGCGGGTCCTGGTGGCGCCGGCGTCGGATCCGGCGCCGGGCTCGGTGAGCCCGAACCCGGCGAGCCGCTGGCCCGCGACCAGGTCGGGCAGCCAGGTGTCCTTCTGCTCCTTGGTGCCGTAGGTCTGGATCGGGTTGATCCCGAGACCCACGGCCGCCTCGAGGGTGATCCCGATCGACTGGTCGACCCGGCCCAGCTCCTCGATCGCCACGCACAGGCTGGTGAAGTCGCCGTCCTCACCGGCGCCGCCGTACTCCTCGGGAGCGGTGAGCCCGAACAGCCCGAGCTTGCCCATCTTCTGCACCAGCTCGACGGGGAAGTAGTGGTCGCGGTCCCACTGCGCGGCGTACGGCGCGATCTCGGCGTCGGCGAACTCGCGGACGCTGCGGCGGAACTCTTCGTGCTCGCGGGACAGCTCGTAGCTCATGCCAGCATGCTAACCCGAATGGTTAGCGATCGTTAACCTCGACGGGAACATGCCACGATGGGCCGGTGCTGACCATGGGGCGATACGCGATGACCGGGGCGACCGGGTTCCTCGGCGGGGTGCTGGCGCGCATGCTGCTGGACGGCGGCCACGAGGTCGTCGCCCTGGTGCGGCGACCGGAGGCCGCCACCGACCTGGGTGACCTCGGGGTGACGCTGGTGCAGGGAGACCTCGCCGACGACGCCGCGCTCGACCGGCTGCTCGACGGTGCCGACGGCTTCTTCCACGTGGCCGGCTGGTTCAAGTTCGGCCGCCGGGAGCGCGACACGTTGCACGCGGTCAACGTGCAGGGCACCCGCAACGCCCTCGAGGCCGCGCTCCGGGCCGGCGTACGGACCGTCTACACGAGCACCGTCGCGCTCAACTCCGACACCCGCGGGAAGGTCGTCGACGAGTCCTACCGGTTCACAGGACGACACCTGACCGAGTACGACCGGACCAAGGGCGAGGCACACGACGCCGCGCTCGAGTACGCCGAGCTCGGGCTGCCGTTGGTGATCGTCCAGCCGAGCGTGATCTACGGCCCCGGCGACACCAGCACCCTGGGCGAGGTCTCCCGGCGGGTCACCCGCGGCCGGTTCCAGCCGGGTCCGGGCAGCGGCGGCGCCTGCTGGGTGCACGTCGACGACGTCGCCACCGGCCACCTGCTCGCGATGGAGAAGGGCGTGCCCGGCGAGAGCTACATCCTGGCCGGCGAGGTCGCGACGTTCGCCGACGCCCTCAGCACGCTCGCTGACCTGACCGACGGGCGGAAGCCGGTCTTCCTGCCCAAGTGGCTGGTCCGGACGGCGGCCCGGATGAACGGCGGGCTGGAGCGGGTCGTGAAGCTGCCGCAGGACCAGACCCGCGAGGCGATGATGGCCTCGACCGCGACCTACTTCGCCGAGTCCGGCAAGGCTCGGCGCGAGCTCGGCTGGACGCCGCGCCCGCTGAAGGAAGGCTTCGCGGACACGTTCCTGACCTCCGCCGGCTGAGCGCAGCAGCTCAGTCGCAGTTGTCGCAGACCCCGGTCGCCGGCAGCGCCATGAAGCACGACGGACAGACCGCGACCGGCCGGTCGGTCTTCGCCACCCGACGCTTCGGAGGGGCGGTGCCGGCACGGGACGACGCGGTCCGTGGCCGGCTGGTCCGCCGCGGTGCGGTCCCCGGCAGCTGGGCCGGCACTCCCCCGTCGGCCGGGGCGGATCCGGCCCACCGGTAGCACTCCAGCCGCGCCCTGGCGGTCTCCAGGTCGTCGGAGGTGCCGATCACGAGCGAGGTGAGGGGCGGTTCGCCGGCCTGCTCGCAGAACCTGTCGATCGGGCCGAGGATCTTGGGCAGCCACCGGTCGAGGGAGCGGGTGGTGCGGATCCCGCTGGTCGCCTGCAGCTCCTCGGCGAGCTCGGTGTCGCGGATCACCGCGTGGTAGGTCGCGGCGGTGCGCACCAGCACGTCGCGCGCCGTACGCGCCCAGGTCTCGAGAGCGATCGCCTCGGAGGTCGGCGTGCCGTCGGGCTCGTGCCAGAACCCCTTGCGCTCCTGGGTGTAGTGCGATGGCGCCACGTGCAGCAAGCATAGGCGTCCACTCCCGCGGGCCCGACACGGCTCCGGGCGGACCGGGCGATACTCTGCCGGGCGAGCCGACCAGAGCAGACCAGGAGTCCCCAGTGCCCGACGTCAAGCCCCTGAAGAAGGTCCTCGTCGCCAACCGCGGCGAGATCGCGGTCCGCGTGATCCGGGCCTGCAAGGACGCCGGCATCGGCAGTGTGGCGGTCTACGCCGATCCCGACCGCGACTCGCTCTTCGTCCGGCTGGCCGACGAGGCCCACTCGCTCGGCGGGGCCACGCCTGCCGACTCCTACCTCGACATCGGCAAGATCATCGCCGTCGCGGAGCGGGCCGGCGCCGACTCGGTGCACCCCGGCTACGGCTTCCTCGCCGAGAACGCCGAGTTCGCCCAGGCCGTGATCGACGCCGGCCTGATCTGGATCGGCCCACCGCCGGCCGCGATCGAGAGCCTCGGCGACAAGGTCAAGGCCCGCCACATCGCCGAGAAGGTCGGCGCACCCCTGGCCCCCGGCACCAAGGACCCCCTCGAGAACGCCGACGAGGCGGTCGCGTTCGCGGAGGAGAACGGCCTGCCGATCGCGATCAAGGCGGCATTCGGTGGCGGCGGTCGCGGGCTGAAGGTGGCCCGCGAGATGAGTGAGGTCGCCGACGCGTTCGAGTCGGCGGTGCGCGAGGCGGTCAGCGCCTTCGGTCGAGGCGAGTGCTTCGTGGAGAAGTTCCTCGACAAGCCGCGGCACGTCGAGACCCAGTGCCTCGCCGACCAGCACGGCAACGTCGTGGTCGTCTCCACCCGCGACTGCTCGCTGCAGCGCCGTCACCAGAAGCTGGTCGAGGAGGCGCCTGCGCCGTTCCTCACCGACGACCAGGTCGGCCGTCTCTACGAGTCCTCCAAGGCGATCCTGCGCGAGGCCGGCTACGTCGGCGCCGGCACGTGTGAGTTCCTGGTCGCCAAGGACGGCACCATCTCGTTCCTCGAGGTCAACACCCGCCTGCAGGTCGAGCACTGCGTCTCGGAGGAGGTCACCGGCATCGACCTGGTGCGCGAGATGTTCCGGATCGCGGCGGGCGAGGAGCTCGGCTACGACGACCCGGAGGTCCGCGGGCACTCCATCGAGTACCGCATCAACGCCGAGGACGGTGGCGCCAACTTCATGCCCGCCCCCGGCACGCTCTCCGCGTGGAGCCCGCCGCAGGGCCCGGGCATCCGGCTCGACGGCGGCTACGAGAACGGCGAGACCGTTCCCGGCTCGTTCGACTCCCTGATCGCGAAGCTGATCGTCACCGGCCGCGACCGCACCCAGGCTCTGGAGCGCTCCCGCCGCGCACTCGACGAGTTCGTGGTCGACGGCATGCCCACGGTCATCCCGTTCCACCGAGCCGTGGTCGACGACCCGGCGTACATCGGCGACGGCAGCAAGTTCGACGTCTACACGACCTGGATCGAGACCGACTTCGACAACCAGATCGAGCCCTACGGCGGCGAGGTCGCCGAGGCGGACGAGCCCGGCGAGCGGCAGAAGGTCGTGGTCGAGGTCGGGGGCCGTCGGCTCGAGGTGGTCCTCCCCTCCGGCCTCGGCGGGATCGCCACCGGTGGCTCGGCCGGCAGCAAGCCGAAGCGCAAGGCCGGCAAGAAGTCCGGGGCGGCCGCCAGCGGTGACGCCGTGACCAGCCCGATGCAGGGCACCATCGTCAAGGTCGTCGTCGAGGAGGGCCAGGAGCTCGCCGAGGGTGACACCGTCGTCGTCATCGAGGCGATGAAGATGGAGCAGCCGCTGAAGGCCCACAAGTCCGGCACCGTCACCGGCCTCCAGGCCGAGGTGGGCGCGACCGTGACCAACGGCGCCGTCATCTGCGAGCTCAAGGACTGAGCCCTTCGGTGACGCCGGGTAGCGTCGCTGCGTGACCACCGAGCTGCGTGAGCCGCGCGAGCGGGTCAGCCCGCGAGCCCGCTCGATGTGGCTGGTCGGCTGCCTCACCGAGGGGCTGGTCCTGCTGGCGATCCTGGTCGGCGTGGCGCTGGCCTGGGAGTCGCTCGGTGCCCGCTGGTGGCTGGTGGGTGCGGCCGCGGTGCTGGTCCTCGCGTACGCCGCGGTCGTCCCGCGGTGGCGCTACCTCGTGCACCGCTGGGAGGTCTCGGACACCGCGGTCTACACGCAGACGGGGTGGTGGGCGCGCGAGCGGCGGATCGCGCCGATGTCGCGGATCCAGACCGTCGACTACGCCGAGGGCGCCCTCTCGCGCCTGTTCGGCCTGGCCACCGTCACGGTGACCACCGCCTCGGCGGCCGGCGCCTTGCGGATCGAGGGCCTGGACCGCGCCCTGGCCCAGCGGCTCGTGGACGACCTGACGCTCAAGGCGGACGCCGTCGAGGGCGACGCGACGTGACGGAGGCGCCTCCCGAGCTGGTCCGGGACGCCGAGTGGCAGCGCCTCGACCCGCGGATGCTCCTGGTCCACCCGGTCCGCGAGGTGGGGAAGTTCCTGCCCGTGCTGATCGGCCTGTTCGTCGCCGGCAGCGCCTCCGGCGGCGGGCCGTGGCAGTACCTCGGTGTGCTGGTGCCGATCACGCTGGGTGTGTTCCGCTACTTCACCACCCGGTTCCGGATCGCCCAGGGCCGCGTGGAGCTGCGCCGCGGTCTGCTGAACCGGCACGTGCTGTCCACGCCGCTCGACCGGGTCCGCACCGTCGACGTGACCGCCTCGCTGATCCACCGGATCCTCGGCCTCGCCACGGTACGGATCGGGACCGGCACCGCCTCCACCGACTCCGACGAGCGCCTCGACCTCGACGGGCTCCCCGCCGACCGAGCCCGTGGCCTGCGCGCCGAGCTGCTGCACGTCGCGCCGGCTCCCGCTGGCGCGGTCGAGGTGGCAGAGGGGCCCGGCAACGGGATCGACGAACGGGTGGTGCTGCGGTTCCAGCCGGGTTGGGCGCGGTTCGCGCCGTTGACGAGCAGCGGTGCGGTCATCGCCGCGGGCCTGTTCGGCGGTGGCATCCAGCTGCTCAGCGAGCTCGGCGCCTTTCCCAACCTCGACACCCGCGACTGGTCGCTCGGCATCCCCGTGTGGGTGGGTGTGGTGGCGGCAGCGGTCGGGCTCGTGGCCTGCGTGGCCGTGCTCTCGGTGACGGGCTACCTGCTCACCAACTGGAACTTCCGGCTCTCCCACACCCCCGGGTCCTGGCACCTGTCCCGCGGGCTGCTGACGACGCGCGAGACCAGCATCGACGACGAGCGGCTCGCGGGCGTGAGCATCGGCGAGCCGCTCAGCCTGCGGCTGGCCGGAGCGGCCAGGCTGTCGGCGATCGTCACCGGGCTCGGCTCCGGGGCGAACAGCTCGGTGCTCGCGCCGCCGGCACCCCGGCAGGTGGTGACGGGCGTCGCCGGCCGCGTGCTCCACACCGAGGCCCCTGCCGCGACGGAGCTCGTCGGCCACGGCCCCGCGGCGACCCGGCGCCGCTACTCCCGGGCCGTGGCGCCGGCGCTCGCCGGGTTCGCGGTCGCGGTCGCCGTGGTGGTCGCCGCCGGCTGGGCGTGGTGGCTTCTCGCGGTGCCGGCGGTGCTCGTGATCGCCGCCGTCGCGGTCGCCGCTGACCGGGTGCGATCGCTGGGCCACGCCCTCGCCGACGGGTACGTCGTGGCGCGGTCCGGCAGCCTGAACCGGCGCCGCGAGGCGCTCGAGGTCGACCACGTGATCGGCTGGACGTTCCGGAGCAGCTGGTTCCAGCGCCGCACCGGCCTCACCACCCTGGTCGCGACCACGGCCGGAGGGCGGCAGTCCGTGACGGTCCTCGACGTGCCCGAGGCGCGAGCGGTCGAGCTGGCCCGTCTCGCGCTACCCGAACTGACGAGTAATTTCGAGCGGCCCGACTAGCGTCCTCCCATGTTCTCCAAGGTGCTCGTGGCCAACCGCGGTGAGATCGCTGTCCGGGCGTTCCGGGCGGCGTACGAGATGGGTGCCCGCACGGTGGCGGTGTTTCCGTACGAGGACCGCTGGTCCGAGCACCGGCTGAAGGCCGACGAGGCCTACGAGATCGGCGAGCGCGGGCACCCGGTGCGGGCCTACCTGGACCCGCAGGCGATCGTCGAGGTCGCGGTGCGCGCCGGTGCGGACGCGATCTACCCGGGCTACGGCTTCCTCTCGGAGAACCCCGACCTGG
This sequence comes from Nocardioides sp., assembly GCA_035710425.1. GTDB lineage: Bacteria > Actinomycetota > Actinomycetes > Propionibacteriales > Nocardioidaceae > Nocardioides. The sequence continues at coordinate 6,740 of DASTDJ010000188.1, forward strand.
CGGAGGCGTGCGCCAACGCGGGCATCACGTTCGTCGGCCCGACCGCCGAGGTGCTCACGCTGACCGGCAACAAGGCGCGGGCCGTGGCGGCGGCGCAGGCGGCCGGCGTACCGACCCTGGCGTCCGTGGAGCCGTCGACCGACGTGGAGGCCCTGGTGGCCGCCGCGGAGGACCTGCCCGCGCCGCTGTTCGTGAAGGCGGTCGCCGGTGGTGGCGGGCGCGGCATGCGACGGGTGGACGACCGCTCGAGGCTGCGCGAGGCGGTGGAGACGTGCATGCGCGAGGCCGAGGGCGCGTTCGGCGACCCGACGGTCTTCATCGAGCAGGCAGTGGTGGACCCGCGGCACATCGAGGTGCAGATCCTCGCCGATGCCTCGGGCGAGGTGATGCATCTGTTCGAGCGGGACTGCTCGGTGCAGCGGCGGCACCAGAAGGTCGTGGAGATCGCCCCGGCCCCGAACCTCGATCCGGAGCTCCGGGAGCGGATCTGCGCCGACGCGGTGCGGTTCGCCCGTGAGATCGGCTACCGCAACGCAGGGACGGTGGAGTTCCTGGTCGACCCCGACGGCCGGCACGTGTTCATCGAGATGAACCCCCGGATCCAGGTCGAGCACACCGTGACCGAGGAGGTCACGGATGTCGACCTGGTCCAGTCGCAGCTGCGGATCGCGGCCGGGGAGACGCTGGCCGACCTCGGGCTGTCACAGGAGACGGTGACCCTGCGCGGCGCTGCGTTGCAGTGCCGCATCACCACCGAGGACCCCGCCAACGGGTTCCGCCCCGACACCGGCAAGATCACCACCTACCGGTCGCCGGGCGGGCCCGGCGTCCGCCTCGACGGCGGTACGACGTACACCGGGGCGGAGGTCTCGGCCCACTTCGACTCGATGCTGGCCAAGCTCACCTGCCGGGGCCGCACCCACGAGCTGGCCGTGGAGAAGGCGCGACGGGCGGTCGCGGAGTTCCGGATCCGCGGCGTGACGACCAACATCGCCTTCCTGCAGGCCGTGCTCGACGACCCGGACTTC
>DASTDJ010000189.1:0-10157 GCA_035710425.1 Nocardioides sp.
GCTCGCGTGGTCTCGATACGCCCCGGCTACTCGACCAACGAGGGGTTCGGGGCTGATCGACCAACGACATGGCTTGGTGCTATCGACCAACGAGGGGTTCGGCGCTGATCGACCAACGACATGGCTTGGCGCTACTCGACCAACGAGGGGTTCGGCGCTGCTCGACCAACGAGGGGTTCGGTGGTCGAGTAGCGCGAGCGACGGAGGAGCGAGCGCGTATCGAGACCACCGCAGGCGCCCACTAGGGTTCGCGCCATGCGCGTCGTGGTCGTGGGTGGGGGGTACGGCGGCATGGCCAGCGCCGCGAGGCTGGCGAAGCTCGGGCACGAGGTGACCCTGCTCGAGCGGTCCGACCGTCTCGGCGGTGCGCTGAGCACGGTCGAGGCGGACGGCTTCGCGTGGGACGCCGGCCCGCACGCCACCCTGTTACCGGCGGTGGTGCGCGACCTGTTCCGCAAGTCCGGGCGGCCGCTGGAGAAGGAGGTCGGGGAGCTCGAGCCGCTGGAGGTGATCCGCGAGCACCGGTTCGTCGACGACACGTCCCTCCGGTTGCCGGGCGGTTCGCGCGCCGCGCAGAAGGCGGCCTTCGAGGAGCTCGACCGTGGGCTCGGCGACGCCTGGATCCGCTACGTCGACGAGTACGCCGAGGTGTGGGACGTGCTGCGTCGTCACTACTTCGAGGTGCCCTGGCGACCCGACGACCTGCCCCGCGAGGTGGCGGCGTACCTCGACGGTCGCGAGAGCATGCACAAGCGGCTGCGCCGCAGCTTCCGCGACGACCGGCTCGCGATGATCGCGGCGCACCCGCTCATCGCCGGGGGCCAGGACCCTCGCAACGTGCCGTCCTGGGTGGGGCTCACCGCCTACCTCGAGCAGTCCTTCGGCGCCTGGACCGTGCCCGGAGGGATGGCCCGCATCACCAGCGCCCTGGAGAAGCGACTGGCGACCCGCAAGGTCACCGTGCTCACCGGCAACCCGGTGCTCGACCTGGTCGTCCGCGAGGGCCGGGTCGCGGCCGTCGCCACCGAGATGGGCGAGGTCGATGCCGACGCGGTGGTCTGCGCGGCCGACCCGCGCCGGCTGCCCGCGCTCGCGCCGTACGTCGAGCGCACGATGCCGGCGATCCCTCCGGTCGTCGCGCACCTCGGCCTGGAGGGCGAGGTGCCGGACCTGCCGCGGGAGACCGTGCTGCACTCCGACGCGACGATCGAGATCCACACCGGCGGTCAGGCCCCCGACGGCTACCACGCCTGGACCCTGCACGGCCGCGGCAAGCTCGCCGAGGACATGCTCCTCACGATCGCGCGGCTCGGCGTCAAGGTGCGCGAGAACGTCGTCGTCCGCGTCGACCGCTCCCCCCGCGACCTCGTCCAGGACTGGGGCGGCTCGCCCATGGGCGTGCTCTGGCAGGGTCGCGGGACCGTGCGCCGGCGACTCGGCCCGACCACCCCCATCCCCGGTGTGTACGCCGCCGGGGCGCACGCCACACCCGGTGCGGGGCTGCCGTTCGTCGGCCTGTCGGCCGCGCTGGTCGCCCAGGAGATCGGGCCCGCTGTCGCCTAGACGGCGAGCTTGAGCGCCCCGAAGATCTCGCGCGTCGCCTTGGAGCGGTTGAGCGTGTAGAAGTGCAGGCCCGGCGCGCCGCCGGCCAGCAGCTCGTCGCACAGCTCGGTGGCGATCCGCATGCCCTCGGCCCGCACCGCGGCGGGGTCCTCCTGCAGCGGGAGGATCCGCGCGAGCGTCTCGTCGGGCATCTCCCTGCCGGAGAGCTCGACCATCCGCTTCATCGAGTTGAGGTTCAGGATCGGCATGATGCCGGGGACGATCGGGAAGTCGACACCGATCGCGCGGCACCGCTCGACCAGTCCGAAGTAGTCCGAGGCCCGCAGCACCATCTCGGTGACCGCGAACTCGGCGCCGGCGTCGTGCTTCGCCTTCATCACGGCCGCGTCCCGGTCGAGGTTCTCGGCGTCGCGGTGCCCCTCGGGGAAGGCCGCGACACCGACGCACAGCCCCTCGGCGCTGGACCGGATGAAGTCCACCAGCTCGGCGGCGTACTCGACCCCGCCCTCGGTGCTCTCCCACGGCGTGCCCGGCCCGCCGGGCGGGTCGCCGCGGAGCGCCAGCACGTTGCGCACGCCCGCGTCCTCGAGCTGCACCAGGATGCCGGCGATCTCCTCCGTGGTGTGACCCACGCAGGTGAGGTGCGCCATCGGCAGCAGCGACGTCTCGCGGGCGATCCGGCCGGTGATCGCGATGGTGCGGTCGCGGGTGTTGCCGCCCGCGCCGTAGGTGACCGAGACGAACGTCGGGCGCAGCGGCTCGAGCTCGCTGATCGAGCGCCACAGGATGCGCTCACCCTCCTCGTCCTTCGGCGGGAAGAACTCGAAGGAGAAAGAGCGCTCGCCGCGTCTGAGGAGCTCTCCGATGCGGGGTGCGCGGTCCTCGGTCATGGCCACGAGTCTAGGGAGGAGGACCGGGCCGGACCGGGGAATGTCCAATCGTTAGGCTCCTTCACGTGGCGGGCGCAAGGGCGGGCTGGGACGGCGAGGAGTTCCGCGCGGGGGTCCAGAAGGCGCTCGACGGCTTCCTCGACGAGCAGGCAGCACGCCTCGCCCCGTTGGGCCCGGACGCCGCCCGGCTGATGGCCGAGGCACGGGTCTCGGTGGGCGGAGGGAAGCGGTTCCGGGCCGCGTTCTGCTACTGGGGGCACCGGGCCGTCGACCCCGCTCCGGCCGACGACACCGCCCTGGTCCGTGCCTGCGCAGCCCTCGAGCTCCTGCACGCCAGCGCGCTGGTGCACGACGACTACATGGACGCGTCCGACACCCGGCGGGGCCGGCCGGCCACCCACCGCGCCTTCGGCGCCGAGCACCGCAGCGACGGCTGGCGCGGCGACCCGGAGCAGTACGGCGCGGCCGCCGCGATCCTCCTCGGAGACCTGCTGCTGGGCTGGTCCGACGAGATGCTGCGCCGGTGCGGGCTGCCGTGGGACCGGGTCGGACCCGCGCTCGACCTGTTCGACCAGTGCCGCTCGGAGGTGATCGCCGGTCAGTTCCTCGACGTGTCCGTGCAGGCGCGCGGCCGGGCCGACGTCGACACCGCGATGACCGTGCTGCGCTTCAAGTCGGCGAAGTACTCCATCGAGCGACCCCTCCACATCGGCGCCTCGCTGGCCGGCGCCGGCCCGGCCACGCTGGAGGCGCTGTCGTCGTTCGGGCTGCCGCTCGGCGAGGCCTTCCAGCTGCGCGACGACCTGCTCGGCGTGTTCGGCGACCCGGAGACGACCGGCAAGCCCGCCGGCGACGACCTGATCGAGGGCAAGCGCACCGTGCTCGTCGCCCTCGCCCTCGACGCCGCCTCCCCCGCCGACGCGGCCACCCTCGACGCGGCCCTCGGCCGCAGGCTCTCCCTCGACGAGGTCGAGGAGCTGCGGCGGATCATCGACTCCTCCGGCGCCCACGCCCAGGTGGAGCAGGTGATCGAGGAGCTCGCGCGGCTGGCTGTCACCGCGCTCGAGGCGGCCGAGATCGACGACGCCGCTCGCGACGTGCTGCGGCAGCTGGCGTCTGCCGCCACCCAGCGCGCCGTCTAGTCGATGCTGGGCAGCCCGAGGTCCGGGCCCTCGCCGCGCAGCAGCACGCACATCGTCGACGACTTGGACCGCAAGGTGTCGACCGCCGAGGTGAACGTGCGCTGCTCCGCGCGGGCCAGCGGTGCCCACGCGTCCCAGAGCAGGACCGTCCGCCTCCCGTCGTCGGGGACCTCGGAGAGGCACTCGCCGAGGGAGTCCATGGTGCGGCCGTAGGAGTCCGGCAGCGTCAGGGCGTTGGCGACCGTGTCGTGGAACTCCGCCGCCGTCTCCACCCGACACCCGTCCAGATAGGCGAACTTCCAGCCCGCATGCTCGACCGCATGCTGCACGTCGGCGACGTGGTAGGCGGCGTGCCATCGGTAGACGCCGGGCGTGATGTGGTCGGCCAGAACTCCCGCAAGACCGCTCATCTCTCGATCCTCCTGAAGGACGTGTAGAGGTCGTCGGTCCAGTAGAACTCGTCCACCTGCCCGGTGACTACCCTCCGATTCGTGGCTTCGTCGGAGTCGGGCGTGTCCACCGTGTAGACCCGGTAGTAGCCGGGCTCCTGCTCCGGAAGCAGGCCGGCGGAGTTGAGGAACGTCTCGCCGTCGTCGCTGTAGGGGAACGGGCCGCCGGCGTCGATCAGCTCCAGCGTCTCGACCGCCTCGGGCGGGAGATCGGTGACGTTCACGACCGGCAGCCCGCTCTCGGGGTCGGTCTCGGCGTTCGACGGTGCGACCGCGGTCGGGAACGCCGGGCCACTCGGCGACGCGGTGGGCGACCCGTCCGTCGAGACCTGGCTCGACGGCGTGCCCGACGAGGAATCGTCCGACGCGTCGTCGTCGCCCTCGTCGTCCCGCAGTGCGCCGATCACGATCGAGGCGAGCACCACGATGACCAGTGCCGCAGCGAACGTGCGCCGACCCCCAAGAATCCCGCGCACGCCCCCGTCCTCAGATCGCCATCGCCTGAGCCCGGCGCTTGACCTCGCTGCCGCGGTTCTCGCGCAGCGCGTCGATCGGCCGGCCGGGCAGCTCCTGGTCGAGGTAGAGCCAGGCGATGCACTCGCGGTCGTCGTACCCGTTGTCGTGCATCAGGGTCAGCAGCCCCGGCAACCCCTTCACCGGGAAGCCGTCCTGGATCAGGTCGGCGGGGATCTGCGGACCCGCTCCGGCGCTCGGTACGGCGTCGGCGAGCTGGTGGTCCTTCACCATCGTCCGCACCTTCGCCACGGTGACGCCGAGCCTCTCTGCCGCGGTCGCCCAGTCGATCCACTCGGGTACCAACGCCCTCAGGTCGTGGTCCGCGAGTCGCGTCTCGCTCATGCCTCCCATGCTGCCACGGTCCGCGTGCGCCACGCCGGGGCCCGGCCCTTGGGCTGGCCCACCTGAGCGACAACCGTACGATGAGGCCTCCGGAGCACTTCCCCGTCCGGAGCAGGAGGGTCGCTGTGCAGCACGACGCGCATGCCCGCCCGGGTGGCGGTGCGTCTTCTGGCGACCCCAACGTCGGTCGGGTCCTCGACGGGAGATACCGGGTTGGACCCCGCATCGCCCGCGGCGGCATGGCCAGCGTCTACGAGGGCACCGACCTGCGCCTCGACCGCACGGTCGCGGTCAAGATCATGCACGCGGGGCTCGGCGACGACGACGCGTTCGCCGCCCGTTTCGTACGTGAAGCGCGGGCCGCCGCCCGGCTCTCCCATCCCAACGTCGTCGGCGTCTACGACCAGGGTGAGGACGACGGCACCGTCTTCCTGGTGATGGAGCTGATCTCCGGCCACACGCTGCGAGACACCATCTCCAAGGAGAGCCCGATGCCCGCCACGAAGGCGCTGGCGCTGATGGAGCCGGTGCTCTCCGCGCTCGGCTCCGCCCACCGGGCCGGGCTGATCCACCGTGACATCAAGCCGGAGAACGTGCTGATCGCTGACGACGGCCGGGTCAAGGTCGCCGACTTCGGGCTGGCCAAGGCGGTCAGCACCGACACCCAGCACACGGCCACCAAGGGCGTGCTGATCGGCACCGTCTCCTACCTCGCCCCCGAGCTGGTCGTCGAGGGCCACGCAGACGCCCGCGCCGACGTCTACGCCGCCGGGGTCGTGATGTTCGAGCTGCTCACCGGCACCAAGCCCCACGAGGGCGAGACGCCCATCCAGGTCGCCTACAAGCACGTCCACAACGACGTGCCGCCGCCCTCGTCACTGGTGCCCGAGCTGCCGTCGTACGTCGACGCGCTCGTCGCCCGCGCCACCTCGCGCGAGCCGGGCCTGCGGCCGGCCGACGCGTCGGTGCTGCTGCACCAGGTGCACCGGGTCAGCAACGCCCTGGAAGACGGCGTGACCGACGATCCAGAGCTGACCCAAGACCTGCTCCCCGTGTCGCTGAGCGCCAGCGAGGCCGACACCTCCCCCGACTTCTGGGACGAAGCCGAGCTGGCCGAGATCCTCGAGCCGGCACCCAGCGTCCGCGAGCCCGGTGTCCGGGAGACCAGCCCTCCGGAGCCGGTCGAGCGCGAGCACACCACGACGTACCCCATGGCGAAGCCCCCTCCCCCGCGGCCGCCCGAGGAGCCGGCGTCCGACGGCGAGCGTCCGCGCCGGTCCCGCCGAGGTCCGCTGCTGCTGGTCCTGGCCCTGGTGCTGGCGCTGCTCGTCGGCGGCGGCGCCTACTGGCTCGGCTGGGCCCGCTACACCTCGACGCCCGGCGTGCTCGGCATGACCGAGGACGAGGCACAGGCCAAGCTGGAGGCCGCCGGCCTGAAGGTCGAGTACGCCGATCCGGTCTACTCCGAGACGGTGCCCGACGGCCGGGTCATCAAGACCGACCCGAGCCCCGGCTCGCGGGTGCTGGACAGCGGCACCGTCGAGGTCACCGTCTCCCTCGGCAAGGAGCGCTACGACGTCCCGCGCCTGCGCGGCCGGAGCGTGGACCAGGCCCAGGACGCACTGCTCGAGGTCAAGCTCGCCTACGACGAGACGGTGCAGCGCTACTCGGAGACGGTGCCCGAGGGCGAGGTGATCGGCAGTCGTCCGCGCGCCGGGACCACGCTGAAGCCAGGGGCGCCCGTCGACCTGATCGTGAGCAAGGGCAGGCGCCCGATCAAGGTGGGCGACTGGGTCGGCAAGGACGCCGACGAGGCGATCCAGACGCTCAAGACCCGCGGCCTGAAGCCCAAGGTCACCGACGAGGAGTACAGCGACACCGTCGACGAGGGCGACGTCATCAGCCAGGACCCCTCCGGCGGCACGTTGTTCCGCAACGACGTCGTCAACTTCACGGTCTCCCTCGGCCCGGAGCTGATCGAGGTGCCTTCGGTCCGGGGTCAGGGCGTCGAGGACGCGACCGAGCAGCTCGAGGACCTCGGTTTCGAGGTCGAGGTGGACTCGTCGTTCCCCGATCCGCTCGGCTTCGTCTTCGGCACCAACCCGAGCGCGGGCGAGCTCGCCCCCAAGGGCAGCACCATCACCCTGATCGTCGTCTGACGCTGCGTCGGGAGGTCTCGAGGCTCGTCGCTGGCGCTCCTCGCACCTCAACCCCCGCCGCTTGCTACCTTCCGGCCCTGCGTAACCCGGTCGGTACCCACGTCCTGGTCGGGAAGGGCCTGGTCGGCGGGGCGATCGCGGATGCCGACGCGCTCGGGTGCGAGGCGATCCAGGTGTTCGTCGGCAACCCGCGCGGGTGGGCGCTCTCGCCCGGGCGAGCGGCCGAAGACGCTGCGTTCCGCGAGGCGTGCGAGCGGCGCGGGCTGCGCGTGGTCATCCACACGCCGTACCTCGTCAACCTCGGGAGCCCGACCCCGCAGACCTACGCCAACTCGGTCGCGCTGGTCGCCCACAACCTGCGCCGGGCCGCCGAGATCGGTGCGGAGGGCGTGGTCGTGCACACCGGCTCGTACGTCGACCTCGACGGCGGCGCCGAGGGCCATGCCGCCGCGCTGGCCCGGGTCCGCGAGGCACTGCTGCCCGTGCTCGACGCGATCGCCGACGACGCCGCCCCCTGGCTGCTGCTGGAGCCGACGGCCGGACAGGGGCGGTCGCTCTGCGCCGGCGTCGACGACCTCGAGCCCTACCTCGCCGCCCTGGACTTCCACCCCAAGGCCGGGATCTGCCTGGACACCTGCCACGTCTTCGCCGCGGGGGCTCCGCTCGACGAGCCCGGCGGGGCGACGGCCACGCTGGACCGGATCGTGCAGATCGGCGGATCCGACCGGCTCCGCCTGATCCACGCCAACGACTCGATGGACGTGCGCGGCGGGTTCCGCGACCGGCACGAGAAGCTCGGCGAGGGATACATCGGGGTCGAGGCGTTCCGCGAGCTGCTCGCCCACCCGGCCACCGAGGGGGTGCCGTTCATCGCGGAGACCCCGGGCTCCCGCAGCCCGGACAACGCCGACCTCCCGTTGCTGAAGTCGCTGCGGCTGCCGTGACCGGACGTCGTACCACCCTCCTGGCCACGCTGGCGCTGCTGGCGGTGACGGCGGCCTGGGGCAGCACCTTCTTCCTGATCAAGGACCTGCTGGACCGGGTGCCGACCCTGGACTTCCTGGCCGTCAGGTTCGCGATCGCGAGCGTGCTGATGGTCGCGGTCGCACCCAAGGCACTGGCCCGGCTGACCCGGGACTCACGGCGGCACGCGGTCGTGCTCGGCGGGCTGTACGGCGTGGCGCAGATCCTGCAGACCGCCGGGCTGGCACACACCCCGGCCAGCGTCTCGGGCTTCGTCACCGGGCTCTACGTCGTGTTCACACCGTTGTTCGCGGCCGTGCTGCTGCGGACCCGGATCACCAAGCTCACCTGGGCGGCGGTCGCGCTCGCGACGGCCGGCCTGGGCGTGCTGACCCTCGACGGCTTCTCGGTCGGCTACGGCGAGGCGCTCACCCTGGTGGCCGCGGCTCTCTATGCGTTGCACATCGTCGGGCTCGGTGCCTGGTCGCGTCCCGACCAGGCCCTGGGGATGTCGATCCTGCAGATCATCGTGGTCTCGGTGGTCTGCCTGGTCGCCACGGTGCCGGACGGCGTGGTGCTGCCGGCCACCACCGGCGACTGGCTGGCGGTGCTCTACACGGCGGTGTTCGCAGGGGCCCTCGCGATGCTCGGGCAGACCTGGGCGCAGGCTCACCTGTCGCCCACCCGCAGCGCGATCGTGATGAGCATGGAGCCGGTGTTCGCGGCGTTCTTCGCCATCCTGCTCGGTGGCGAGTCTCTCGAGGGGCGGATGCTGCTGGGCGGCGCGATGGTGCTGACGGCGATGGTGGTGGTCGAGCTGCGACCGACCCGCAAGCCCGAGGGCGAGGTCCAGCACCTGGCGGTGTGACCTCACCGTGACACCGGTCCACTACCTTCTCCGGCATGGTCGTGGTGATGGCGCCCGACGCGACGGACGAGGACATCGCTCACGTCGTCGAGCGGGTCGAGAGCGTGGGCGGGGAGGCCTTCGTCTCCAAGGGCGTCGTGCGCACCATCATCGGCCTGGTCGGCGACATCGACTCCTTCCACCACCTCAACCTGCGCACCCTCAAGGGCGTCGCCGACGTCCACCGGATCTCCGATCCCTACAAGCTGGTCAGCCGACAACACCATCCCGAGCGGTCGACGATCTGGGTCGGCCCGAGCGGCATGCAGGTGCCGATCGGCCCGGACTCGTTCGCGCTGATGGCCGGCCCCTGCGCCGTGGAGACGCCCGAGCAGACCCTCGAGTCCGCGCAGATGGCGAAGTCGGCCGGTGCCACGATCCTGCGCGGTGGCGCGTTCAAGCCGCGCACCTCGCCGTACGCCTTCCAGGGGTTGGGCGTCCGCGGTCTGGAGATCCTCGCCGACGCCCGCGCCGCCACCGGGCTGCCGGTGGTCACCGAGGTGGTCGACGCCCGCGACGTCGGCGTGGTCGCCGAGCACGCCGACATGCTCCAGATCGGCACCCGCAACATGGCGAACTTCGGGCTGCTGCAGGCGGTCGGCGAGGCGGGCAAGCCGGTGCTGCTCAAGCGTGGGATGACCGCGACCATCGAGGAGTGGCTGATGGCGGCGGAGTACATCGCCCAGCGCGGCAACCTCGACGTCGTCCTCTGCGAGCGCGGCATCCGCACCTTCGAGCCCTCGACCCGCAACACCCTCGACATCTCGGCGGTCCCGGTGGTGCAGGCCACCAGCCACCTGCCGGTGATCATCGACCCCTCCCACGCGGCCGGGCGCAAGGACCTCATCGTGCCGCTCGCCCGTGCCGGGATCGCCGCCGGAGCCGACGGCGTCATCGTCGACGTGCACCCGACGCCCGAGACGGCCCTGTGCGACGGGCCGCAGGCGCTCGAGGGCGCGGACCTGCGCGAGCTCGCCACCGCCGTCCGTCGACTGCCCGAGCTGCTGGGTCGAGCGGACGCTCGGGACCTGATCCGCTAGCGAGTTACATACAATCCCCCCGTCGTGTCGACTCGGGGAGGGCGCATGAAGTTCTGCACCGGCTGTGGCAACCGCCTCGGCACCGGTCGGTTCTGCACGGCCTGCGGCCGACCCGTCATGGGTGAGACCGCGACCCAGCACCGGGCTGAGCCGCCGCCGGCCCCGGTCTCCACCAGGCCCCCGCCG
>DASTDJ010000190.1:0-7576 GCA_035710425.1 Nocardioides sp.
GATGTGGGCGGCGGGCGACCAGATGTCGCGCGGCTTCATCATGGGCGCCACCGCGGGGCGCACGACGCTCACCGGTGAGGGCCTGCAGCACGCCGACGGCCACTCCCCGCTGCTGGCCGCCTCGAATCCCGCAGTCGTGCACTACGATCCGGCGTTCGCCTACGAGATCGCGCACATCATGCAGTCCGGCCTGGAGCGGATGTACGGCGAGACCGAGGACCACCCGCACGGCGAGGACGTCATCTTCTACCTCACCGTCTACAACGAGCCGGTGGTGCAGCCCAAGGAGCCCGACGACGTCGACGTCGAGGGCATCCTGCGCGGCCTGCACCGCGTCGCCACCGCCGACGCCCCGCAGGTGCAGCTGCTGGCCTCCGGCGTCGGGTTCCCCTGGATCCGGGAGGCGGCGCGGATGCTGGCCGAGGAGTGGGGCGTCCAGGCCGAGCAGTGGTCGGTCACCTCGTGGAACGAGCTGGCCCGCGACGGCGCCGCCGCCGAGGAGTGGAACCTGCTCCACCCCGACGACGAGGCGCGGACGGCGTACGTCTCCGACAAGCTGGCCGGCTTCGACGGCCCGACGGTCGCCGTGTCCGACTTCATGCGCGCGGTGCCGCTGCAGATCGCGCGCTGGGTGCCCGGTGACTACCGGGTCCTCGGCGCCGACGGGTTCGGCTTCGCCGACACCCGCCCCGCGGCGCGGCGGTTCTTCCACATCGACGCCGAGTCGGTCGTCGTACAGGCGCTGCAGGCGCTCGCCGATGCAGGCAAGGTCGACCGCGGCGTGGTCAAGGAAGCCATGGACAAGTACCGCATCGACGACCCGACCGCGGTCTCGGGGCGGAAGCAGGAGGGTGGCGACGCCTAGCGGCGTCAGACCCACCCGTGACGGGTGACCTGGATGCCGGCCCGGCAGCGGGTGTCGGCGTCCAGGCCGCCGTCAGCGCGCGATCAGGCGGAGCTGATCTCGCTGACCGAGGCGAGCGGGCTCGCCGGGCCGACCCGGCCGTCGCGCAGCAGGCGTCGGATCCGGGCGCGGGAGTAGCGCGCGGGCCGGGTGCTGCGGATGAAGTCGTGCAGGATCTTGGCGAACCGCTCCGGGTGGTCCTTGTGCGGGAAGTGTCCCGCGTTGGGGATCACCTCGACCCGGGCCTTGGGCGCCAGCGCTGCGGCGTTGCTGGCGTGCCGGACCGGGATCACCGTGTCGTCGCGGCCCCAGACGACCGCCATCGGCATCGTCTCGGTCAGGTAGGCGCGGTCGGCCATGGTGACGATCTGGCCGCGCCAGTCGACGACCGCCCGCACGACGTGCCGGATCGCCGTCCGGGTGTGGGGGTCCTTGAAGGACTCGTAGATCTCGGCGACCTCGGCGAGGTCGCGGGTCCGCTTCCATCCGGTCGAGGACAGCGCCCGGAGCCCCGCCTTGCCGGCGTGCCGGACGCCGGGGAGCGTCAGCACGCCCATCAGCTGGTGGTAGCCGGGCGTGCTGATGGCCCGGATCGCCGGCGACACCTCGGGGCCGAGGCCACCTGAGGCGACCAGCACGAGCCGCTCGGTGCGCTCGGGGAACTGGTAGGCGAACTGCATGGCCACCCCGCCGCCGAAGCTGTGGCCGATGACGGTGACGCGGTCGATCCCGAGCACGGTCAACAGGTCGCGCATGCCGTTGGCGTAGCCGCCGAGGCTGTAGTCGGCACGTGGCTTGTCCGAGTGCCCGTGGCCGAGCAGGTCGGGCGCGATCACCGTGTAGTGGCGCGCGAGCGTGTCGATCACCGGCTCCCAGGTGCCGTGGTGGCAGCCCAGGCCGTGGAGCAGCAGGAGAGCCGGTCCGGAGCCGGTCTTGACGAAGGCCCGACGATGGCCGTGGATCGTCACGTACTGGACCTCGTGGGCCTGGTCGGACACGCAGCCTCCTGGTCGACGGACAGTTTGAGGATTCAAGCAGACACGATCGGCACGGGGAACACGGATCGCGGAGAATTCATTCGATTTCCCTTGATTTACGGGGGGTCTAGGGTTCTGGCGTGGCCCGCGAGAAGAGCGAATCCGCCCGCGAGCGGGCAGCAGTGGCCCTTTCCCGCTCCTCCGGCACCCTGAGCACCGCGGCGACCGCCCGGATGGAAGCGGACATGCCCTGGTTCCGGGAGCTCAGTGCCGAGGACCGCTCGTGGGTCGGGCTGATCGTGCAGGCCGGTATCCGCAGCTTCGTGGAGTGGTTCCGAGCCGGCGGGTCGGGCCCGTTGGAGGGCACCGAGGTCGCCTCGTCGGTGTTCGGGGCCGCGCCCAGGGCGCTCGCCGGCGTGATCAACCTCCAGCAGACCGTCGACCTGGTGCGGCTCTCGATCGAGGTCGTGGAGGCCAACGTCGACGAGCTGCTCGACCCCCGCGACGCACCTGAGGTGCATGCTGCGGTGCTGCGCTACGCGCGGGAGGTCGCGTTCGCGACCGCGGAGGTCTATGCCCGGGCCGCCGAGGTGCGCGGCGCCTGGGACGCCCGTCTCGAGGCCCTGGTGGTCGACGCGGTCCTGCGCGCCGAGGCCGACGAGACGATCCTGTCGCGGGCCAGCGCGGTGGGATGGGGCGGTCGGGGCCAGGTGGCGGTCGTGCTGGGCACAGCTCCCAGCGAGCGCACCGAGACCGGCCTCTTCGAGGAGGTACGACGGGCGGCCCGGGCCGCGGGGATGGACGCCCTGTGCGCCGTGCAGGGCGACCGCCTGGTCGTGCTCCTCGGCGGGGTCGGCGACTCGCGCGACGCGGCCAAGCCGCTGATCGAGGTGTTCGGCGAGGGACCGGTGGTCGTCGGCCCGGTCAGCGAGGACCTCGAGCACGCCCAGGTGTCGGCGCGCTCGGCGCTGGCCGGGTTCCGCGCGGCGGCCGGCTGGCCGGAGGCGCCCAGGCCCTCCCTCAGCAGCGAGCTGCTTCCCGAGCGCGCCCTCGCCGGAGACGGGCACGCCCGCCGGCATCTTGTCGAGGACGTCTACCTGCCGCTGCTCGGCGCCCGGGGGGCCCTCGTGGAGACCCTGACGGCGTACTTCGCGGCCGGAGGCTCGTTGGAGGGAGCGGCGCGGACCTTGTTCGTGCACGCCAACACGGTCCGCTACCGGCTCCGCCAGTGCGCGGAGCTCACCGGCTTCGCCCCCGGCACGCCTCGAGACGCGCTGGCCCTCCAGATCGCGTTGATCCTGGGACGACAGTCGGGCCGGGATTTGTAGAAACCCTACAAAGTTTCGCGCGCGAGTTTCGTGGACCTCGGAGGCGCGACCGAGGCGCTCCGGCAGGCACAGTGGACTCGTGCTCGTCATCGTCGCTCCTGGACAAGGCGCCCAGACTCCCGGATTCCTCGCCCCCTGGCTCGAGGACCCGACGTTCGCCGCCCGGATGGAGTGGCTCTCCTCCGTCGCCGGCCTCGACCTCGCCCACTACGGCACCGAGGCCGACGCCGAGACCATCCGGGACACCAAGGTCGCCCAGCCGCTGCTGGTCGGCACCGGCCTGGTCGCCGCCCTGGAGCTCTTCCCGCATCCGGCCGACGCGTTCGACCAGATCGGCGCCGTCGCGGGTCACAGCGTCGGCGAGCTGACGGCCGCCGCCGGTGCCCGGACGATCACCGCCGAGCAGGCGCTGGTGCTGGTCCGCGAACGCGGCAAGGCGATGGCCGAGGCCTCCGCGGTCACCCCCACCGGAATGACCGCGCTCCTGGGTGGGGACCGGGACGAGATCATGGCCTCTCTCACCGAGCACGGGCTGACGGCCGCCAACGACAACGGCCCCGGTCAGATCGTCGCCGCCGGCACGCTCGAGCAGCTCGCGGCGCTGGCCGAGACGCCCCCGGCCAAGGTCCGGCTGATGCCGCTGACCGTCGCCGGCGCCTTCCACACCGACCACATGGCGCCCGCGGTGGCCCACGTGTCCCGGCTCGCGATGTCGGTGTCGGTGCACGACCCGCGGATCCCCGTGATCTCCAACCGCGACGGCCACGTGCTGCACGACGGTCGCGAGGTGCTCCGCCGGATCGTCGGCCAGATCGCCAGCCCGGTCCGGTGGGACCTCTGCCTCGAGACCATGAGCGACCTCGGCGTCACCGGCATCCTCGAGATGCCGCCGGCCGGCACCCTGACCGGCATCGCCAAGCGCGCGCTGAAGGGCGTCGAGACGTTCGCCCTCAAGACGCCCGACCAGCTCGACGACGCCCGGGCGTTCTGCCAGAAGCACGGTGAGGGCTCGATCATCGACACCACGCCGACCTGGCGGATGGTGGTCTCCCCGGCCAAGGGCACGTTCACCATGGCCGAGGCCGCTGCCAACGCCGAGGTCCTCAGCGCCGGCGCCGAGATCGGCGACGTCGCCAGCCTCCGCGACAAGGTCAGCGTCACCGCCGCACACGGCGGCGAGGTGGTCGAGTGGCTCGTCGAGGACGGCGACCTGGTCTCCCCCGGCCAACCGCTGCTGCGGCTGCACCCGGTGGGTGCGGCATGACCGCCCCCACGAGTGGCCTGCAGAGCAGCACCGGATCGGCGCACGCCGCGATCCTGGGCATCGGCGCCTACCGACCCTCGCGAGTCATCCCCAACTCCGAGGTCATCGAGGCGATCGACTCCAGCGACGAGTGGATCCAGCAGCGTTCCGGCATCAAGCAGCGCCGCTGGGCGACGCCGGAGGAGACCGTCCAGATGATGTCGGTCGCGGCCTCGCGCAAGGCACTCGAGCACGCCGGCGTCGACGCCCGGCAGATCGACGCCGTCGTGGTGGCGACCGTCAGCCACATGCTGCAGACCCCGGCGATCGCGACCGCCATCGCCCACGAGCTGGGCACCGACCAGGCGGCGGCCTTCGACATCTCCGCTGCCTGCGCCGGCTTCTGCCACGGCGTCGCGATGGCCAGCGACTTCGTGCGCGCCGGCAGC
The DNA here is from genome assembly GCA_035710425.1 of Nocardioides sp. Lineage (GTDB taxonomy): Bacteria > Actinomycetota > Actinomycetes > Propionibacteriales > Nocardioidaceae > Nocardioides. The sequence goes on from DASTDJ010000190.1 coordinate 4,902, forward strand.
GCTCGCCACGTGCTCGTGATCGGTGTCGAGCGGCTCTCCGACCTCACCGACGTCGGCGACCGCGGCACGGCCTTCATCTTTGCCGACGGCGCCGGTGCGGCGGTGGTCGGACCCAGTGACATCCCGGGCATCGGTCCCGTCGTCTGGGGCTCCGACGGCGAGCAGTTCGACCTGATCCGGCAGAAGGAGGACTGGCGCGACGTGATGGCCTCTCCCGAGCCGGCCATGCCCCACCTGACCATGCTGGGCAACCCGGTCTTCCGCTGGGCGTCGTTCGCGATGGCCAAGGTCGGTCAGCAGGCCCTGGACCGCGCCGGGATCAGCGCGGACCAGCTCGACTGCTTCGTGCCCCACCAAGCCAACATGCGGATCGTCGACGCGATGGCGCGCGCCATGAAGCTCCCCGACACCGTCCGGATCGCCCGCGACATCGCCGAGCAGGGCAACACCTCGGCCGCGTCGATCCCGCTCGCGCTGGACCGGATGCTCGCCGAGGGCGACGCCAAGTCCGGCGACACCGCTCTCCTCATTGCCTTCGGTGCCGGCCTGGCGTACGCCGCCCAGGTCGTCACCGTTCCCTGATAACCCACCACAAAGAGAAGGAACCGCCTGATGGCAAGCACCGAAGAGATCCGCGCCGACCTCGCCGAGATCGTCAACGAGGTCGCCGGCATCGACGCCGACGACGTCCAGCTCGACAAGTCGTTCGTCGACGACCTGGACGTCGACTCGCTGTCGATGGTCGAGGTCGTCGTGGCCGCCGAGGAGAAGTTCGGCGTCTCGATCCCCGACGACGAGGTCAAGAACCTCAAGACCGTCGGCGACGCGGTCGCGTTCATCGAGCGCGCCCAGGCCTGACGGCTTTCCTTCCCTACCTACACCCCAACCAGAATCGAGTCTGCACGGATGAGTCGCACACGAGTCGTGGTCACCGGCCTGGGCACCACCAGCCCGCTGGGTGGCGATGTCGCGAGCACGTGGGACGGTCTGGTGAACGGCCGCTCCGGTGTCCGCACGATCACCCAGGACTGGGTGGAGGAACTCCCGGTCAAGATCGCCGGCACCGCGGCGGTCGAGCCGACCGAGGTCCTGGAAAGGGTGAAGGCGCGGCGCCTCGACCGGTCGTCGCAGTTCGCCATGGTCTCCGCGATGGAGGCCTGGCGCGACGCCGGCCTCGAGGACGCCGAGGTGGACAAGGACCGGCTGGGCGTGGCCATGGCATCGGGCATCGGCGGCGTCAACACGCTGCTGTCCAACTACGACGCGCTCAAGGAGAAGGGGCCGCGTCGGGTCTCGCCGCTCGCCGTACCCATGCTGATGCCGAACGCCCCGGCCGCCAACATCAGCCTGTACGTCGGCGCCCGGGCCGCGGTCAACACGCCGGTCTCGGCGTGCGCGTCGGGCAACGAGGCGGTCGCGCTGGCGGTCGACCAGATCCGGCTCGGCCGTGCCGACATCGTGCTGGCCGGCGGCACCGAGGCCGCCGTCCACCCGCTGCCGCTGGCTGCGGTCGCGAACCTGATGGCGCTGTCGAAGAACCCCGGCGACCCCGCCACGGTCTCGCGGCCGTGGGACACCGGCCGCGACGGGTTCGTGCTCGGTGAAGGGGCCGGCGTGCTGGTTCTCGAGTCCGAGGAGCACGCGAAGGCCCGCGGCGCCCGGATCTACGCCGAGGTGCTCGGCGCCGGCATCACCGCCGACTCCCACGACATCGCGCAGCCCGACCCGGCCGGGCGTGGTGGCTCGCGGGCGATCCTGAGGGCGCTCGAGGAGGCCGAGATCAGCGCGAGCGACATCGCGCACGTCAACGCCCACGCCACCTCGACCCCCCTGGGCGACATCGCCGAGGGCCTGATGCTGCACGCCACCCTCGGTGACCACGTGTCCGAGGTCGTCGTCACCAGCACCAAGTCGATGACCGGCCACCTGCTCGGTGCCGCCGGCGCGCTGGAGTCGATCGCGACGGTCCTGGCCCTGCACCACAGGGTGGCGCCGCCGACGATCAACCTCGACGACCAGGACCCCGAGGTGGAGCTCGACATCGCCACCAAGGCCCGCGACCTGCCGCTCGGCGACATCGCCGCGCTGAACAACTCCTTCGGCTTCGGTGGCGCCAACGTCGCGGTCGCCTTCGGTTCGGTCTCATGACGACGGCGCCCGCACCGGCCGCCGCCAAGCCCGCCAAGGTGCCGCGGGACCAGGACCCGCGCAACCCGGTCACCCGGCTGCGCGCCCTGTTCGACGAGGGCACCCTCGAGCTGATCACGCCCGACGACGACTCCGGCATGCTCGCCGCGGTGGGCGCCGTCAACGGCACCCGCGTGGTCGCCTTCTGCTCCGACGCCACCGTGATGGGCGGAGCCATGGGCGACCAGGGCTGCCGGGTCGTGGTCGACGCCTATCACCGCGCGCTGACCGATCGGGTCCCGATCATCGGCCTGTGGCACTCCGGCGGCGCCCGGCTGGCCGAAGGTGTGCTGTCGCTGCACGCCGTGGGCCGGATCTTCCACGTGATGACCCAGGCCTCGGGCAAGATCCCGCAGATCTCCGTGGTGCTCGGCCCGGCCGCGGGCGGCGCGGCGTACGGCCCCGCGCTCACCGACGTCGTGATCCTCGGCCCCGAGGGCCGCATCTTCGTGACCGGGCCCGACGTCGTCCGCTCGGTCACGGGCGCG
>DASTDJ010000191.1:0-2799 GCA_035710425.1 Nocardioides sp.
TGGCGGGCGTCGTCACCCCGAGCATGTGGATGTTCGTGCTCGAGGACCAGGCGACCGGTCGCCGGACCTACTGCTCGCTCAACGAGGGCCTCGGCAAGGTGCTCCGGTACGGCGCCTACTCCCCCGAGGTGCTCACCCGGCTGCGCTGGATGGGCGACGTGCTCGGACCGCTGCTGCAGGCCGCAGTGCGTGGATCGGACCCGGTCGACGTCACCGGCATCCTCACCCAGATGCTCCAGATGGGCGACGAGGCCCACAACCGCAACCGCGCCGGAACCCTGATGCTGCTGCGCGACCTCGGGCCGTCGATGGTGACCAGCGGGGCTGCGGCCGCTGACGTAGCCGAGGCGCTGCGCTTCATCGGCGGCAACGACCACTTCTTCCTCAACCTCGCCATGCCCGCGTGCAAGCTCGCGCTCGACGCGGCGCGCGGGATCGAGGGCTCGACGATGGTCGTGGCGATGGCCCGCAACGGCACCGACTTCGGGATCCAGGTGTCGGGGACCGGCGACGAGTGGTTCACCGGGCCGGCACAGGTCGCCGACGGGCTCTACCTCGGCGACTACGGCCCCGACGACGCCAACCCCGACATCGGCGACTCTGCGATCACCGAGACCGCCGGCATCGGGGGGTTCGCGATGGCCACCGCTCCCGCGATCGTCCGCCTGGTCGGAGGGACCGTGCCCGACGCCCTGGCCACCACCCGCCGGATGCACGAGATAACGCTCGGCGAGAACCCCCGCTGGTCGGTGCCGGTTCTGGAGTTCCAGGGTGTCCCGACCGGGATCGACGTGACCCGCGTGTGCCGCACCGGCATCCTCCCGCAGATCAACACCGGGATGGCCGGCAAGGTTGCGGGGGTGGGCCAGGTCGGCGCGGGCCTGGTCACGCCACCGGCCGAGATCTTCCCGAAGGCACTCGCGAGATTGGCGGACCTGGCATGAGCGGCCCCCTGTCCGACCTGGTCGTCCTCGACCTGACCCGCGCGCTGGCCGGGCCGCACGCGGGGATGATGCTCGGCGACATGGGCGCCCGGGTGATCAAGGTCGAGTCCCCCGGCGGCGACGACACCCGTTCGTGGGGACCGCCCTTCGTCGGCGAGGCGGACGAGCGCGAGTCGACGTACTTCATGTCGGCCAACCGCAACAAGGAGTCGATCGTCCTCGACCTCAAGTCCGACGACGACAAGGACGTCCTGGCGCGACTGGTCGAGCGCGCCGACGTGCTGATGGAGAACTTCCGCACCGGCGTCCTCGACCGGCTCGGCTTCCCCGTCGCCCGACTGCACGAGCTCAACCCGCGCCTGGTGATCCTCTCGATCACCGGCTTCGGCCACGACGGCCCGGAGGCGAGCCGCGCCGGCTACGACCAGATCGCCCAGGGCGAGGGCGGGCTGATGTCGATCACCGGCACCGAGCTGCCCACCAAGGTCGGCGTACCGATCGCCGACCTCACCGCCGGCATGTACGGCGCCTACGGCGTGCTCGCCGCCATCCACGAGCGCGAGCGCACCGGCCGCGGCCGCGTCGTCCGGACGTCTCTGCTGGCCGGGATGATCGGCGTGCACGCCTTCCAGGGCACCCGCTGGACCGTTGCCCACGAGGTGCCCGGCCTGGCCGGCGACCACCACCCGTCGATCGCGCCGTACGGCATGTTCGCCACGGCGAGCGCGCCGATCCAGATCGCGTGCGGGTCCGAGGGCCTCTGGCAGAAGCTGTGCGCGGCGTTCGGCCTCGACCCTGCCGACCCGCGGTTCGCCACCAACGCCGACCGGGTCAACCGACGCGACGAGCTGATCGAGGTCATCGAGGGGCTGTTCACCGACCGCGACGCCGAGGACGTCCTGGCCGCGCTCGCCGAGGCGGGGGTCCCGTCCGGCAAGGTGCGATCACTCGACGACGTCTACGGCTGGGACCAGACCCGGTCCCAGGGCCTGGTGGTCTCCGTGGACCACGAGACCCTCGGCACCCTCGAGCTGCCCGGCTCGCCGATCCGGTTCGACGACAACGAGCACTCCGGCGGGCGACCGACTCACCTGCCACCGCCCACTCTCGACCAGCACGGCGACGCGATCCGGAAGTGGCTCGACTCCTAGACGCGCGTCACCGGGCCCGCTGCGCGCGCTCGAAGACGGACTGCGGGTCGAGGCCGGTCCGCATCCGCCACGACGTCAGCGCGAGCCCGAGCCCCATGACCTGGACGGGGTCGCCGAGACTGACGCCCAGGAGCGCCTCGATCCGGGCCATCCGTCCGTACAGCGACTGGCGGCGGATGCCGAGCGCGCGGGCGGTCGCCGCCTTCGAGAGGCCGGCGGCGAGGTAGGCGTCGAGCGTGCGCACCAGGTCGGCGGAGTAGGCCCGGTCGTGCTCGATGAGCGGCCCGATCTGCTCGGCGACGAACTCCGAGGCCACCGACGGCTCCACCCCCGTCGAGAGCAGCCGCTGGGCCCCGACGTCGCGGGCCAGCACCACACCGGACCGGATGCCGAACCGCTGCGCGATGCGCAGCACGTCGCGGGCCTGGGCGACCTGGCCGGCGACGCCGGACAGGTCGGCCGTCGGCGTACCGACGGCCACCACGCTGCCGGCGGCGGGGGCGAGCTCGGCAAGGGTGGTGGCGGCCTCGCCGACCTGGGAGCGGACCCGTTGCGGGAGCGGCCTTGCCCACCCGCGGAGCAGGACGACGGCGTCGCTGCCGACGGCGCCGACCAGCGGCGCCGCGCTGACCGGGGCGAACGCCGCCTCCAGCGCGGGCACCAGGTCCAGGACCGGCATGCGCGCGTCGATGGCGACCGCGGCC
>DASTDJ010000192.1:0-9298 GCA_035710425.1 Nocardioides sp.
GCGGCCGTCCTCGTCCCAGACGTGCGCCCCCTCGCCGCGCACCAGGGCCAGGCGCGGGGGGCCGAACGTGTTCATCAGGGCGCCGGAGTAGCGCCTTTTCCAGCCGTCGGTCACGACGTCACCTCCCGCGCCTTGCGCGTCTTGGTCTCGACTCCGGGCAGCACTTGGGTGCCGACCCCCTCCTTGGTGAACAGCTCGAGGAGTACGGCGTGCGGCTCGCGGCCGTCGACCACGGTGGTGCGCGGGACGCCGCCCTCGATCGCCTGCAGGCAGGCCTTCATCTTCGGCACCATGCCGCTGGCCAGCGTGGGCAACATCTCCGCCAGCGCCTCGGGGCCGATCTCGCCGATCACGTCGGTGGGGTCGGGCCAGTCGAGGTAGAGACCCTCGACGTCGGTGAGCACGAGCAGCTTCTCCGCCTTCAGGGCGACGGCCAGCGCGGCGGCCGCCGAGTCGGCGTTGACGTTGTGCACCTGTCCGTCGGCGTCCGGCGCGACGCTGGAGACGACCGGGATCCGGCCCGCCTCGATCAGGTCGAGCACCGCCTCCGGCCGCACCCGCGCGACCTCGCCGACCAGCCCGAGGTCGACCTCCTCGCCGTCGATCACCGACGTCGCCTGCTCGGCCGTGAACAGACCGGCGTCCTCGCCGGACAGCCCGACGGCGAGCGGGCCGTGCTCGTTGATCAGGCCGACCAGCTCGCGCTGCACCTGGCCGACGAGCACCATCCGGACGACGTCCATCGCCTCCGGCGTGGTGACCCGCAGCCCGCCCTTGAACTCCGACTCGATGCCCAGGGTGTCGAGCATCTTGGAGATCTGCGGGCCGCCGCCGTGCACGATCACCGGCCGGAACCCGGCGAACCGCAGGAAGGCGATGTCCTCGGCGAACGCGCGCTTGAGCTCGTCGTCGGACATCGCGTTGCCGCCGTACTTCACCACGATGATCTTGCGGTGGTACTGCTTCAGCCACGGCAGCGCCGCGGCCAGGGTGCGGGCCTTGGCCTGGTCGGGCCTGCTGGTGTCGAACTCGCCGGTGCTGGAGTCGTTCATGAGGAGTACGCGCTGTTCTCGTGGACGTAGGCGTGGGTCAGGTCGTTGGTCCAGACGGTCGCCCGCTCGGAGCCGGCCTTCAGGTCGATGGTCACGCTCACCTCTCGGGGCTTCAGATCGACGGTGGCCGGATCCTCGGCCGGGGTGGACGACCGGCAGACCCACACCCCGTTGATCGCGACGTCGAGGTCGGCCGGGTCGAACGCGGCGTCGGTGGTGCCGATGCTGGCCAGCACCCGACCCCAGTTGGGGTCGTTGCCGAAAACCGCGGCCTTGAACAGGTTGCTGCGAGCCACGCTCCGGCCGACGGTCAAGGCGTCGTCCTCGCTGGCCGCGTTGAGGGTGGTGATCGCGATCTCGTGGTCGGCGCCCTCGGCGTCCTTGAGCAGCTGCATCGCCAGGTCGGTGCAGGCCTCGGTGAGCGCCGCGGTGAAGTCGGGCAGCGACGGGGTGATCCCGCTGGCACCGCTGGCCATCACCGTGACCGTGTCGTTGGTCGACATGCAGCCGTCGGAGTCGAGCCGGTCGAAGCTGACCCGGGTCGCCGCCCGGAGCGCGGCGTCGAGGTCGGCGGCCGGGACGATCGCGTCGGTGGTGAGCACGACGAGCATGGTGGCCAGCTGGGGGGCGAGCATCCCGGCGCCCTTGGCCATCCCACCGATCGACCACCCGGCGCCCTCGACCACCACCTGCTTGCTGACGGAGTCGGTGGTCATGATCGCGGCCGCCGCGTCGCCGCCACCCTCGGGCGAGAGCGCGGCGTACGCCGCGTCGACACCGTCGAGCAGCCGCTCGGGCGGGTTGGCCAGCCCGATCAGGCCGGTGGAGCAGACCACGACGTCGCCGGCGCCGATGCCGACGTCGGCCGCCACCCGCTCGGCGACCCGGTGGGTGGTCTGGAAGCCCTCGGGGCCGGTGTAGCAGTTGGCGCCACCGCTGTTGAGCACCACCGCCCGGACGATGCCGTCCTTGACGACCTGCTGGCTCCACAGCACGGGGTTGGCCTGGCACCGGTTGGCGGTGAACACCGATGCCGAGTCGTACGTCGGGCCGTCGTTGACGACGAGCGCGAGGTCCTTGGCGCCGGTCGTCTTGAGGCCGCAGGCGACGCCGGCGGCCCGGAAGCCGCCCGGGGTGGTGACGCTCATGGCGCGAGGCCCACGGTCGTGAGGCCGGTGTCCTCCGGCAGCCCGAGCGCGAGGTTCATGCACTGCACGGCGGCGCCGCCGGTGCCCTTCGCGAGGTTGTCGACGGCACCGACCGCGACCAGGCGGCGTGCGGTCTCGTCGACGGTGACCTGGACGTGGACGGAGTTGGAGCCGAGCACCGACTGGGTCTGCGGCCACTGGCCGGGTGGGAGCACGTGCACGAACGGCTCATCGGCGTAGGCCTTGACGTACGCCGCGTGCGCGTCCTCGGCGGTCACACCGTCGGCGACGCGAGCGCTGCAGGTCGCGAGGATGCCCCGCGACATCGGGACCAGCAGCGGCGTGAAGCTCACCGACACCTTGTCGCCGGTCAGCGTCGAGAGGTTCTGGGTGATCTCGGGAGTGTGGCGATGCACGCCGCCGACGCCGTAGGCGCTGGCGTTGCCCATCACCTCGCTGCCGAGCAGGTGCGGCTTCGCCGCCTTGCCGGCGCCACTGGTGCCGGACGCGGCGACCACGACGACGTCGGGCTCGACCAGTCCCGACGCGACCGCGGGAGCCATCGTCAGCGTCGACACGGTCGGGTAGCAGCCCGGGACGGCGATCCGCGTCGCCCCCCGCAGGGCGTCCCGCTGGCCGGGGAGCTCGGGCAGCCCGTAGGGCCAGGTGCCGGCGTGCGTGCCGCCGTAGAACCGCTCCCACTCGTCCGGGTCGTCCAGCCGGAAGTCGGCCCCGCAGTCGATCACGACCGTGTCGTCACCCAGCTCGGCGGCGATGGCGCCGGACTGGCCGTGCGGGAGGCCGAGGAAGACCACGTCGTGACCGGCGAGCACGTCGAGCTCGGTGGGCTCGAGCACCCGCTCGGCGAGCGGCACCAGGTGCGGCTGCAGCGACCCCACGGTCTCGCCCGCGTTGGAGGCGCCGGTGAGCGCACCGATCTCCACGCCCGGGTGGCCGAGGAGCAGTCGCAGCACCTCGCCGCCGGCGTACCCGCTGGCTCCGGCGACCGCTACCCGCTTCGTCGTCGTCATGTGCATGACTATACAAAGGACTGCAACTTCATTTGCAACCAGCCCGACATCTGGTCGCCCGTTGTCGAACATTAACCTTGCCCGAAATGACTCGACTCACATACGACCTCTACCTCGATCACCTCCGCAACGAGTCGCAGCGCTTCCGTGTGGCGCTCGCCGATTGCGATTTCGACACCCGGGTGCCCTCGTGCCCGGACTGGAACGCCGCCGACCTGCTCTGGCACCTCGGGGCCGACGTCCAGGACTTCTGGGCCTGGATCCTCGAGCACCGGCCTGATGGTCCCGACGGCTATCCCGAGCTGGTCCGCCCGGACTCCCGGGCCGGCCTGTTCGAGGCGTTCGACGCCGCCACCGCCCGGCTCAGCACCGCACTCGCCTCGGTGGGTCCCGACGAGCGGGCCTGGACCTGGTCGACCGACCAGACCGCCGGGTTCATCGGGCGCCGGCAGGCCCACGAGGCCCTGATCCACCGTCTCGATGCGGAGCTCACGGCCGGCAGCCTCACCGAGATCGACCCCGCGCTCGCCGCCGACGGCGTGCACGAGTGCCTGGCGGTGATGTACGGCGGCAGCCCGGCCTGGGGCACGTTCACCCCCGCCGAGGGCCTGCTCCGGTTCGACCTCACCGATGTCGACCAGTCCGTGTGGGTGCGCCTCGGTCAGTTCACCGGCACCGACCCCGACAGTGGCAAGGAGTACGACGAGCCGGACATCGACGTCGTCGCCGATCCCGGCGCCGATCCCGACGCCGTGGTGGCCGCACCGGCCGGATCGATGGACGCCTGGCTCTGGCACCGCGGCGACGACGAAGGCGTCACCGTCACCGGGGACCGCACGGTCTACGACCGGTTCGCGGCGCTGGTGACCGCCCCGATCAACTAGTCCGATCAACCGGTCAGCGGTCCCCCCAGACCGGGGGGCCGCTGACGTCCTCGGTGCCAGGCACCTCCACGACGTTCCCCGGATCGTCGAGGAGGACGGTGGCCAGCGTGTCGTCCTCGGTGCGGAACGCGATCTCGGTGCCGCCGGGAGACCAGACCGGGTCGAGCACCGGTTGACCGACGTCGACCTGCTCGGGCTCGCCGTCGATCGGCATGGTCCAGAGCTCCCCGGTGGGCTCTTCCGACTCGCTGCGGACGAACAGGAGGAGTTCCGGGCCGGAGACCCAGTCGGGATGGGTGTCCCAGCCCTCGCCGAAGGTGAGCTGCTCCGCGACCTTCGTCTGGATGTCGTAGAGCCAGAGCGACGACGGGCTGTCCTCGGAGTCGGCAACAGAGGCGACCAGCTGGGTCTGGGAGACCCAGGTGGGGGTGCCGCGCACCACGCCCTCGACCTCGATCGCCTGGTCCAGCCCTCCCCCGGGGTCGACGATGAACATGCCGGTCGACTGACCCTCGGCGTCGATGCAGTTCAGCGCCAGGCGCTGCCCGTCCGGGCTGAACGCCGGGCGTCGCGCGTAGTCGCAGGCGTCCTCGCTGTCGAAGAGCTGATGACTCGCGCCGGTGGCGACGTCGAGCACGATCGGCCACACCGCGTCATCCGTGGCCCGGGCGAGGTAGACGATCGACTCCCGGTCCGGCGAGATCGCCGGGAAGTTGTCGTTGTCCCCCGGCGTGATCGGCGCGATCGAGTCGGGGTCGTCGGGGTCGACGGCGTAGATCTTGGAGCTGCCGTCGCGCTTGATCGGCACCAGCACGGTGTTGCTCGTGACGTCGATCGGTCCGGTCTCGGTCGGCTCGTCGGTGGGTTCGTCGGTCGGGTTGTCGGTGGGATCGTCCGTGGCGCTGTCCGACGGGCTGTCGTCGTCCTGGGTCAGTACCCACGCCAGCACCCCTCCCCCGGCCAGCAGCAGCACCAGCACCGCGAGCACGACCGGCCAGGCGCGTCGTCGACCCTGCTGCGTGGGGACCGGCGGTGGGTACGCCGGCGCCTGCCGCTGCTGGTCCCAGGTGTCGGCATCGACCGAGCGCCCGGAGAGCGTGCCCGGTCCGAACCCCGGGTTGACGGCCGTCTCCGGCGCCGGCGGAGCGGAGGGCGGTGGGGTGGGGGGTGGCGCCGGTTGCGCGGGCGGCTCGACGGTCGCGGGCGGAGCAGGCACCGACGGCGGCGCACCGGTGCGGTAGGCCGCGACGACCGGCTCGCTGATCCGGCCCGTGGCGTAGCCGACGGCGGCGACCGCCCAGCGGGTGCGCCGTTGGTCCTCGGTCCCGCGGTCGCGGGCCAGGGTGTCGCCCGCCTCGGCCACTGCTGCGTGCGGGTCTGCCCCGTGGTCGAGCATCGAGAGAAGTCGGTCGACGGCGCCCAGCCGGACCGCGTCGCCGAGCAGGTTGAGCTCACCCAGGGTGGCCTCGTCCTCGCTCAGGAAGTCGTCCAGCGCCGCCCGGAAGGCCTCGGGCGTCTCGATCACGCCCGCACCCTGTCGCTCCACCAGCTCGCGCAGGAGCTCGTGCAGCTCGCGACCGTCCTGCTGGTTCATCTGGCGGCCCCTTCAGGTCGATTCAGATCGTAGGGGTGGCCATAGGGGCGCGCTAGCGAATCAGACGCGTTGCACCGCGCCGGTGCGCTCGGCGGCGACGGCGACGGCCGCATCCCTGGCGGCGGAGGTCTCCTCCTCGGTGAGCGTCCGGTCGGGTGCCCGGAAGCGCAGAGCGAACGCCAGCGACTTCTTGCCGGCCCCGATCTGCTCCCCGGTGAACACGTCGAACAGGCGCACCGACTCCAGCAGCTCGCCGGCCCCCGCGCGCAGCGCCTCCTGCACGGCCGCGACCGTGACGCCCGCGTCGACCACCAGGGCGACGTCCTCCTTCGCGAGGGGGTACGTCGAGAACTGCGGTCCGGGCACCACGTCGACGGCGTGCCTCATCAAGAAGTCGAGGTCGATCTCGAGCGCGCCGGTCCGGGGCGGGACGCCGTAGGCCTTGCAGACCTTGGGGTGCAGCTCGCCCGCGTGGCCGAACTCGGCTCCCGCGATCGCGACCTGCGCGCAGCGGCCGGGGTGCCACGGCATCCGGGCGGCGGAGCTCACCTCCACCTCGACCCCGAGCTCATGGCCGAGCCGTCGGACGATCTCGATCGTGTCCGACCAGCCGGCCTCGCGGCCGCTGCCCCACCATCCGGCGCGCTCGCGCTCCCCGGCGAGAACGACGGCCAGGAACTGCGGCTGCTCCGGGATCGCTGACATCAGCTTGGCGAGGTCGTCGTCGCTGGGCCGCCAGTCGACGCCGAAGATCGGGGCCGGACCGCGATCGACCGGGAAGGCGACGGTGCCGGTCTCGAACAGCGCGACGCCCGGGGCGCCGCGGCCGATGTTGCGGGCGGCGGCCTTGAGCACGCCCGGCAGCAGCGTCGTGGTGTACGCCGGCTCCTCGGACGAGATCGGGTTGGCCAGCGGGACGGTGCGACGCAGTGGGTCGTCACCGGGCAGCCCCAGCGCGTCGAACGTCGCGGACCCGGCGAACGGGAAGCTGAGCACCTCCACGCAGCCGGCGCCCGCCAGCGTGCGGCCGATCCGGCGGCGCAGCCGCTGCTCGCGGGTCAGCCCGCGGCCGGCCGCCTCGCGCGGCAGCACCGAAGGCACCTGGTCGTAGCCGACGATCCGGACGACCTCCTCGACCAGGTCGTAGGGATCGGTGAGGTCGGGGCGCCAGGTGGGCGGCACGAACCCGCCGTCCGCGACCCGGCAGCCGACCTTCCGGAGGTTCTCGACGGCGGTGTCCCCGGCGATCTCGATCCCGGAGATGCGCGCGGGCAGGTCGCGCTCCATCGGGATCGCGGCGGGCTGTGGCGGCTCCCCGACCACGGTCACGCCGGGCTCGGCGGTGCCGCCGCCGTACTGGACGAGCAGCTCGACCACCCGGTCGGCCGCGGCAGGAGTGATCATCGGGTCGACGCCGCGCTCGTTGCGCTTGCCCGCCTCGGAGGTGAGCTTGTGCCGCTTGCCGGTGCGGAACATCGAGACGGCGTCCCAGTGGGCCGCCTCCACGAGCACCCGGGTCGTGTCCGCGGACATCTCGGTCGTCTCGCCGCCCATGACGCCGCCGAGGCCGATGATCCCGGAGTCGTCGGTGACCACGAGGTCCTCGGTCGACAGGGCCCGGTCGGTGCCGTCGAGCGTGGTCAGCCGCTCCCCCTCGGCAGCGCGCCGGACCCTGATCGGGCCTTGGAGCTTGTCGGCGTCGTAGCCGTGGATCGGCCGCCCGAGCTCGAGCATCACGTAGTTGGTGATGTCGACGGCCAGCGAGATCGGACGCATGCCGGACAGCGTCAGCCGCTGGGCCATCCAGCCCGGCGTGGTCGCACCGGGGTCGATGCCGCTGACCACCCGAGCCACGAACACCGGGCACCCCTCGGGGTCGTCGATGACGACGGGGTAGCCGTCGCTGTTGGGCGCGGGGACGTCACGGTGTGCCGGGTCGGTGTAGGGAGCGTCGAAGCCCAGCGCCGCCTCGCGGGCCACGCCGCGCAGCGAGAGCGCGTAGGCGCGGTCGGGGTTGATCTCGAACTCGATGACCTCCTGGTCGAGGCCGAGGACCGGGCGGGCGTCGACGCCGGGCTCCCCCGCGTCAGCGGGAAGCACGATGATCCCGGCGTGGTCCTCGCCGATCGCGAGCTCGCTGGCCGAGCAGATCATCCCGGCCGAGACGTGGCCGTAGGTCTTGCGCGCGGAGATCTCGAAGCCGCCGGGTAGCACCCCGCCGGGCAGCACCACGACAACCAGGTCGCCGGGCGCGAAGTTGTGAGCGCCGCAGACGATGCCCTGGGGCTCGCCGGTTCCGTTGGCGTCGCCGACGTCGACCGTGCACCAGTTGATGGTCTTGCCGTTCTTCTGCGGCTCGGGCTCCATGGTCAGCACCCGGCCGATCACCAGCGGCCCGGAGATCGCGTCGCCGGGGCGGTGGATGCTCTCGAGCTTGAGCCCGAGGGCGGTGAGGCGGGCGGCGAGCTGCTCGGTGGTGACCTCGGCGGGCAGGTCGACGTACTCGCGGATCCAGGAGACGGGGGCCCTCATGTCAGATCTCCGTCCCGAACGCGCGGGTGAATCGCACGTCACCTTCGAACAGCGCACGCAGGTCCTCGATGCCGTGCCGGAACATCAGCGTGCGGTCGATCCCCATGCCGAAGGCGAAGCCCGAGTAGCGCTCGGAGTCGATGCCACAGGCCGCCAGCACGCGCGGGTTCACGACGCCGCAGCCGCCCCACTCGATCCAGCCCTCGCCCTTGCAGGTGCGGCACGCGTCGCTGTCGACCCCGCGGCAGACGAAGCAGACGAGGTCGACCTCGGCGCTGGGCTCGGTGAACGGGAAGTACGACGGCCGGAAGCGCGTGACGATCCCCTCGCCGAACATGGCGGTCGCGAAGTGGTCGAGCGTGCCCTTGAGGTGGGCCATGGAGATGCCCTCGTCGACGGCGAGTCCCTCGACCTGGTGGAAGACGGGGCTGTGCGTGGCGTCGTACTCGTCGGTGCGGAAGACCCGGCCCGGGCAGACGACGTAGATCGGAGGCGTGCGCGACAGCATGGTCCGTGCCTGGACCGGCGACGTGTGCGTGCGCAGCACGAGGTGGTCCTCGGCCGGGTCGGTCCAGAAGCTGTCCTGCATCGTGCGGGCGGGGTGGTCGGGGCCGAGGTTCAGTGCGTCGAAGTTGAGCCACTCCGCCTCGATCACGGGGCCTTCCGCGACCTCCCAGCCCATGGCCACGAAGATGTCGGCGATCAGCTCCGAGCCGGTGGTGATCGGGTGCCGCGCACCCGCGGGCGCGCGGTCGGTCGGCAGGGTGACGTCGACGGTCTCCTCGACCAGCATCCGCTCCTCGTGCTCGGCCTCGAGCACGACCTGCCTCTCCCCGAGTGCCTTGCTGACCGCCCCGCGGGCCTGACCGACGCGCTGTCCGGCCTCCTTGCGCGCCTGGGGCGGCAGCGCACCGATCTCGCGGTTGGCCAGCGCCAGCGGCGAGCGGTCACCGGTGTGCTCGATCCGCACCTGCTTCAGCCCGGCCAGGTCGGCGGCGGCGCTGATCGCGGCCAGAGCCGCGTCGCGCATCGCCTCGACCTCCTCCGCCTTGAGCGG
>DASTDJ010000193.1:0-8574 GCA_035710425.1 Nocardioides sp.
CGGCGGGAACACGACGATCTCGTCGACACGGTTGAGGAACTCGGGCCGGAAGTGCTGCTTGAGCTCCTCGGAGACCTTGCTCTTCATCCGCTCGTAGGAGCCGGCCGCGTCGCCCGTCTGCTGGAAGCCCAGGTTGACGCCCTTGGCGATGTCGCGGGTGCCGAGGTTGGTGGTCATGATGATGACGGTGTTCTTGAAGTCGACCACCCGGCCCTGCGAGTCGGTGAGACGGCCTTCCTCCAGGATCTGCAACAGGCTGTTGAAGATGTCGGGGTGGGCCTTCTCGACCTCGTCGAAGAGCACCACGGAGAACGGCTTGCGGCGCACCTTCTCGGTGAGCTGGCCGCCCTCTTCGTAGCCGACGTAGCCGGGAGGCGAGCCGAACAGTCGGGAGACGGTGTGCTTCTCGCCGTACTCGCTCATGTCGAGCTGGATCAGCGCGTCCTCGTCGCCGAACAGGAACTCCGCGAGCGACTTCGACAGCCAGGTCTTACCGACACCGGACGGGCCGGCGAAGATGAACGAGCCGCCGGGACGCTTCGGGTCCTTCAGACCGGCACGGGTACGCCGGATCGCCCGGGCGAGCGCCTTGACGGCCTCCTCCTGGCCGATGACGCGCTTGTGCAGCTCGTCCTCCATCTTGAGCAGCCGCGTGGACTCCTCCTCGGAGAGCTTGACGATCGGGATGCCCGTGGCGACCGCCAGCACCTCGGCGATCAGCTCCTCGTCGACCTCGGCGACCTCGTCCATGTCGCCGGCGCGCCACTGCTTCTCGCGCTCGGACTTCTTGAGGATCAGCTGCTTCTCCTCGTCACGCAGACGCGCGGCTGCCTCGAAGTCCTGGCCGTCGATCGCGGCCTCCTTGCGCTGCCGGACCTCGGCGATCTTGTCGTCGTACTCGCGCAGGTCGGCGGGTGCCGTCATCCGGCGGATGCGCAGCCGCGACCCGGCCTCGTCGATCAGGTCGATGGCCTTGTCGGGCAGGAACCGGTCGGAGATGTAGCGGTCGGCGAGCGTCGCGGCCGAGACCAGCGCCTCGTCGGTGATGGTCACCCGGTGGTGAGCCTCGTAGCGGTCGCGCAGGCCCTTGAGCATCTCGATGGTGTGCGCGATGGACGGCTCCGCGACCTGGATCGGCTGGAACCGGCGCTCGAGGGCGGCGTCCTTCTCGAGGTACTTGCGGTACTCGTCGAGCGTCGTGGCGCCGATCGTCTGCAGCTCGCCACGCGCCAGCATCGGCTTGAGGATCGAGGCCGCGTCGATCGCGCCTTCGGCCGCACCGGCACCGACGAGGGTGTGGATCTCGTCGATGAACAGCACGATGTCGCCGCGCGTGCGGATCTCCTTCAGCACCTTCTTCAGGCGCTCCTCGAAGTCACCCCGGTAGCGGCTGCCGGCGACCAGGGCGCCGAGGTCGAGGGTGTAGATCTGCTTGTCCTTGAGCGTCTCGGGCACGTTGCCCTTGACGATGTCCTGGGCGAGGCCCTCGACGATCGTGGTCTTTCCGACGCCGGGCTCGCCGATCAGGACGGGGTTGTTCTTGGTACGGCGGGACAGGATCTGCATGACCCGCTCGATCTCCTGCTCGCGCCCGATCACCGGGTCGAGCTTGCCCTCGCGGGCGTCCTGGGTGAGGTTGCGGCCGAACTGGTCGAGCACCAGCGACGACGACGGCGCGTCGCCGCCACCCTGCGCGGCCGCGGCCTGCGTGGACTCCTTGCCCTGGAAGCCGGACAGCAGCTGGATCACCTGCTGGCGGACCCGGTTGAGGTCGGCGCCGAGCTTCTGCAGCACCTGGGCCGCGACGCCCTCCCCCTCACGGATCAGGCCGAGCAGGATGTGCTCGGTGCCGATGTAGGAGTGGCCGAGCTGCAGCGCCTCGCGCAGGGACAGCTCGAGCACCTTCTTGGCGCGCGGGGTGAACGGGATGTGGCCGCTCGGGGCCTGCTGGCCTTGGCCGATGATCTCCTCGACCTGCGCACGCACGGCCTCCAGGGAGATGTCGAGGCTCTCGAGTGCCTTCGCGGCGACGCCTTCACCCTCGTGGATGAGGCCGAGCAGGATGTGCTCGGTGCCGATGTAGTTGTGGGAGAGCATGCGGGCCTCTTCCTGGGCCAGCACGACCACCCTTCGGGCTCGGTCTGTGAACCGCTCGAACATGCGCATCTCTCCTGAAGCTTCGTGGGGGTTGCACGTGTCTCAACCCCTCGCCCCACCCTACGCGTTCCAAGGTTGGACAGAAGTAGGTACGCCCAGAGCGAACAAGCACGCTGACCCGCCGCCAAGTGGCAACGGGTCAGCGTGTTCGAGACAGGTCAGTTGGCCTTGTCGAACGCCTCTCGCACGTCGGCGGGGATGCGGCCGCGGTCGGGCACCTTGAAGCCGTTGGAGCGGGCCCAGTCGCGGACCTCGCGGGCGCTGGGGCCGAGGGTGGCGGCGCTCGCCCGCCGACCGCCGCGGCGGCTGCCGGTGACCTTGCGGGCGTTCCCGACGTAGCCCGCGAGAGCGTCGCGCAGGGCGGCGGCGTTCTTCTTGTTCAGGTCGATCTCGTACGACGTGCCGTCCAGCCCGAACGACACCGTCTCGACAGCGTCGGAGCCGTCGATGTCGTCGATCAGGACGATGTTCACCTTTTGCGCCACGGAAGGCACCTCATCTGTTGTCGGGAATTCTCTTAATTGAGAATTATGCCACGGATATCAATATAGGAATATCCCCGACAATGCAATTAGGTGTTGCGCGCGAATACCAGATCAAGGCCTTTGAGAGTGAGCCACGGTGAATGGGCGGTGAAACACGCGCATTCCTCGATCACGAGGGGCGCGAGATATCCGGTGGCGATGATGTTCACCTCCGGCGGGTCGGCGCCGAGCTCGGCGGTCATCCGGGCGACGATCCCCTCGACCTGGGCGGCGACCCCGAAGACCATCCCCGACTGCAGCGCCTCCACGGTGTTCTTGGCGATCACCGAGCGCGGCCGGAGCAGCTCCACCTTCCGCAGCTGCGCGCCGCGGCGACCGAGGGCCTCCAGCGAGATCTCGATGCCCGGGGCGATCGCGCCGCCGACGTACTGGCCCTTGTCGCTCACCACGTCGAACGTCGTGGCCGTGCCGCCGAAGTCGACGACGATCGCAGGGCCGCCGTACAGGGTGGCGGCGGCGAGGGCGTTGATGATCCGGTCGGTGCCGACCTCGCGCGGGTTGTCCATCAGCACGGGTACGCCGGTGCGGACACCGGGCTCGACCACCACGCGCGGCACCTCGCCGAAGTGGCGCACCAGCATGTCGCGCCACTCGTGCAGCACCGCCGGCACCGTCGCACAGACCGCGATCCCGTCGATCTCGTCGATGAGCTCGCCGAGCAGCCCGCGGATCAGCACCGACCACTCGTCGGCGGTGCGGCTCTCGACGGTGGCCACCCGCCAGTCGGCCGTGACCTCGCCGTCGGCGACCAGCCCGAGCACGGTGTGGGCATTGCCGATGTCGGCGGCGAGGAGCGTCATGTCAGCCCTCGCGGAGGTCCATGCCGATGTCGAACACCTGCACCGAGTGGGTGAGCGCGCCGACCGACACGAAGTCGACACCGGTCGCGCCGACCTCGCGGGCGCGTTCGAGGGTCAGCCCGCCGGAGGCCTCGAGGGTCGCCCGGCCGGCGGTGATCCGGACCGCCTCCGCCATCATCTCGGTGGGCATGTTGTCGAGCAGGATCTCCTCGCACCCGGCGTCGAGGAGCCGGCGCAGCTGGTCGAGGTCGGTCACCTCGACCTCCACCCGCAGCCCGGGGTACGCCGACCGGACCGCCTCCAGCGCCGGCACCACGCCACCCGCGGCGATCACGTGGTTGTCCTTGACCATCGCCCGGTCCGAGAGGCTCATCCGGTGGTTGGTGCCGCCGCCGCAGCGGACGGCGTACTTCTGCAGCGCGCGGAGCCCGGGCAGCGTCTTGCGGGTGTCGAGCACCCGGGCGCCGGTGCCCTCGAGGGCGTCGACCCACGACGCGGTGGCGGTGGCCACGCCGCTGAGGTGGGAGGCGAAGTTGAGGGCGGTGCGCTCGGCGGTGAGCAGGCCGCGGGTGGGGCCGGTGACCCGCATCAGGGCGTCGCCAGGAGAGACGCGGGTGCCGTCGAGGACCCGGTCGGCGACGAGCACGTCGTCGCCCATCACGAAGTGGAAGACCATCGCGGCCACCCCCAGGCCGGCGACCACGCCGGGCTCGCGAGCAGCGAAGTCGGCCGCCCCGCGGGCCTCCGCCGGGATCGTGGCCGCGCTGGTGCGGTCGTCGTCGCCCGGACCGCCGGGGAGGTCCTCGTCGATCGCGCGGGTGATCGCCGCGTGGATGGCCGCAGGCTCGAGTCCGTCGTCGATGAGCTCGGTCAGCAGCGCCTCGGGCATCTCCTCGAGCGGGGTGCGCGCCACACTCATGCCGTGACCCCGTCGGAGGGCGGGGCGGGCTGGAAGGCCAGCGTCGGGGCGCCGTCGGCCATGGTCGCGTCGAAGTGCCCGGCGAACCGCTCGTCGTCGCGCGCCTGGAAGTCGTCGCGCCAGTGCGAGCCCCGGGTCTCCTCCCGCAGCGCGGCCGCGTCGGCGAGCGCGGTGCTCACGGTCAGCAGGTTGGTGGCCTCCCACGACTCGAGGTCGACCAGGTCGCTGTGGGCGGTGCCGAGCTTGTCGAGCCGCTCCGCGGCCTCGGCGAGGCCGTCGGCGCTGCGGAGCACGCCCACGCGGGAGGTCATCACGTCCTGGAGCTCGGCGCGCACCGTGCCGGACACCAGCCCCGGGGTGCGCTGGTCAGGCGCCGGGTCGGACCACGGCCGGAGCTCGCCGGGCAGCACCGCGGCGATCCGGCGTGAGAAGACCAGCCCCTCGAGCAGCGAGTTGGAGGCCAGCCGGTTGGCGCCGTGGACCCCCGAGCAGGCCACCTCACCGGTGGCGTAGAGGCCAGGGACGTCGCACCGTCCGTCGAGGTCGGTGCGCACACCGCCCGAGGCGTAGTGGCAGGCAGGGGCGACCGGGATCAGGTCGGTCACCGGGTCGACGCCGTGGGAGCGGGTCGTGGCCAGGATCGTGGGGAACCGGCGTTCCCAGAGCTCCGCGCCGAGGTGCCGCGCGTCCAGCCACATGTGTGGGTGGCCGGTCTCGTGCATCCGGCGGGTGATCGCCTTGGCGACCACGTCGCGCGGCGCCAGGTCGGCGAGCTCGTGCAGGCCTTTCATGAACCGGTTGCCCTCGAAGTCGACGAGCACCGCACCCTCGCCGCGCACTGCCTCGGAGATCAGCGGCTGCTGGCCCACGGAGTCGGCACCGAGGTACATCACGGTCGGGTGGAATTGCACGAACTCCAGGTCGCGCAGCGTGGCGCCGGCACGGATGGCGAGCGCCATCCCGTCGCCGGTGGCGACCGCGGGGTTGGTGGTCTGGGCGAAGACCTGGCCCAGCCCGCCGCTGGCCAGCACCACCGCCCGGCAGAGCACGGCGCCGACGCCGTCGCGGACGCCCTCGCCGATCACGTGCAGCGTCACGCCGGCCACCCCGCCCGCCTCGTCGAGCAGCAGGTCGACGGCCAGCGCGTGCTCGATCACCTCGATGTCGGGTGCGTTGGCGACCGCGGAGTTCAGGGCCCGCTGGACCTCCGCGCCGGTGGCATCGCCTCCGGCGTGCACGATCCGGTCGCGGTGGTGGCCGCCCTCGCGGGTCAGCGAGATCACGCCGTCGTCGTCGTGGTCGAAGTTGGTGCCGAGCGCGATCAGCTCGCGCACCGCGTCGGGACCCTCCGTCACCAGGGCGCGTACGGCGGCGGGGTCGCACGCACCCGCGCCGGCAACGAGGGTGTCGACCTCGTGCTGCTCGGGGGTGTCGCCCGGACCGAGCGCGGCCGCGATCCCGCCTTGCGCCCACTGGGTGGAGCCGGCGGAGAGCACGTCCTTGGTGACCACCAGCACCTTGTCGACGTGCTCGCGCAGGCGGAGCGCGGCGGTCAGGCCGGCGATGCCGGAGCCGACGATCACCACGTCGGCACGGGTGGTCCAGCCCGGCTCGGGCGCGGTCAAGCGGCCCGGAACCCGGCGTACAGAGGCCATTCGCCGACCCTATCGGGCGGTGAGATCACCACGGACGAGGCCGGCACCATCGAACGTCTCGGCGGGGTCGTAGCCGGTGGCCAGGATCTTGTTGTCGGCGTCGACGAACACCACGTGCGGCTGGAACTCCTTGGCCTCGGCGGTCTCCATCTGGCCATAGCCGATCAGGATCACCAGGTCGCCGGGGTGGACGAGCCGCGCGGCCGCGCCGTTGATGCCGATCACGCCGCTGCCACGCTCGCCGGCGATCATGTAGGTCTCCAGGCGGGCGCCGTTGGTGATGTCGACGATGTGCACCAGCTCTCCGGGCAGCAGGTCGGCGGCCTCGAGCAGGTCCTCGTCGACCGTGACCGAGCCGACGTAGTGCAGGTCGGCCTGGGTGACGGTCGCGCGGTGGATCTTGCTCTTCATCATGGTCCGCAGCATCAGCTGGCCTTTCCGTCGGTGGTTGAGGTGCGAGCGGAGCGAGCCTCGAAACCCCCGATGACCAGGGGCAGGTTGTCGATCAGGCGGGTGGTGCCCACCCGAGCGGCGATCAGGATCCGGGCCTCCGTGCCCGGCGGCGGTGTGTCGGGCAGCGGCGCCAGCTCCGGGGTGGTGATCTCGAGGTAGTCGAGGTCCACGTTCGTGGAAGCGCGCAGCTCGGTCCGGGCAGCGTCGATGGCGGCGGACAGCCCGTGCCTCGCGGCGCTCTGGGCCGCGCGAAGAGCGCGGTTGAGCGTCACGGCCTCGCGGCGCTGCTCGGCGTCAAGATAGGCGTTGCGGCTCGACAGGGCCAGGCCGTCAGGCTCCCGCTCGGTCTCGGCACCGACGATCTCCACGTCGAGGCACAGATCGGCGACCATCCGCCGGATCAGCACCAGCTGCTGGTAGTCCTTCTGCCCAAACACCGCCACGTCGGGGCGCACCAGGCCGAACAGCTTCGCGACCACGGTGAGGACCCCGCGGAAGTGGCCCGGCCGGATCCGACCCTCCAGGACCGTCGCCAGCTCGCCGGGCTCGATCGTCACGGCGGCGTCGGTGAGCGGGCCGCCGGGGTAGACCTCGTCGACCTCGGGCGCGAACACGATGTCGACGCCCTCGCGCTCGCAGATCTTGAGGTCGGCGTCGAGGGTGCGTGGGTAGCGGTCGAGGTCCTCACCCGCGCCGAACTGCAGCGGGTTGACGAAGATCGAGGCGACGACCGGGCCGTCACCGACGCGCTCGCGCGCCACCCGCAGCAGGCTGGCGTGGCCCTCGTGCAGGGCCCCCATCGTGGGGACGAACCCCACGCGCTGGCCGGCCGCCCGTCGCGCGGCGAGCTCCTCGTGGAGCTCGGACCGGGTGCGGGCGACGTACGGCCCGGTCACGAAACGTCCAGGTGACCCGGCGGCACCGCGGCCTCGACCAGTGCGGCGTCGAGGACCTCGTTGATCTTGATCGCGCGGATCGGCAGCACCCGTCCGTCGGTGACGGCGCGGGCCAGGGTGGCTCGGCCCAGGGCGACGTACGACGCCATCGCCTGGGGGGCGTTGCCCGCGATCTCGGCGAGGTGGGCGCGGACGGTGTTGATGTCGCCGCGGACGATCGGGCCGGTCAGTGCGGCGTCGCCCTGCTCGAGGGCGTTGTCGAGCGCGGCGGAGAGCAGCGGGCGCAGGGTGCCCGCGGGGTCGTCGGACCCGGCGGCGGCGAGCATCTCCATCGCCTCGGACACCAGGGTGACCAGGTGGTTGGCGCCGTGGGCGAGAGCGGCGTGGTAGAGCGTGCGCATCTCCTCGGGCACCCACATCGGGCGGCCGCCGAGGTCGGCGACCAGGCCCTGGGTGAACTCGCGCTCGGCCGGGCCGGCGGTGAGGCCGAACACGCAGCCGTCGAGGCGGTCGAGGTCGAGCGTGGTGCCGGTGAAGGTCATCGCGGGGTGCAGGGCCACGGGCCGGGCACCGACGGCCCGCGCGGGGTCGAGCACGGCGAGCCCGTGCCGGCCCGAGGTGTGTACGACGTACTGCCCCTCGTGGAGGGAGCCGCTCGCGCCCAGCACCGTGACGACGTTGCGGAGCATGTCGTCGGGGACGGTCAGCAACAGCAGGTCGCAGGCCCGCGCGACGGCGCTCGGCTTGCTCGCCGACAGGCCCGGGAGCAGGGTGGCGATCCGGTGCCGGGAGGCGTCCGACTCGCCGGCGACGGCCACGATCTCGTGGCCCGCGGCACGGAGCCGGGCGGCGAGGACGGCCCCGACGCGACCCGCGCCGACGACGCCCACCTTGAGGGGCACGCTCATTTCGTTTGAACCTTTCGTTCCAGTCCCTCCGACCACCCGCTCTTGCCGAGCGGGCCGGTGTGGGTACCGGACGTTGTGTCCTGGTGAAGTGATCAACGTCGAATGTACGCGTTGGTCATCCCTGTGTGAGCCCTATGTGACGCGACCCACGCAGGCCGACTCGGCGCGTCCTGGCCGCCCAGGAGGGTCGAGTCGGCACATCCTGGCCACTCAGAAGGGTCGAGTCGGCGCGTCCTGGCAG
>DASTDJ010000194.1:0-13303 GCA_035710425.1 Nocardioides sp.
CAATCGCAACGGGCCGGGTTCCCCCGATCGGAGGACCCCGGTTCCCCCTCTCCCACCCCCTCTCGGCGGACGGTGCGCAACGCCGATCGGGAGGAAGGTCTGAGTTGTCGGCGGCAACGGGCCACCGAGAACCAGACAGGAGAGAACGATGAACGGATACGACGAGAACCGGAGCCAGTCGGAGACGCCGTACCAGGCGGCGTACCAGGACCCCCATGGGCAGGAGCAGCCCGGCGGGCGCACGGCGCTGTTCGTCTCGATCGGCGCGGCCGGCCTGGCCGCGCGGCCGGCCTGGTGACGGCCCTGGTGCTCGGGCTGGGCGACTCGGACACCACCCGAACGTCGGGGACGCCACCCGACAGCACCGCGACCCACAGCCAGGTGCAGCCCGCGAGCACCACGCCGTCGCAGCAGCCGTCGTCGACGGTCCGCCTGCTGCAGCAGCAGCTGGGCCAGCTGAACTACTACGAGGCCCGGTGAACGGGGTCTGGAAAACGACGTAGATGACGGCCAGCTTGAAGGGCCCTGCTCCCGCACCTGGTTCACGGTGGTCTGCCGGTAGGCGGCGTAGGCCGCGAGGACGACGAGGGCGATGATCTCGATGGGTGACATGACGTACTCCTGATGACGTGGTGGGTGTCTGTCCGATGTCCACAGACTTCCGCGGATCTCGCCGTCCGGCCGTCCGCTCGATGGCGGATGCGCCGGGGGAGTCCGATGTCCCCCGATCGGTGGACACGCCAAAGGACTCAGGTCCCGGAGCGCGCGGCCGATGGTCCGTGCACAGCAGCCATGGATGGCCGCCGGGACGCCACTAGGAGGGTGGGGAATGATCGTGCTGACCCGTCTCTCGGGCAAGGAGTTCGCGCTGAACTCCGACCTGATCGAGCGCGTGGAGAGCACCCCCGACACCGTGGTCACCCTGGTCGACGGCACGAAGTACGTCGTGGCCGAGAGCGTCGACGTGGTGGTGCAGGACGTGCGCCTGCACCGCGCCGAGGTGGCCGCGCTGAGCCGCTACCTGCTCGTCGAGCCCATGGTGGACGGCCCGCCGGAATCCGGCTCCGCGTCCAGCCGGCCCAGGCTCGTGGTCGTCGCGCCGAACGAACGGGGGGCCGGAAGATGAGGGACCTCGCTACCCCGATCGGCATCGGTCTGGCCCTGGTCATCGTGGTCGCCTCGAACGTGCTCGAGGGCGGCAACCCGATGAGTCTGCTGCTGCTCCCTCCGATGCTGCTGGTCTTCGGTGTCACCCTGTTGGTCACGGTCGCCGGCGGCACGATCGAGGACGCCAAGAACGCCGTCCGCTCGCTCAAGCACGCGATGACCGCCAAGGTCGCCCCCGCCGCCGACGTGGTGCCGGCCGTGGTGTCGCTCGCCGAGCGGGCCCGGCGCGAGGGGCTGCTGGCGCTCGAGGAGTCGCTCGCCGACATCGACGACCCGTTCCTGGTCAAGGGCGTCACCCTGGCCATCGACGGCACCGACCCCGAGGAGCTGCGCGAGATCCTCGAGGCCGAGGTGGACGCCAAGCAGCGCCACGACCGGCACTCCGCCAAGTTCTACGGTGACGCGGGCGCCTACGCGCCGACCATCGGCATCGTCGGCACCGTCATGGGCCTGGTGCACGTGCTCGAGAGCCTCTCCGATCCCGAGCAGCTGGGTCACCTGATCGCGGCGGCGTTCGTCGCCACGCTGTGGGGCGTGCTGTCCGCCAACGTGCTCTGGCTGCCGATCAGCAACCGCCTGAAGCGCCTCTCCCAGCTGGAGGTCGCGCGGATGGAGATGGTGATCGAGGGGGTCGCGGCGATCCAGGCCGGGGCCAACCCGCGCGTGATCGCCCAGAAGCTCGGCTCGCTGCTCATCACCGCGCAGACCGCCGACGACGCGAAGGCGGCCTGACGTGGCCGCGCGCCGGCGCCGGCGCCACGACCCCGACGCCGAGGAGCACGAGGCGGGCGCCGAGCGGTGGCTGGTGACCTACGCCGACATGGTCACCCTGCTGATGGTGCTGTTCATCGTGATGTTCTCGATGAGCCAGGTCGACGTCGAGAAGTTCAACGCGCTCAAGGAGGGCCTGGCCGAGGGCTTCGGCTCCCGCTCGCCGCTCGACGGCTCCACGGCCGTGAGCCAGGCGAAGGAGGGTGCGGTCACCCCGATCGAGCCCCGGCTCGTCGCGGCCGAGCTGAGGACGCGCCAGACGGTCGAGGACCCGGATCCCGACCAACGTCGCAGGGCCGTCGAGGCGGAGACGACGCGCCTGGAGAGGCTGCGCAAGCAGCTCGATGCGGCGCTGCGCCGCGAGGGGCTGCGCAACGACGTCCAGCTGTCATACGACGAGCGCGGGCTGGTGATCTCGTTGATCTCCCGCCACGTGACGTTCCGCAACGACGTCGCGACGTTGAGCCCACGCGGCGCCAGGGTCGTGGACACCGTCTCCCCCGTGCTGCGCGCGGTCGACGACCCGCTGGAGATCGACGGCCACACCAACCAGGTCGACGTGAAGCCGGCGTTCTTCGCCACCGACTGGGACCTCTCCGCCGCCCGGGCGGTGACCGTGCTCCGCCGCCTCAACGAGCGGGGCCACATCCCATCCCCGCGGCTCGCGGTCTCGGCGTACGGGAAGGAGCGGCCGCTGCTGCCCCCGGACCAGCCTGGCTCCCAGCAGGTGAACAAGCGGGTCGACATCGTGGTCGTCTCCCCGGTACCCGAGGCCGCCAAGGAGCTGGCCGACCACTACGGGCGCGGCACCGACGTGGGCGCTCCGCCGTCGGGAGGTGCGTGATGGCCGCCTCGACCCTGGAGCGGGAGGCCGAGACCGAGGAGGAGTCCGGCGGCGGCAGGAAGAAGCTGCTGGTGGTCGGGGTCCTGGTGATCGTCCTGGCCGCCGGAGGCTGGTGGTTCCTGTTGCGTGGCGGCGAGACCGAGCCGAAGCCCGGCGAGGTGGCCACCCTCGAGCCGGTGCAGGTCAACCTCGCCGACGGGCACTTCCTGCGGATCGGGATCGCGCTGCAGCTGACGGAGGGCGCCCACGAGGTCGACGGGGCCAAGGCCCTCGACGCGACCATCTCGATGTTCAGCGGCCGGTCGCCCAAGGAGCTGGCCGCCGGCCGGACCCGTGAACGCCTCAAGGGCCTGCTGCTGAAGAAGCTGGTCGACCACTACGAGCACGACGTGATGGACCTGTACTTCACGGAGTTCGTCATGCAGTGACGCAGCCGTTCCAGGAGTTCTCCTCAGGAGCACGCCGCGGCGACCGATTCCCTCGGACGTGCAGCCCGTCCGACCACCCACCCGCGCCCACTCCGGTTCCGGCGCCCGGGCACGTCGACGCGCCACGAACGGCGTGGTCGCCGAGCCGGTGTCCTACGACTTCCGCCGGCCGATCCAGCTGTCCCGAGAGCACCAGCGACTCCTGCACGGCGGCTTCGACGGCTTCGCCCGGCAGGCGACGACCGTGTTCACCTCCGCCCTGCGCTCGGTCTGCCAGGTCAGTGTCGAGTCGATCGAGCAGCGCTCCTACGCCGAGTACGTCGACCAGCTCGGCACCACGACGTACCTGACGAAGTTCACGATCGAGCCGATGCCGGGGCGCGGGGTCCTCGAGATCCCGCTGCACGCCGTCATGGTCTGCATCGACCACATGCTCGGCGGCCCCGGCACCGACGAGCAGCCGCTGCGGCCGCTGACCGAGATCGAGAGCAGCATCGCGCACGGGCTGGTCGAGCGGCTGCTCGCGGAGATGCGGTACTCCCTCGGCGACATCGTGAACCTGGACCTGAGGCCGAGCGGGGTCGAGTACAGCCCGCAGTTCGCGCAGGTGGCCGCCGGCTCGGATGTCATGGTCGTGATCGGGCTGGACCTGCGGATCGGCGAGACCGAGCACCGGATGACCGTGTGCCTGCCGTTCTCCGGGCTGCACCCGCAGCTGGTGGCCGCCGCCCAGCCGAGCCCCGCGTCCAGCCACGAGCGGGCCCAGCGGGACCGGGCCGCGCGCCTGCTCGAGGTGCAGTTCCAGAGCGTCCCGGTCGACGTCGCGGTCCGGTTCCGGGGCACCAGTGTCGACCCGGCCACGCTGACGGGGTTGCGCACCGGCGACGTGATCCGCCTGGCCCACCCCGCCGCCGCACCGCTCGACGTGACCGTCGACGGTTCGACCTTCGCCCATGCCACCGCCGGAGCGCGCGGGCGCCGCCTCGCCGCGCTCGTCGTGCACACGCCCCAGGAGACCCGATGACGACGACGTCCGCCGACCCCACCACCGCCCCGGCCGGGGACGACCTCGCCCGCGCCGCCGCCGACGCCGCTGCGGCCGTGCTTCCGGCCTCCGAGCCGCTCAGCGCGCTCGACCCGCAGCCGGCCACCGAGGCGGTGACCGCGCTCTTCGCCGGCGCCGCGGTCACCGAGCTGGTCGGCGGGTCCGGTCGGATCGCGATCCTGGTCGGCCAGGAGCTCGTGGACGCCCTCGCCGGGAGCCCACTCGGCGGGCTGGACCTCGACGCCGCCGTGCAACCGGCGCTCGACGCCGCCGCCGTGGCGCTCGGCGCGTCCGCCCGGGCCGCGCGGACCGTGCCGCTCGAGCTCGTGCTCGGCGACCTGGGCGCGCCGCTCACCGCCGTACCGCTCGCAGGCAGCACCATCGTGGGTGCGCTGCTCGTGCCCGAGCAGGTGCTGACCCCGGCGCCGGAGCCCACGGCGCCGTTCGCCCAGGAGCTCCCGACCGAGCCGCCCGCGCCGATCGGAACCCGTGTCACCGCGGCCGTCTCGGTGCCCGCGCCGCGCGACGGGCTCGGCATCGAGATGCTGCACGGCGTCGAGATGGAGATCACCGTGGAGCTCGGGCGCACCCGGATGCCGGTGCGGGAGCTGCTCGCGCTCGCGCCCGGGACGGTCCTCGAGCTGGACCGGGCCGCGGGCAGCGCGGCCGACCTGCTGGTGAACGGGCGCCTGATCGCCCGCGGCGAGGTCGTCGTGGTCGACGAGGACTTCGGCCTGCGCGTCACCGAGATCCTGGACGAGAGCGTCGGCTGATGCCGGAGATGATGCTGCGCCTGGCGTTGTCGCTGGCGCTGGTCTTCGCGCTGCTCTCGGTGGTGTCGCGGATCGCGGCGCGCCGGTTCCAGGGAGGGACCCAGTCGCCGCTCCGGGTGCTGCACCGACAGGGCCTGAGCAAGGGCAGCAGCATGGCCGTGGTCGCCGTCGGCGAGCGGGTGCTGCTGGTGGGCGCCACTGAGCACCAGGTGCAGCTGATCACCGAGCTCGACGGCGACGAGCTGGCCGCCTTCGAGCTGGGGCAGCTGATGAGCAAGGAGGAGGCCGACCCGACCGAGCGGAAGGGCGCACTGGCCTCGTTCGACCGGTTCCTCGTGGCCGCGACCACCCGAAAGCCACCTGACGACGACGCTCCGGAGCGGCCCCCGGCCCCACGCCGACGGCCACCGGGTACGGCGGGTCCACCGGACGGCGTACTCGCCGGCTCACTGCTCTCCGGCCGGACCTGGCGTCAGGCAGCCCAGGCAGTCACCGGACGAGATTCGTGAGGGCGTCGCACCGCGAGGGGCGGTTGCGACTCCCCATCCTTCTCGTACTGGGCATGCTGGCCTGGATCTGCCTGCAGGTCCTCGCCGCCGGCCCGTCCGACGCGGCGCAGCCCGACTCCGTGCCGGGCCTGGCGCAGGTGTCCGTGGCCACCGACCCGCTCCCCACCGACCCCACGGGACCCGACGGCCCGAGGGGGCCGCAGGGGCCGAGCGGGGACAAGGGCGACGACGCCACGATCAACGTGGAGCTCGACGGGCTGACCGACAAGCCCGGCAACTCGGTGCTGCTGCTGATCGGGCTGTCGATGCTCGCGCTGTTGCCCGCGATCATGCTGTCCTGCACGAGCTTCACGAAGATCTTCGTGGTGCTGGGCCTCACCCGCAACGCGCTGGGGCTCCAGCAGACGCCGCCCAACCAGGTGCTCGCCGGGCTGGCGCTGTTCCTCAGCCTGTTCATCATGGGGCCGGTCCTCTCGGACATCAACGAGGCCGCGATCCAGCCCTACCTCAACGGCGAGATGAAGACCGGCCAGGCCTACTACGCCGGCATCGAACCGCTCCGCGACTTCATGCTGAAGCAGGTCGACGACGAGGAGCTCAAGGTGCTCACCAGCGCCGCTCGCCGCGACCTGCCAGAGAACCCCGACGAGGTACCGATGTCGACGCTGATCCCGTCGTTCGTGCTGAGCGAGCTCGAGCAGGCGTTCATCATCGGCTTCATCATCTTCATCCCGTTCCTGGTCATCGACATGGTCGTCAGCGGCGGCTTGATGGCGATGGGCATGATGATGATGCCGCCCTCGATCGTGTCGCTGCCGTTCAAGCTGCTGCTGTTCGTGCTGGTCGACGGGTGGGCGCTGGTCGTCAAGGCGCTCGTGGGGAGCTACGGCTAGTGACCGCTCCCCTGATCAGCGACACCGACATCCTCCAGATCGCGACGATGACGGTCGAGGTCGCACTCAAGCTCTCGGCGCCGATCCTGGTCACGGCGCTGGTCGTCGGCTTCGCCATCTCGCTGTTCCAGTCGATGACCCAGATCCAGGAGTTCACGCTCGCCTTCGTGCCGAAGGTCGTGGCCGTCGGCATCGCCCTGCTGCTCTCCGGCAACTGGATGCTGCACACGATGGTGTCGTTCACCCAGCAGCTCTGGGGGAGCATCCCGGGATTCCTGGAATGACCCTCTACCTCGTCGGGGACACGGCGTACGCCGTGCTCCTGGCGTCCGTGCGGCTGGTCGCGTGGCTGGTGATCGCGCCGCCGTTCAACAGCCGCACCGTCCCGATGACCGTCAAGGTGGTGCTGGGCTTCTCGCTGGCGTGCGCGGCGGCCCCGATCCTCGCCGAGTCGACGCTGCCCACCGACCTGGCCGGGATGCTCGGCACCGTCGTCGCCCAGGTGGTGGTCGGTGCCGCGATGGGGTTCCTGACCTCGGTGCTGTTCGCGGCGGTGACCGCGGCAGGGGCGATCGTCGACCTGCTGGGCGGCTTCTCGATCGCGCAGGCCTTCGATCCGATGAGCAGCTCCACGACCACCGTGATCGGCCACCTGCACCAGATGATCGCGGTGCTGCTGCTGTTCGCCAGCGGCGGCCACCTGGTCGTCATCGGCGGGCTGATGCGCAGCTTCGAGCTGCTGCCGGTCGGCGCGCTCCCGGATCTCGAGGGCCTGCCGGACATCCTGTCCCACGCGATCTCCCTGCTCTTCGTCACGGCCGTGCAGATCGCGCTCCCGCTCGCGGCGGTGCTGTTCCTGGCCGACCTCGGCCTGGCCCTGATGACGAAGATCGCTCCGCAGCTCAACGCGCTGAACGTGATGTTCCCCGCCAAGGTCGGGCTGACCCTGCTGCTGGTCGGCCTGTCGTTCGCCACCCTGCCCTGGGCCGTCGACCGGGCCGTGGAGCTGACGATGCAGGCGACCGCGGCGTTCACCGGCGGCTCGGGATGAGCGAGGAGAAGACCGAGAAGCCCACTCCCCAACGGCGCAAGGAGAACCGCAAGAAGGGCCAGGTCCCCCGCACCCAGGAGCTCGGGGGCTGGGCGACCATGCTCCTCTGGTCGCTGGTGCTGCCGCCGCTGGCCCGGATGGAGTTCGCCAAGCTGCAGGAGATCATGACGGCCTCGCTGCACGACTACGACCGGGTCACCACCGACGACGCGCTCCAGCTGCTCGGGTCCGGCATGACCCATGTCTTCCAGGCGCTGGTGCTGCTCGGTACCGGGGTGATGATCGTGGGCGTGGGCCTCGCGGTCGCCCAGGGTGGCTTCTTCATCGCCACCCAGTCGGTCAAGCCGACGTTCTCGAAGCTGAACCCGATCCAGGGGCTCAAGCGGATGTTCGGGATGCAGGGGTTGTGGGAGGGCGCCAAGGTCCTGGTCAAGACGGCCGTCGTGGGCGTGCTCGTCTACCGCGCTGTGGTGGAGCTGATGCCGCTGATCGGCGGGGTGCGACCGTCGAGCTACGTGCTCGCCGAGGTGGGCGGGCACATCGTGTCGCTGATCCGGGTGGTCTCGGTGGCCGGTCTGGTACTGGCCGTGGCCGACTACGGCATGCAGCGGCGCCGCGTGGGCAAGCAGACCCGGATGACCAAGGACGAGGTGAAGCGCGAGCACAAGCAGGCCGAGGGCGACCCCCTGGTCAAGAGCGCGATCAGGTCCCGCCAGCTCGCGGCGAGCCGCAACCGGATGATGGCCGACGTACCGGAGGCCGACGTGGTGCTGGTCAACCCCACCCACGTCGCCGTCGCGCTGCGCTACCAGGCCGACCGGGGCGCCCCCGTCGTGGTGGCTCGCGGTGCGGGCGTGATCGCGACCCGGATCCGTGAGGTCGCCTTCGACCACGAGGTCCCGATGGTCCGCGACGTCCCGCTCGCCCGGGCCCTCTACACCGCGACCGAGGTGGGCCAGGAGATCCCGCCCCAGCTGTTCGCCGCGGTGGCGCAGGTCCTCGCGTTCGTGATCAACCGGCGTCACCAGGGTCGGCACGGCGGCGAGCACGACAGCCCGCGCCCGGACCGGCCGCTCCCGGAGGTGCAGCGGGGTCGGCGTGGCCGGATTGCCTCAGGTGAGGTGCCGGCCGGCCGATGAGCAACGCAGCCAGGAAGGCGGACGTGTCGAGCCATGGAGGGCCGCCACCGAAAGGTCGACCCTCCGCATGCTGAAGCGCCTGACCCCGATCGCGGTGCCCGTGGGCATCGTGATGATCGTGGTGATGCTGGTCATTCCGCTCCCGGCGGTCCTGCTCGACCTGCTGATCGCCGCCAACATCACCGGCGCGCTGCTGATCCTGCTGACAGCGATGTTCGTGGTGCGGCCGCTGGACTTCTCGGCGTTCCCGGCGGTCCTGCTGGTGATGACGCTGTTCCGCCTCGCG
Organism: Nocardioides sp.; assembly: GCA_035710425.1. Classification (GTDB taxonomy): domain Bacteria; phylum Actinomycetota; class Actinomycetes; order Propionibacteriales; family Nocardioidaceae; genus Nocardioides. Next base: position 8,907 of record DASTDJ010000194.1, read on the forward strand.
CTGAACGTGAGCGCCACCCGGCTGGTGCTCGTCGACGGCTACGCCGGGAAGGTCATCGACACGTTCGGCCACTTCGTGGTCGGCGGCTCCCTGATCGTCGGCCTGATCATCTTCGCGATCCTGCTGGTCATCCAGTTCGTCGTCATCACCAACGGCGCCGGGCGGGTCGCGGAGGTCGGCGCCCGGTTCACGCTGGACGCGATGCCGGGCAAGCAGATGGCGATCGACGCTGACCTCAACTCCGGGCTGATCGACGAGGAGGAGGCCCGGCGGCGGCGCGCGGAGGTGCACGCCGAGGCCGACTTCTACGGCGCGATGGACGGCGCCTCGAAGTTCGTCAAGGGCGACGCGATCGCGGCGATCGTGATCACCCTGGTCAACCTGATCGGCGGCTTCGCGGTCGGCATGGCCCAGCGCGGCATGTCGCCGGGCGATGCCGTGTCGACGTACAGCCTGTTGTCGGTGGGCGACGGCCTCGTCTCCCAGATCCCCGCCCTGCTGCTGTCGGTCGCGACCGGCCTGGTCGTGACCCGGGCGGCGGGCGAGGCCGACATGGGCTCCGACATCATGCGCCAGGTCACCGCGCACCGGATGCCGCTGCGGATGGCCGGCTTCTCGGCGATGGCGCTCTGCCTCATCCCCGGGCTGCCGAAGATCCCGTTCATCCTCACCGGCGGGGTGCTGCTGCTCATGTCGTCCCGGGTCGAGGAGCAGCCGGACGTCGTGCCCCTGGACGAGCTCGAGCCCGCCGCACCGACCGACACCCCGGAGCTGATCGCCGCGGAGATCCAGGTCGACCCGCTGGGGCTGGAGCTGTCGGTCGACATGATCGACCTGGTCGACCCTCAGACCGGCGGCGACCTGCTGAGCCGCGTGAAGTCGCTGCGCCGCAAGATCGCGACCGACCTCGGCGTCGTGGTGCCGCCCGTCCGGACCCGCGACAGCATCGACCTGCCGAGCCACACCTACGCGATCAAGCTGTTCGACATCGACGTCGCCCGGGGCGAGGCGCCGCCGGGTCGGGTGCTGGCGATCGGTGAGTTCCTCGGCTCGCTGCCCGGCGAGCCCACCAAGGAGCCGGTGTTCGGGCTGGAGGCCAAGTGGATCCCCGCCGAGCTGGCCCCGCAGGCGGAGCTTGGTGGTGCCACCGTCGTCGAGCGCTCGGCGGTGATCACCACCCACCTGGCCGAGGTGGTCCGGCAGTACTCGTCCCGCCTCCTCGGCCGCGAGGACGTCCGGATGCTCATCGACGTGGTCAAGCGCAGTCACCCGGCACTGGTGGAGGAGCTCACCGGCTCGCTCAGCATCGGCCAGGTGCAGCGGGTGCTGCAGGCGCTCCTCGACGAGGGAGTCTCCGTGCGCGACCTGGTGCGGATCTTCGACGCGCTGTCGATGCGAGCGCAGGTCACCAAGGAGCACGAGCCGCTGGTCGAGGCGGCGCGGGCCGCGCTCGGTGGTGCGGTGATGGCGCCGTACACCGTCGACGGCGTGCTGCCCGCGCTGAGCCTGGAACCGCGGCTGGAGCAGCAGATGGTGGAGGCGCTGCGCACGACCGAGGAGGGCTCGGTGCTGGCGCTGGACCCGGACGTCGGGACCGCGGCCGTCAGCTCGCTCGCCCGGCTCGTCGCCCAGGCGGAGAACGAGAATCGCCGCCCGGTGCTGGTGTGCGCGCCGCAGATCCGGCCGGCGCTGCGCCGGCTGGTCCGGCCCGTCATCCCACGGCTGCCGGTGCTGTCGTACGTCGAGGTGGCCGACGCTCCCCAGATCCACGCCGAGGGCGTGGTCTCGCCGGCCGCACCTGAGCAGGTGCTCGCATGAGGGCCGACCCGCTGCTGGTGGTGCTGACCGCGACTCTGCTGTCGGCCCCGGTCCTGGTGCAGACGATCCTCAACGACCGGATGCCGTTGGAGACGGCCGCGACCCGGGTCGCGATCATCCTGGCGCTCACGTGGTGCGGGGTGGCCGTGCTCGGCGCCCTGCTGCGGGCGACCACCGAGATCCCCGAGGTGGTCGAGGTCCGCTCCGACGACCAGCCGGACACACCGGCGCGCGACGTACCCTGAATGGCATGTGCCGCAACATCCGTCAGCTCCACAACTTCGAGCCGCCCGCCACCAAGGACGAGGTCTACGCCGCGTCGTTGCAGTACGTCCGCAAGGTGAGTGGCTCCACGAAGCCGTCGAAGGCCAACCAGGAGGCGTTCGACCGCGCGGTCCAGGAGGTCGCGCACGCCACCCGCCACCTCCTCGATGCCTTGGTCACCACCGCGCCGCCGAAGGACCGCGAGGTCGAGGCCGCGAAGGCACGGGCCCGGGCCGAGCTCCGCTACGGCACGTGACCCCTTCGCTCGACCTGGAGCGTCCGCTCGTCGTACTCACCGGCGCCGGGCTGTCCACCGACTCCGGCATCCCCGACTACCGGGGCCCGGGGTCACCGGCGCGGACCCCGATGACCTACCAGGAGTTCGTGTCGGGGCCGTCCGCGCAGCAGCGCTACTGGGCGCGCAGCCACCTCGGCTGGTCGCGGATGGGTCGCGCGGAGCCGAACGCCGGCCACCGGGCGCTGGCGGCGCTCGACCCTGAGCTGCTGATCACCCAGAACGTCGACGGCCTGCACGAGGCGGCCGGATCCCGGCGCCTGGTCGCCCTGCACGGGCGGATCGCCGACGTGGTCTGCCTCGACTGCCGGGTGACGTCGTCGCGCGCGGCGCTGCAGGCCCGGTTGGAGTCGGACAACCCGGGGTTCGCGGAGCGGCACGCCTCGGCCGAGGTGCGTCCTGACGGCGACGTCGAGCTCGACGACACCGGCTCCTTCGTGGTTCCGCCGTGCGTGGACTGTGGCGGAGTGCTCAAGCCGGACGTGGTGTTCTTCGGCGAGAACGTCCCCCCGCCCCGGGTGGAGCGCTGCTACGCCGCCGTCGACGGCCTCGCGTCGTCGGGCGGGACGCTGCTGGTGGCCGGCTCCTCGCTGACGGTGATGAGCGGCTTCAGGTTCGTCCGCCGCGCCGCCCGCGCCGGCGTCCCGGTGGTGATCGTCAACCGCGGCCCGACCCGTGGCGACGACCTGGCGACGTACAAGCTCGAGGTGGGGTGCAGCGAGTTCCTGTCCGACCTCGTGGGCGCGGCGGACTCACGAATCGCCGGTTGACCGGCGATCCCTCTACTTGTCCGGCGTTGCAACACCCGACAAGTAGAGGAAATCCCCGACAACTTCGGGCTTCTCTCCACAGATCGACCAGAGGCTCTGCCGCCGTTCGCCCAGATCGGGAAGCGTCGAGGCATGCAGGATCTGTTGCGCGTCATCTGCGCTCGAGACGGGGTCTTCCTCCGGCGCGAGGCGGAGGCGCTGGGGTACAGCCAGGTGGCAATGGCACGCATGGTGAGGCAGGGCGTGTGGCGCCGGGTCCGGCGCGGCGCGTACACGTTCTCCGACATCTGGTCCGGCCTCGACGAGAGCGACCGCTATGCCTTGCTGACTCGCTCGGCCTACAAGCAGGCCCAGACCGACGTCGTGTTGTCGCACGTGTCGGCCGTGCCCGAGTACGACGGACCGCTGTGGGGCCTCGACCTGGACACGGTGCACCTGACCCGACGGGACGGTCGGACCGGGCGCAAGGAGCGAGGCGTCCAGCAGCATCGAGGCCTCGTGATGCCAGGGGACGTCGTGAACCGCAACGGGGTCGACGTGATGAGTCCTACGAGGACAGCCCTCGAAGTGACGACCGTCGCGTCGAGCGAGGCCGCCTTGTGCGTCGTCAACGACCTCCTCCACCGCGGCCTGACCACGCACGAGGAGCTTCGAGACCGATTCGCCCCCATGGATCGCTGGCCCAACACGCTCGCCACCGACCTGGTCCTGCGCCTGGCTGACTCGCGGATCGAGTCGGTCGGCGAGACCCGTACCTTCCATGTTTGCTGGCGGCACGGTCTCCCGGCACCAGAGCCACAGTACGAAGTGTTCGACCACACCGGGACGCTGATCGGCCGTGTGGACTTCGCGTGGCCCGAGCACGGCGTGTTCCTGGAGTTCGACGGGAAGGTCAAGTACGGCAAGCTGCTGCGCGAGGGCGAGACACCCACCGAGGTCGTGGTTCGCGAGAAGCGTCGGGAAGAGCGCATCTGCGAGGTGACCGGGTGGCGGTGCATCAGGGTCACCTGGGCCGACCTGATGCAGCCTGACATCCTCGCCGCCAGGATCCACAACATGCTGTTCCCCGGCGCGGGGGTCGCCTGAGCCGGCACTTGTCCGGCGTTCCCACTACTTGTCCGGTGTTTGAACAGCCGACAAGTAGAGGAATCGCCGGTCGACCGGCGATTCCTCACCCCCCGGCGACCTCGCACCGCGGCCCTACTCGTCGGTGTTCTGACCGCCGGCGTCCTCGTTGCACTCGATCTGCG
>DASTDJ010000195.1:0-8938 GCA_035710425.1 Nocardioides sp.
CACAACCTGGTCGAGGTGGTGCAGGCGCTCAAGCACCTGATCACCCACCCGAAGGCCACGGTCGACGACCTGATGCGGTTCGTGCCCGGCCCCGACCTGCCGACGGGCGGCAAGATCGTCGGTCTCGACGGCGTCCGCGACGCCTACGAGTCAGGTCGTGGCACCTTCCGGATGCGCGCCACCGCGCGGATCGAGTCCGTCGGCCGGCGCAAGGGCATCGTGGTCACCGAGCTGCCCTATGGCGTCGGCACCGAGAAGGTCGTCGAGCGGATCAAGACCCTCGTGCAGGGCAAGAAGCTGCAGGGCATCAGCGACATCAAGGACCTCACCGACCGCGAGAACGGGCTGCGCCTGGTGATCGAGGTCAAGAACGGGTTCGTGCCGGAGGCGCTGCTCGAGCAGCTCTACCGGCTGACCCCGATGGAGGACTCCTTCGGCATCAACAACGTCGCGCTGGTCGACGGCCAGCCCCGCACGCTCGGGCTGAAGGAGCTGCTCCAGGTCTTCCTCGACCACCGCTTCGACGTCGTACGCCGGCGGTCGACGTTCCGCCGCACCAAGGCCGCCGACCGGCTGCACCTGGTCGAGGGGCTGCTGGTCGCGATCCTGGACATCGACGAGGTGATCCAGCTGATCCGGACCAGCGACAACGCCGAGCAGGCCCGCGAGCGCCTCACCACGGTCTTCGACCTGACCGAGGTGCAGGCCAACTACATCCTCGACATGCAGCTGCGCCGGCTCACCAAGTTCTCGAAGATCGAGCTCGACAAGGAGAAGGCCGAGCTGGAGCGCGAGATCGAGGCGCTCGACGCGATCCTCGCCGACGACAAGCTGCTCCGGAAGGTGGTCTCCGACGAGCTCGGCGAGGTCGCCAAGACGTTCGGCACCCCGCGGCGCACCGTGCTGCTCGAGTCGGCCGGCACGGCGGCGGTCACCGCAGCCACCACGCCGCTGGAGGTCCCCGACGACCCCTGCTACGCGTTGATGTCGGCCAGCGGGCTGCTGGCCCGCACCGCCGGCGCCGAGCCTGTGGGTTCGGGCGGCGCCCGCACCAACCACGACGTGGTCGTCTCCGCGGTCGCCACGACGGCGCGGGGCGAGGTCGGCGTGCTGACGTCCGCAGGGCGGCTGCTGCGGCTCGGGGTCCTGGAGCTGCCCGCCATCCCGCCGTCGGCCAACGACCCCAACCTGCAGGGCGGACTGCCGCTCAGCGAGATGCTCCCGCTGGACTCCGACGAGCGCGCGCTCGCCCTGTGCTCGCTCCGTACCGACGGGCCCGGTCTCGCGCTGGGCACCCGTCAGGGCGTCGTGAAGCGGGTCAACCCCGAGGTGCTCGGCCGCGACGAGTGGGACGTGATCGCGCTCAAGGACGACGACCAGGTCGTAGGCGCGGTCGAGCTGACCACCGGCGACGAGACGCTGTGCTTCATCACCTCCGACGCCCAGCTCCTGCACTTCGGGGCCGGCAACGTCCGCCCACAGGGCCGCTCGGGCGGCGGCATCGCCGGCATCAAGCTCGCCACCGGCCAGCACGTCGTCTCGTTCGGCGCGCTGGACCCTGCGGCGTCCGTCGTGGTCACCGTGTCCGGCTCGTCGACCGCGCTGCCCGGCACCGAGCCCGGGGCGGTGAAGGTGACGCCGTTCTCCGAGTACCCCCCGAAGGGCCGCGCCACCGGCGGGGTCCGCTGCCACCGGTTCCTCAAGGGCGAGGACACCCTGGTCTTCGCCTGGGCGGGTCAGCAGCCGGCCCGGGCATCGGCCGCCAGCGGCGCACCCGTCGACCTCCCCGAAGCCACCGGACGGCGCGACGGTTCCGGCATCCCCGGCAGCCAGCCGATCGTGGCCTGCGCCGGCCCGCTCGCCGACCGGACGGGGTCAGCCACCGGTGTGGAAGGCTGATCGCATGCTGCATCGACACCGGCTGGCCTCGGGCGCGGCCCTCGCCGTGCTCTGCGCCGTCGGCCTGTCCGCGTGCAGCGACGACGACGGCGGTGTCAGCGAGAACAAGAGCGCCGATGTCGACGACGACGGCTCGGTCAGCGCCGAGGAGGTCCTCGAGCTGGCCCGGACGACGTTCGACGAGACCAGCGGGGTGAGCCTGAGCCTCACGACCGAGGACCTCCCCGAAGGTGTCGACGGGCTGGTCAGCGCGGAGGGCGTGGCCACCCACGCGCCCGCCTTCGAGGGCGTGGCCACGGTGAGCCTGTCCGGCTCGCCGTTCAACGTCGACCCGCTCGTGGCGGTCGACGGCAAGGTCTTCGCCTCGATCCCCGGCGTCCCGATCACCCAGGAGATCGACCCGGAGGAGTACGGCGCCCCCGACCCCGCGCAGCTGATGGACCCCGAGCAGGGCTTCTCCTCGATCCTCACCGAGACCGACGGCGTCGAGGAGGGCGAGACGGTCCGCGGCGGCGACAACAACGACGAGGTCCTCACCGAGTACACCGGCACGGTCGCGGGCTCGGTCGTCGAGAACATCATCCCGAGCGCCGAGGGCGACTTCGACGTCACCTACACCGTCGCCGAGAACGGCGAGCTGCGCGAGGCGAAGCTGACCGGCGTCTTCTACCCCGACTCCGACGAGATGACCTACACCGTGGGGATCGACGACTACGGGACGGAGAAGGACATCTCCGAGCCGTGATCAAGCGAGCAGCAGGCCGCGAGGGACGAGCGGATTGCGTCGCGAGACGAGGTCGAGCAAGCGCCGCGACTGAGGGACGAACTCGCGACGCGCGCGTCGAGACCCGATGAAGCCACGGGGGCTGCTCGGTCTCGCCGCCGTCGCAGTCGCGTTCGCCGCCGCGGACACCTACGTCGTCGTCCTGGCGCTTCCCGACATGCTCGGCTCGGTGGGCTACTCCACCGAGGAGCTGCAGCGGGCCGCCCCCATCATCTCGGGGTTCCTGCTCGGCTACGTCGCGATGCTCCCGCTCATCGGCCGGATCGCCGACCTGCGTGGGCGGGTGCCGGTGCTGGTCGCCGCGCTGGTGATCTTCGCTCTCGGCTCGATGGTCACGGCGCTCTCCTACGACATGACGTCGATGGTGGCCGGACGCTTCCTGCAGGGCCTGGGAGGCGGCGGCCTGGTGCCGGCCACCCTCGCGCTGGTGGCCGACCTCTACCCCGTCCAGCGGCGCGCCGTACCCCTCGGGATCGTGTCGGCCGTGCAAGAGGCGGGCAGCGTGATGGGGCCGTTGTTCGGTGCCCTGGTCCTCGCCGTCGCCGACTGGCGGGCGATCTTCCTGATCAACCTCGCCGTCGGCCTCGTCCTGGCCGCCGCGATCGCTGCCCTCGCCGGCCCCACCACGCTGGCCGAGGCGCCGGCACAGCCCGCCTCGAAGCCACTACCGGACTTCATCGGCGCCCTCCTGCTGCTGGTCGCGCTGGTCACCGGCGCGCTCGTGTTCGTCCGTCCCTCGCAGCTGCTCCGCGACCTGACCTGGGGCCAGCTGTTCATCCCGTTCGCCGGCGAAGGCCGGTGGCTGACCCCGATCGGGGCGGTGGCCATGGGGGCAGCGCTGCTTTTCCTGGTCCGGTGCGTCACCGCCCGCCGGCCGCTGGTCGACCTGCGGAGCTGGTGGCGCAGCATGCGCGATGCCGACCTCCTGGGCGCGGTCTACCTCGCAGTCGCGCTCGGCGGTGTGATCCTGGCGTTCGCCACCGCCGACCCGGCCGTCGAGCTCTTCGCCGACCAGGGCTGGTGGTACCTCGCCGCCTCCCTGGTCAGCGGCATCGCGTTCGTCGTCCACATCCGCGGCGCGGAGCGGCCGCTGGTGCCGCGCGGGACGCTGCGGCCGACCCCCGCCTGGGGCTCGGTACTGGTCAGCTTCTTCGTCGGTGCCGCTCTGATCGCCGCGGTGGTCGACATCCCGATCTTCGCGCGCACCACGATCTACCGCGACTCCCAGCTCGACGCCGCACTGGTGCTGGTGCGGTTCCTGCTGGCGCTCCCGGTCGGCGCCGTGGTCGGCGGCTACCTGACCCGCCGCTTCGGCGCCGGGCTCGTGACGGCGGTCGGGATGGCGCTGTCGGCGGTCGCCTTCCTGTGGATGACGACCTGGGAGATGGAGACGCTGCATCACTTCGACGCCAACATCCCGCTGGTGCTCTGCGGGTTCGGCTTCGGCCTGGCGCTGCCACCGATCAACGCGGCGATCCTGGCGAGCACCCGCGACGACGTCCACGGGCTGGCCAGCGCGTTCGTGGTGGTCGGCCGGATGGTCGGCATGCTCGTGGGCATCTCCGCGCTGACCGCGATCGGGCTCCGTCGGTTCTACGCCGCCCAGGAGGACAACCCGCTGCCCCCCGCCCGGGAGGTCTGCAACGGCGAGACCCGGTGCAAGGCGTTCACCGACCTGCTGGCGGCGCAGGGCCTGCCGCAGGAGCACGCCGTGTTCGCTGGCGCGGCGGTCTGCGCCGCCGTTGCCGCCATCCTGGCCCTCGTGGTGTTCCGCGGCGTGGTCACCCGGGGCGTCTCGCCTGCGGACCTCCTGCGCTCGGCCGGCTGAGCCTCCGCTAGTTTCGGGCCGTGCCCGACTTCGACGACCTGCTCGCTGCCAACCGCGAGTACGCCGACCACTTCGGTCTGGGCGGGTTCGACGGCATCGCCCACGCGGGCGTCGCGATCGTCACCTGCATGGACTCCCGGATCGACCCCCTGCGGATGGTCGGGCTGAGTCCCGGCGACGCGAAGATCTTCCGCAACCCCGGCGGCCGGGTCACCCCGCAGGCGCTCGAGGCGCTGGTCCTGGGCGTCCACCTGCTCAACGTCGACCGGATCCTGGTCGTGCCCCACACCCGCTGCGCGATGGCCTCCGCGACCGAGCAGGAGCTCCGGGACCGCGTCGGTGAGTCCGCGGGCGCGGACGCCTCCTGGCAGACCTTCCACGTAGTGGAGGACCAGGTCGCCGCTCTCCTGGACGACGTGCAGAAGATCAAGAGCCACCCGCTGATCCCCGAGTCGGTGGCGGTCGGCGGTTTCCTGTACGACGTCGACACCGGCCGGCTCGACCCCAAGGTCTAGGCGTCCAGCGCCTCGACGTCCACCTCGTAGGCGCCCTGGACCAGGAACTCCTTGCGCGGGGCCACGTCGGAGCCCATCAGCAGCTCGAACACCTTGGCGGCCTCGTCGGCGTCGTCGACCGTCAGCTTGCGCAGCGTGCGCCGGCGCGGGTCCATGGTGGTCTCGGCCAGCTGGTCAGCGTCCATCTCGCCCAGTCCCTTGTAGCGCTGCACCGGGTCCTTCCAGCGGACGTTCTTCTTCTTCAGCTCCGCCAGCTTCCGCTGCAACTCGTCGTCGGAGTAGGTGTAGACGTACTTCTCCTGGCCCTTCCTCGGGTTGGAGATCTCGATGCGGTGCAGCGGCGGCACCGCCGAGAACACCCGCCCCTGGGTGACCAGGTCGGGCATGTACTTGAAGAACAGGGTGGCCAGCAGGCAGCGGATGTGGGCGCCGTCGGAGTCGGCGTCGGCCATGAAGATCACCCGGCCGTAGCGCGTGGCGTCGATGTCGAACGTGCGGCCGGATCCGGCCCCCACGACCTGGATGATCGAGGCGCACTCGGCGTTCTTGAGCATGTCGCCGACCGAGGCCTTCTGCACGTTGAGGATCTTGCCGCGGATCGGCAGCAGCGCCTGGAACTCCGAGTTGCGGGCCAGCTTGGCGGTGCCGAGCGCCGAGTCGCCCTCGACGATGAACAGCTCGGTGCGCTCGTTGTCGTTGGCCCGGCAGTCGGCCAGCTTCGACGGCAGCGAGGAGGACTCCAGGGCGTTCTTCCGCCGCTGGGTCTCCTTGTGCTGCCGGGCCGCGATCCGGGTCTTGGACGCCCCGACGACCTTCTCCATCAGCAGCCTGGCCTGCGCCTTCTCGGCGCGCTTGGTCGAGGTCAGGAACTTCTTGAGCTCGGCCGACACCACCTTGCGTACGACGCTGCGCGCCGCCGGCGTACCGAGGATCTCCTTGGTCTGGCCCTCGAACTGCGGCTCGGCCAGCCGAACGGTCACGACAGCGGTGAGCCCCTCGAGGATGTCGTCCTTGATCACGTCGTCGTCGTTGACCCGCAGCGCCTTCGTGGCGCGCATCGCTTCGTTGAACGTCTTGGTGAGCGCGGCCTCGAACCCGGACACGTGGGTGCCGCCCTTGGGGGTGGCGATGACGTTGACGAACGACCGCAGCTCGGTGTCGTAGCCGGTGCCCCAGCGCGCGGCGATGTCGACGAGCAGCTCGCGCTCGACCTCCTGCGGGGTCATGTGCCCCTTGTCGTCGAGCAGCGGCACGGTCTCGGTGAACGTGTCCTTGCCCTGGAGCCGGAGCACGGAGGTGACCGGCTCGTCGTGGGCCAGGAAGTCGGTGAACTCGGCGATGCCCCCGTCGTGGCGGAACTTCTCCTCGACCGGGTCAGGGCCGCGCAGGTCGCGGATCACGAGCTCGAGCCCGGGCACGATGAACGACGTCTGGCGGGCGCGGGTGATCAGCTCGTCGTAGACGAACTTGGCGTCCTTCGTGAAGATCTGGCGGTCCGGCCAGAAGCGGATGCGGGTGCCGGTCTTGCCCTTGGCCACCCGCTTGCCCTTGCGGGTCAGGCCCGACTTCTCCTTGAACTTCCCGGTGGGGCCTTCGTCGGAGAAGACGCCGGGGAACCCCCGCTGGAAGGACATGCCCTGCTGGGACGGCGACCGGTCGACGTCGACGTCGAGCCGTGACGACAGCGCGTTGACGACCGAGGCGCCCACGCCGTGCAGGCCGCCGGTGGCGACGTAGGAGCCGCCGCCGAACTTCCCGCCGGCGTGCAGCTTGGTGAAGATCACCTCGACGCCGGGGAGGCCGGTGCGCGGCTCCTTGTCGACGGGGATGCCGCGCCCGTCGTCGTAGACCTCTGCGGAGTCGTCGGGGTGCAGGGTGACCTCGATCCGGCTCGCGGCGCCTGCGAGCGCCTCGTCGACGCCGTTGTCGATGATCTCCCACAGGCAGTGCATCAGGCCGCGGGTGTCGGTCGATCCGATGTACATGCCGGGGCGCTTGCGCACCGCCTCGAGTCCTTCGAGGACCAGCAGGTGCGCCGCGTTGTACGTGTTGTCGATCGGGGGCCTCCATCGAGCTGTCTGGACCTCCCCAATCTATCCGGCGACACGCCGACGTCCGGTGCAGGCTCGCGCGGGGGCGTCAGGTCACGATGAGGCAACGACCGCGTCAGGATCAGGCGCCCCGCACGTCTCAACTGCGCGGCACAAGTGAACAAGGGATCGGACACCGGATTCTTTGCCCCCGGAGGGCTCGGCCCACGGCATGGAAAACCCCCATCCGGGTATCTGATGCGTGATTGGATCGCGTGTCATGCGCCACGAAGCACCGGGAATCTTGGGAACCCTGGCTACGTTGGAACTGGCACCGACTGATGAGAAATGAGGCCGAAGTGACCACTGCTGTTGCCCCCAGCACCTTGACTGCTGAGGACCGCTGCGATCGTTGCGGCGCGCAGGCCTACCTCCGCGTGGAGCTCCAGACGGGCGGAGAGCTGCTCTTCTGCGCCCACCACGCTCGCGAGCACGGTGAAGCGCTGAAGGAGATCGCGGTGAACCTGCAGGACGAGACCCACAAGCTGCAGAACACCCCGACGATCGCACCCGACGACGAGTCCTGACCAGACCACAAACGTTCCACGACGGCCCCGGACCCAGGTCCGGGGCCGTCGTGCATCTAGGGACCCGGGCCTGAGAGGCTGCCTCCGTGGCGATCGTGCTGTCCCTGCTGGCCGCGATGGCCTACGGCCTGTCCGACTTCGTCGGCGGCGTCTTCTCCAAGCGGGTCACCCCCTGGGCGGTGGCGTTCGTGGGCGCGCTGGCCGGGGGTGCCGCCGTCGCTGCCTTCGCGCTCTTCGACGGCGGCGACCCGCAGCGCGCCGACTACGCCTGGGCCGTCCTGGCCGGCATCGGCAACGGCTTCGGTACGGCGTTCCTCTACCGCGGCCTGTCCTCGGGCCGGATGGGCGTGGTCGCCCCCGTCTCCGGCGTCGGCGCGGCCCTGGTGCCGGTGGTGGTGGGTCTGGCGACCGGTGAGCGCCCTGGCGTGATCGTCTGGGGCGGCATGCTCGTGGCGCTGCCCGCGATCTGGCTGGTCGCCTCCGAGCCGGCCACGACCGAGGCAGTGGTCCCCCGGTCTGGGCTGATGGACGGCATCCTGGCCGGTCTGGGCTTCGGCTCCCTGTTCGCCACGCTGGCGCAGATCCCCGAGGAGGCGGGCTTCCTCCCGCTCGCCTTCAACCAGCTGGTGGCGGCGGTCGTGGTCGCGATCGTGGCCACGCTGCTGGGTGCCGCCTGGGTGCCCCGGGAGCCCGCGGCGTACGCGGGAGCGATCTCCGGCATCCTCGGCGCCGTGGCGACCGCCCTGTTCCTGCTCGCCACCCAGAGCGGCTACCTGACGATCAGCGCGGTGATCACGTCGCTCTATCCGGCGTTCACGGTGATCCTTGCCTTCTCGGTGCTGCGCGAGCACGTCCACCGGGCCCAGGGGGTCGGCCTGGCCCTGTGCGCGGTGGCCGTCGCCCTCGTCGCGGGCGGCTGAGCTCAGCCGCCGCGTGGATCGCGGTAGATGGGGCGCCCGAGGAGCCGCTTCAGCGCGCGCTTCGGCGCCTGCCCGGCGGCCACCCGGTGGTAGGTCCAGCGGTCGGAGCCGGGGGGCGCCTCGGCCAGCGACGACGGGCTCGGGGAGACCCCGAGTGCCCTCGCGGCCCGGTCGGCGAGCAGCAGCTGCCCCTCGTCCGTGGGATGGATCCGGTCGGGCTGCAGCAGCCGCGGACCGCTCAGGTCGTCACCCGCGACGACCAGAGCGCCACTGGCCGCCAACGCGGCATTCGCCTCCTGGACCCGACTCCGGAACTCCGGCCCACCGCCGGGGACCCGGGCCAGCGAGAGCGAGATGGTCGCCACCACCACCCGG
>DASTDJ010000196.1:0-57509 GCA_035710425.1 Nocardioides sp.
GGACGAGTCGGCGCGTCTTGACCCCGATTTCGGCGCGAGTCGGCGCGTCTTGACCGAACCAACGGGGAGGATGCGCCGACTCGACGGGTTTGTAGGGCGAGGATGCGCCGACTCGACGGGTTTGTACGGCCAGGATGCGCCGACTCGGCCGCTTAGCGGGTGAGGTAGTCGCGGCCGACCTTGTTCTCGGCCTTGAGAGCCTTGAGCAGCAGGCCGGAGATGAGGTTCTCGAGCTTGCCGCCGACGAGCGGGATGCCGACCTTGATGGTCAGGTCGATGGTCTCGGTGGTGACGCCGTGCGCCTCGTCGATGCGAGCGGTGCCGGTCATGTCGCCGGGCTTGCCGGGGATGGAGACCGAGATGTCGCCGAGCAGCGGCGTGGACCAGATCTCGCGCTGGACGATGTTGGTCTCCTCGCCCACGAACCTCTTCGCGAACGACGGTACGCCGGCGGTGCGCTGCCACTGGTCGATGGTCACGTGCATGCCCTCGCCGACCGGCTCGACCACCACGGTCTTGCGGACGACGCCCATGAAGTCGCAGACCTCCTCGCGGAACGCCGGGTCGGCGAGCATCGCGGCCACCGCGTCGGCGGGCGCGTCGTAGGTGAGCTCGTGCCGCAGCCGGGTGCTCACTTGTTGTCCTGCAGCCAGGCCCGGCCGACGGTGTGCTCGACCCGGAAGCCCGACTCGATGTTGTCGGCCATCAGCTTCTCGAGCTTGCCACCCACGAGCGGCACCTTCACCTTGACGTCGAGCTCGACGATCTCGACGGTGCCGTCGCCGTCGGGAGCGAGCGTGATCGTGCCGGAGGCCGCGGTCGGCTTGCCGGGCGCGGTGATCGAGATCGACCCGGAGGTGCGGCTCGACCACTCCTCGGTGATCACCGCCTGGGTGGTGTCACCGGCGATCTTCTTGGCGATCGCCGGCAGGTCCTTCGTGTTCTGCACCTGGTCGTTGATCAGCGTGAACCCGTCGTCCGTCGGCGTCAGCCGTACGTCGACCGACACGACCTCCTGCGCCTCGGCGACCTGCTCGCGAAAGGCCGGGTCGGACAGCATCGCGAACACCTCGTCGGGGCTCGCGTCGTAGGCGAGCTCGGTGCGGAAGTCCATGGCGCACATCATGCACCGGCCCGCGGAGAGGTACGTTCCGTCCCATGAGCGAGTCGTTCGTGTCCTTCGGCGAGCAGGGAGCCCAGCTGACCTACGGCAGCTACCTGCGGCTGCCGCAGCTGCTGGACTCCCAGCACCTGGAGTCCGACCCACCGGCTCACGACGAGCTGCTGTTCATCACGATCCACCAGGTCTACGAGCTGTGGTTCAAGCAGCTCCTGCACGAGGTCGGCGCGGCCCGCGACGCGATGACGCGAGGTGAGCTGTGGTGGGCCCAGCACCTGCTGCAGCGGGTGCACGTGATCGAGCGGGTCCTGGTGCAGCAGATCGACGTGCTCGAGACGATGACGCCGCAGGACTTCCTGGAGTTCCGGCAGCGGCTCGCCCCGGCCAGCGGGTTCCAGTCGGTGCAGTTCCGGGAGCTGGAGTTCCTCTCAGGCGCCAAGGACCCGGCGTACGTCGAACGCTTCCGCGGGCTGACCGAGGTCGAGAAGGATCGGCTGCGCCGTCGGCTGGAGGAGCCGACGCTCTGGGACGCGTTCCTGACCGTGCTCGACGCCGCCGGGCTGCCGGCGGACACCGACGAGGCGGTGTCGGAGTCGATGCGCAGCGTCGCGCACGACCGGTCGAGCCACGCCGCGATCTGGGCGCTGGCCGAGGCGCTGCTGCAGCACGACGAGCTCGCGGCGAGCTGGCGGGCTCGCCACGTCGTGATGGTGGAGCGGATGATCGGCAGCAAGTCCGGCACCGGCGGCTCGAGCGGCTCGTCGTACCTCCGGGGGCGGCTGCCGATGCGCTACTACCCGCTGCTCTGGGACCTGCGCAGCGAGCTCTGACCAACGGCCCAGGGCGACTCGCCCGGCGGGCTCGGTCAGGACTACTGTCGGAGCGTGTCAACGACGACGCAGGATGTGGACAAGACCCAGCTCATCGAGAAGGCCACCGTGCTGGCCAAGCACGGACGCGGCACCGGCGGCCCGCCCCATGACCAGGTCGACGCCCTCCTCCACGCCTACTACCGGCACGTCGCCCCCGAGGACATCGTCGGCCGCTCCGACGTCGATGTGTACGGCGCCCTCGCGTCGCACTACAAGCTGGCGCTCGACCGCCCGCAGGGCACCGCGCAGGTGCGCGCGTTCACGCCCACGCTGGCCGAGCACGGCTGGTCGGCGAGCGGCCACTCCATCGTCCAGGTGGTCGTCGACGACATGCCCTTCCTCGTCGACTCGCTGACGATGGAGCTGTCCCGGCAGCTGCGCGGGGTGCACGCGGTGATCCACCCGAACTTCGACGTGGTCCGCGACGTCACCGGCGCTCTGCAGACCGTCCACCCGGTCGAGGACGGTGCGAGCCTGCCCGAGGGCGAGGCGGTCCGCGAGTCGTGGATGCACGTCGAGATCGACCGGATCCGCGAGGGCGACGACCCCGCGGAGATCGTCGACCACGTCCAGCGGGTGCTCCGCGACGTGCGCGAGGCGGTCGAGGACTGGGACAAGATGCAGGCCCAGGTCGCCGCCGTCGTCGCCGGCCTCAAGAGCGACCCGCCGCCGCTCGACCCCGAAGAGGTGCGCCAGGCGGGTGAGCTGCTGGAGTGGCTCGCCGACGAGCACTACACGTTCCTCGGCTACCGCGAGTACAAGCTCGAGCGCGAGGGCGACGACGACTACCTGCGCGCCATCCCCGGCACCGGTCTCGGCATCCTGCGCTCCGACCAGGAGATGTCGGAGTCGTTCGGCCGGCTCCCCGAGCCGGTCAAGGCCAAGGCCCGCGAGAAGACCCTGCTCGTGCTCGCGAAGGCCAACTCGCGCGCCACCGTGCACCGGCCGGCCTACCTCGACTACGTCGGCGTGAAGACGTTCGACGAGTCGGGCGAGGTCACGGGCGAGCGCCGGTTCCTCGGCCTGCTGTCCAGCGCGGCCTACACGGAGTCGCTGCTGCGCATCCCGCTGGTGAAGGAGAAGGCGCAGGCGGTCCTCAAGCGCAGCGGGTTCGACCCCCGCAGCCACGCCGGCAAGGCGCTGATGGACACCCTGGAGACCTACCCCCGCGACGAGCTGCTGCACACGCCGGTCGACGAGCTGGTGCCGATGGCCGAGGCCGCGATGCACGCGCGGGAGCGCCGCGCCGTACGCATGTTCATCCGCAAGGACACCTACGGCCGCTACGTGTCGGTGCTCGTCTACCTGCCCCGCGACCGCTACAACACCGGTGTCCGCGAGAAGTTCGCACAGCTGCTCCAGCAGCGGCTCGGGGCGGAGTCGGTCGAGTTCAACGTCAGCATCGGCGAGTCCACGACCGCGCGGGTCCACTTCGTCGTCCACCTGCCCAAGGGCGAGGCGCTGCCCGACATCGACATCCCCGACCTCGAGCGCCGGCTGGCCGAGGCCTCCCGCTCGTGGCACGACGACTTCACCGCCGCCGTGATCGCGGAGTACGGCGAGGAGACGGGCGGCACGCTCAGTCGCCGCTACCTCGACTCGTTCCCGGAGGCCTACAAGGAGGACTTCTCCCCGCGTACGGCGGCCGTCGACCTCGGCCGGCTCGAGGCGATCGAGGGCGACGAGGGCATCGACCACTCCCTCTACCAGGACCTCGACGCGGCCAGCGGCGAGGCGCGGCTGAAGCTCTTCCGGATCGGCCCGCCGCTGTCGCTCTCGGAGATCCTGCCGACGCTCTCGTCGATGGGGGTCGAGGTCGTCGACGAGCGGCCCTACGTGCTGGACGGACTGGAGCGTCCCTCGCACATCTACGAGTTCGGGCTGCACTACCAGGGCAGCCTCCCCGAGCACGGGCGAGAGCTTTTCCAGGACGCGATCCGCGCCGTGTGGGACGGCTACAACGAGATCGACGGGTTCAACGAGCTGGTGCTCGGCGCCCGGCTGACCTGGCGCCAGGCGACCCTGCTGCGCGCCTACGCGAAGTACCTCAAGCAGGGCAACTCGCCGTTCGCCCTCGACTACATCGAGGACGCCCTCTGCAACAACACCGACATCACCCGGCTGCTGGTCCAGCTGTTCGAGGCGAGGTTCGACCCGACCGCGAACACCGCGGGTGACGACCCGGCCCGGGTCCAGCAGCTCACGACGCTCCAGGAGCGGATCGTGCTCGCCCTCGACGACGTGGCCAGCCTCGACCACGACAGGATCCTGCGGTCCTACCTCACGCTCATCAACGCGACCCTGCGCACCAACTACTTCCAGCCGGACGCCGACGGCGGGCCGAAGACCTACATCTCCCTCAAGCTCGAGCCGTCCCAGATCCCGGAGCTGCCGGAGCCGCGGCCCCGGTTCGAGATCTTCGTCTACTCCCCGCGCGTCGAGGGCGTCCACCTCCGGTTCGGCGCGGTCGCGCGCGGCGGGCTGCGCTGGTCCGACCGCCGCGACGACTTCCGCACCGAGATCCTCGGCCTGGTCAAGGCGCAGATGGTGAAGAACACCGTCATCGTGCCGGTGGGAGCGAAGGGCGGCTTCTTCTGCAAGCAGCTGCCCGACTCCTCCGACCGCGAGGCGTGGATGAACGAGGGCATCGCCTGCTACAAGACGTTCATCTCGGGCCTGCTCGACATCACCGACAACCTGGTCGAGTCCGCCTCGGTGCCGCCGCGCGACGTGGTCCGGCACGACGGTGACGACACCTACCTGGTGGTGGCGGCCGACAAGGGCACCGCGACGTTCTCCGACATCGCCAACGGCGTGGCGATCGACTACGGCTTCTGGCTCGGCGACGCGTTCGCCAGCGGCGGCTCGGTCGGTTACGACCACAAGGCGATGGGCATCACCGCCCGCGGCGCCTGGGTGGCGGTGCAGCGGCACTTCCGCGAGATGGGCCTCGACTGCCAGACCGAGGACTTCACCTGCGTCGGCATCGGCGACATGTCCGGCGACGTGTTCGGCAACGGCATGCTGTGCTCCGAGCACACCCGCCTGGTCGCCGCGTTCGACCACCGCGACATCTTCATCGACCCCTCGCCCGACCCGGAGACGTCGTACGCCGAGCGCCGGCGGCTGTTCGAGCTGCCGCGGTCGAGCTGGCAGGACTACGACGCCTCGCTGATCTCCGAGGGCGGCGGGGTGTTCCCGCGTTCGCAGAAGTCGATCAAGCTGAACGACCAGATCCGGCGGGCGCTGGGCATCGAGGCGTCGGTGGAGGCGATGACGCCCGCCGAGCTGATGAAGTCAATCCTGCTCGCGCCGGTCGACCTGCTGTGGAACGGCGGCATCGGCACCTACGTGAAGGCCGCCCACGAGAGCCACGGCGACGCGGGCGACAAGGCCAACGACGCGATCCGCGTCAACGGCGGCGACGTACGCGCGAAGTGCGTGGGCGAGGGCGGCAACCTCGGGCTCACCCAGGCGGGCCGGATCGAGTACGCCCTCGAGGGCGGCCGGATCAACACCGACTTCATCGACAACTCCGCCGGAGTCGACACCTCCGACCACGAGGTCAACATCAAGATCCTGCTCGACCGGGTGGTCCGCGACGGCGACCTCACCGAGAAGCAGCGCAACCAGGTGCTCGCGACGATGACCGACGAGGTCGCCCACCTCGTGCTCCGCGACAACTACGAGCAGAACCTCTCGTTGGCCAACGGCGCCGCCAACGCTCCCGGGCTGCTGCACGTGCACGAGTTCTGGATCAAGAAGCTCGAGTCCGACGACACCCTCAACCGCGAGCTCGAGGGGCTGCCGTCGAGCCGGGTGGTCCGGCAGCGCCTGGAGCGCAACGAGGGCCTGACCGTCCCCGAGCTGTCGGTGCTGATGGCCTGGACCAAGATCGTGCTGGCCGACGAGCTGCTCGAGTCGGACCTGCCCGACGACCCCTACCTCGACCTTGACCTGCGGGCCTACTTCCCGACCGAGATCCGCGAGGGCTTCGCCGAGCGGATCACCGACCACCCGCTGCGGCGGCAGATCATCGTGACCCAGGTGGTCAACGACCTGGTCAACGGCGCCGGGCTCACGTTCTGGCCGCGGCTGGCGGGGGAGACCGGGGCGACCCCGGCCGAGCTGACCCGAGCCAACTTCGTCGCGCGCGAGATCTTCGGCTCGTTGCCGCTGCGTCAGGAGCTCGAGAAGTACGACAACAAGCTCGACGCCGGCGTCCAGACCCACATGCGCCTCGAGATGCGCACCCTCGTCGAGCGGGCCTCGCGGTGGCTGATCAACAACCGCCGCCCGCCGCTCGACAGCCAGGGCACGGTCGACACGTTCGCGGGGCCGGTCCAGGCGGCGATGGGCGCGCTGCCCGACCTGATGACCGGGCGCGAGCTCGCGGCGTACGAACGTCGCCGCGACGCGCTGATGAAGCGCGACGTGCCGGAGGATCTCGCCGGCCTGGTGGCGACGTTCCCGCCGGCGTACATGCTGCTCAACGTCATCGAGATCGCGCAGCGCGAGTCGCTGGAGCCCGACGACGTCGCGCGGGTGCACTTCGCGCTCGGCGAGCGGCTCGGGCTGCCGGTCCTGGTGCAGCGGATCCTCGGGCTGCCGCGTGAGGACCGGTGGCAGACCATGGCACGGGCCGCGCTGCGCGACGACCTCCACTCGGTGCACGCGCAGCTCACCTCGCAGGTGCTCCTCACGACCGACCCCGAAAAGCCCGCCCCCGCGCGGATCGCGGAGTGGGAGGAGGAGGACGCGGTCATCGTCGAGCGCGCCACCGAGACGATGGGCGAGATCTGCGCCGACGAGGCCGCCGACCTGGCTCGGATGTCGGTGGGCCTCCGCGTCGTCCGCGGGCTGCTGCGGACGGGATGAGGCCGTCGGTCACGGCGGGTAGGTGACGAGCGTGGCGAGGTCGCGCGCGACCGGCCAGGCTCCGTCGGAGGTGTTGGACACCACGGTCCACGACCCGCTGGAGGTCGGGTCGTAGACGGACCTGAAGGAGATGCCGGCGTCGTAGCCCTCCAGCTCTACGGCGCTCCCCTCGGGAGAGAGCCAGAACCCGAGACCGTAGCGTCGCTCGCCGGTGGGGAAGTCGCCGGAGGGGGCGGTCATCCGGGAGACCCATGGCGAGGGCACGATGCGCCCGGCGAACAACGCCTCCCACAGCCGGCGTACGTCCGCCACGGTGGTCGTCAGCCCGCCGTCCCCGACGCCGAGCACTGGAAGGTGCAACACGTTGGTGCGCAGCCCGGTGCCGCCCAGATAGCCCGTCGCCACCCCGCTGGGCACTTCGTCGGTACGCACGAACGCCGTGTCAACCATCTGCGCCGGATCCGTGACCCTCGCTCGGACGAGCTCGGCGTACGGGACACCACCCGCCGCCCGCTCCGCCAGCAGCGCCAGCACCACGAAGGCACCGTTGTTGTAGGCGAAGCGCTGGCCGGGCCGGAACGCCTGCGGGTGTCCGTCGAGCACCGCCAGGTAGGCCTCGGCCGAGTCGAGCTGATGCACCGGAACGGACATCACGTAGTCGGCGATCGACTCCATCGCGTCCTCGTCGAGGTAGTCGCCGATGCCCGATCGGTGGGTGAGCAGGTGCCCGACGGTGACGGTCTCGTCGATGAGTGGCAGGTCGGTGCCGAGCAACGACCGCGCGGTCGTCTCGAGGGTGAGCATCCCGTCGACGATGAGGGACACGATGACGAGAGCGGTGACGCCCTTCGTCGCGCTCGCGACGGCGAACCGGGTCTCGGGCGCGTTCGGGAGCCCGGCTGCTCGGTCCGCCATCCCCCGCGCCACGACGACCGTCGTGCCCGCCCCGTCGTCGATTCGGACCACGCCGGAGAAGTCGTACGCCGACAGCAGCTCGTCGAGAGCCGGGGCCAACCCGGGCGCGTTCGTCACCCCAGGATCGTAGGACCCCTCAAGGCGACCGGGAGACGCTCCCCAGCGCGGCCAGGGTCAGGTCCGGGAAGTCGGTCATCAGGCCGTCGACCCCGGCGTCCGCCAGCGCGGCGACCTGCGCGGCCAGGTCGCCGTGGGCGTCCGGGTCGTCGCCCCTGCGCAGGTCGGTGGGCAGGAAGCGGTTCTCGCCGCGCAGCGTGAACACCGAGACCTCGAGCCCGGCCTCGTGGGCGTCGTCGACGAGCGTCGTGGGTGAGGTGGTGGCGCCGGTGGCGTCGAGCGGGAAGACCAGCGTGGTGTGCACGCCCACGTGGGCGGCGTACGACGAGATGGTCTGCAGCTCAGGCGGAGCCACCAGGTCGCCGAACGTCCTCGGGTCGCCGAGCGTGAACAGGTCGGCGGGCCGTTTCAGCGGCTCCTCCAGCAGCTGCATGAGCGGCAGCTCGGAGCGCTCCGCCAGCTGGGTGAGGGCGGTGGGCTCGAAGCACTCCAGCACGACGTCGGCGTCCGGGCCGTCGAGGCCGCGGGAGGCGAGGTCCGCGACCACCGCGTCCAGGATCGGCAGGCCGATGCCGTGGAAGTACTGCGGGTGCTTGATCTCGATCAACAGCGGCAGCGGGCGGGACCGGCGCACCTCGAGGACCAGGTCGAGGGTCTCGACGAGCGTCGGCACCCGCTCCCTCCCGTCGTACGTCGCGCTCTCCGGCCGGCAGGTCCGCAACCGCTCGCGTGCCAGGAGCGTGCGGATCTCGTCGAGGGTGAGGTCCTCGCTGAACCAGCCGGTGTCCTGCGACCGGCCGCTGACCTTCCGGGTGACCCGGCGGTCCGCGAGCTCGGGGTGGTCGGCCACGTCGGTGGTGGCCCGGAGCTGGTGCTCGTGGCGGCAGACGACCAGCCCGTCCGCCGTGATCACCACGTCGATCTCGAGCGCGTCGGTGCCGAGCTCGACCGCCAGTCGGTAGGCGCCCATGGTGTGCTCCGGCCGGTAGCCGCTCGCGCCACGGTGGGCGATCACGGCCGGGCGGGCGCTCATACCGACATCCTCACGAAAGCGAACCCGACCTCGTCGCAGGCGCGACGAGGCCGGGCTCTTGTCCCCCGCGAGGGTCTGTCAGACCGGGTTCACGCAGATCGCGTAGCCGGTCAGGTCCTGCGGGTCGAGGCCGTTGTGCCGGGCCTCGACCTTCCAGCCGTCGGCGAACCCGGGCTGGGGGTCGTCGAAGAGGAGCGCGTCCCCGCGGATGACCCGCTGCGGCAGGCTGGAGATGATCGCCGTCTCGACGCTGGTGTTCTCCCAGAGGCTGCCGCCGGCGGTGACGACCTTGCCAGCTGTGCAGGCGACGTACACGGTCTCCTGGCTGCCGCTGCCGACGGTCACCGTCTCGGTGACGACCTCGTAGCCCTTCACGCTCGGGGCGTTGAGCTTGGCCTTGACGCCGGCCTTCAGGTCGGCCTCCTTGAGGGAGCCGTTCTTGACGTCCTTGGCGGTGATCGTCTCGTTCTTGATCTGCTTGCCGGTGATCAGCTTGGCCGCGGTAGCGGTGCCCGCCACCCCGACGACCAGGACCGCAAGGGCCAGGAGCAGGGCGGGTACGGCCTTGAAACGGCGGGTGGTGGAGCTGGACATTGGGTTCCTCCGAGTGTCGGTGGCCGCGTCGTTGCGGCCTGTGCCAGAACTCTCGCCCGCCGGGCACCCCCGGGGCATGAGGGACGAACCCCCAAATCCCTGGGGGGTGTGTAGTTGGGGGGTCTGGGGGTGGTCGTGACCCCGCCCAGTCGTCGCCGCCACTGGTGCTCTGGGCACTAGCCTGACCCGCGTGACCGACCTCCCCCTCGGCGTGGCCGAGATCGTGAAGAAGACGCACGCCGGCCGCCTGAAGGCGGTGCCCGCGGTCGAGGAGGCCCTGGCCCGGATAGCGGAGCGCGACCCCGACCTCAACGCCTTCTCCGTCCTCCGGCGCGAGGCGGCGCTGGCCGACGCGGCCGCCGTTGACAAGGTCAGGAAGGCCGATCGTGGCCCGCTCCACGGCGTCCCCATCGCGATCAAGGAGGAGCTCGACGTCGAGGGGTGCGTGACCACCTTCGGCGGCGAGGCCAACACGACGCCGGCCGCAGCGGACGGCGAGGTGGTGCGCCGCCTGCGGGATGCGGGGGCGGTGGTCGTCGGCAAGACGACGATGCCGGAGTTCGGCGCGTTCCCCTACACCGAGTCGGCGTCGCGTGGGCTGACCCGCAACCCCTGGGACCGCACCCGCTCTCCCGGCGGCTCCAGCGGTGGTACGGCGGCGGCGGTCGCCGCCGGGATGGTGCCGGTCGGCATGGGTGGCGACGGTGGCGGGTCGATCCGGATCCCCGCTGCCTGCTGCGGACTGTTCGGTCTCAAGCCCCAGCGCGGGCGGGTCACCACCGCACCCCATGACCACCTCTGGTGGGCGCTCGGCACGGTGGGTCCGCTCACCCGGAGCGTGCTCGACTCCGCGATGGTCTACGACGTGATCCGCGGCAACCTCGGCACCGACCGCTATCGGGCAGGTCGGTCGGAGTCGTTCGTCGAGGCGGCCACGACGGAGCCGGGCCGGCTGCGGATCGGCTGGTCCACCAGGCCGGTCACCCACGGCATCCGACCGGACCCGATCCACGTGCGCGCGGTCGAGGACACCGCCCGTCTGCTCGGCGACCTCGGGCACGACGTACGCGAGATCGACCCGCGCTACCCCGACCCCACCGCCGCGTTCGTGCCGCAGTTCTTCGCGGGCATCCGCGCCGAGGCCGACGAGGTCGAGCACTACGACCGGCTCGAGCGGCGTACCCGCGAGACCTACCGGCTCGGGTCGTGGGTGACTTCCCGCGTGCTGAGAGCCGCGCTGCGCTCGACCGAGCGGGTGTCGGCCAAGGCCAACCGGGTGTTCGACGACGTCGACGTGCTGCTCACGCCGGCGATCGCCCACCGCCCGCCACGGGCCGGCATCCTCGACGGCCGCGGCACCGTGGCCTCGGCCCTGCTCGCGATGCCCGCGATCGCCTACGCCGCGCTGTGGAACGTCGCCGGCAACCCCGCCGCGGCGGTGCCGTGCGGGACGGCCGAGGACGGGCTCCCGGTCGGCGTGCAGCTGGTCGGCCGCTCCGACGATGAGACCACGCTGCTCAGCCTCGCCGCCCAGATCGAGAAGTCCCGGCCCTGGCCGAAGGTTGCTGAGGTCTAGCCAAAAGTCATAAGCGCCCTCTTGGCATTGTGTGATCTGCTCTCCGTCGTGCCTGCGATCGAAGCCGTCGACCTGGTCAAGACCTACGACGACCTCAGGGCCGTCGACGGGGTGAGTCTCGAGGTCGCCGAGGGCGAGTTCGTCGGCATCCTCGGACCCAACGGCGCCGGCAAGACCACGCTGCTGGAGGTGCTCGAGGGACTGCGTCGCCCCGATTCCGGGACCGCCCGCGTGCTGGGCGAGGAGGTGTGGCCGCGCAACCCCGGGCTGCTGCCCCGGATCGGCGTACAGCTGCAGGCCTCGTCGTTCTTCGAGCGGCTCACCACCCGCGAGCAGATCCGCACCTTCGCGGCGTTGTACGCCGTGCCCGTCGCCACCGCGGACGAGTGGCTGGAGCGGGTCGGGCTGGTCGACAAGGCCGACACCCGGGTCGAGGACCTGTCCGGCGGGCAGGCGCAGCGGCTCTCGATCGCGTGCGCGCTGGTGCACGACCCCGAGGTGCTGTTCCTCGACGAGCCGACCGCGGCCCTCGACCCGCAGGCCCGGCGCAACCTCTGGGACCTGCTCTCGGGGCTCAACGACTCCGGCCGCACCGTGGTGCTGACGACGCACTACATGGACGAGGCCGAGGTGCTCTGTGACCGGGTCGCGATCATGGACCACGGCCGGATCCTCGAGGTCGGCACCCCGGCGGCACTGGTGCGTGGCCTCGACGCCCCCGCCCGGATCACTGTCGCGCCCGGCACGCTCGGCATCGACGACGCCCGCGAGATCGTCGGCGTCGACGAGGCGAACGAGTCCGTCGACGGCGTCGTCCTCACCACGCGGGCCCCCGCCAAGGTGGTCGCCCGGCTGGCCGAGCAGGACCAGCTCGACGGCGTCCGCGTGGCCACCGGCACGCTCGAGGACGTCTTCCTCGCCCTCACCGGCCGGGAGTACCGCGCATGACCACCTACTGGGCGCTGAGTGCCGCGATCATGCGCGGCTTCCTCCGCGACAAGGCCGCCGTGTTCTTCGCGATCGTCTTCCCGCTGATGTTCCTGGTGTTGTTCGGCGGGATCTTCTCCGACCAGGACCAGTCCAAGGTCGACCTGATCGAGGTCGGGGACGTCGCCCTCGTCCAGGGCTTGCCCGAGCCGGCGAAGGAGGCCTTCGACGAGACCTTCGAGGTGAGTCACTCCGACGACCTCGACGCTGCTCTCGACGAGGTGCGCAAGGGCGACGCCGACGTCGCCGTCGAGCAGCGCGGCGACACGCTGATCGCGCACTACACCCAGACCGAGCAGGTGAAGGCGGCGATCACGCAGGGCACCCTGCGCGCGTTCGTCGACGGCTCCAACGTCGCCGCCAGCGGCCAGCCTCCCAAGTACGACTTCAAGGCCGAGCGGGTCGAGGACGACTCGCTGTCGACGATCCAGTTCTTCACACCGGGCCTGCTCGGCTGGGCGATCGCGATGAGCGCCAGCTTCGGTGCCGCGGCGACCCTGCAGGGCTGGCGGCAGTCCAAGCTGCTGCGCAGGCTCCAGCTCTCGCCTGCGTCCACCCGCACCATCGTAGGCGCGCGGGTGTCGGTCACGGTGGCGATCGCGCTGGGCCAGATGGCGATCTTCCTCGGCCTCGGGGCCGTGGCGTTCGGGCTCACCCTGACCGGGTCGTGGTGGATGGCGGTCCCGCTGGTGGTGGTGGGCACCCTCTGCTTCATGGCCATCGGCCTGCTCGCCGGCTCGATCGCCAAGACCGCCGAGGGGGCGGTCAACATGGCCAACTTCTTCGTGCTGCCGATGGCGTTCCTGAGCGGCTCGTTCTTCCCTCTCGACTCCGCGCCATCGTGGCTGCAGAACGTGTCGACCGTGCTCCCGCTCAAGCACCTCAACGAGGGGATGCTCGACGTCATGGTGCGCGGCGAACCACCCTCCGCCGCGCTCGTGCCGATCGCCATCCTGGCCGGCTTCGCACTGGTCGTGACGCTGCTCGCCGCCAGGCTGTTCCGGTGGGAGACGACCTAGGCGCCCGTGACTTGGCCCCGGGCGCCCCGCGTGCGACCCTCGGAGCAGAGCCACGACCCTGTGGCTTCCGGACGAGGGGTGTCGTACCCGGTCGACGACAAGACGGCGCTGTTCGGAGGCTGTCATGTCGTGGCTCGTGCTCGTTCTCTCCGGTGTCCTGGAGGCCGTGTGGGCGACCGCCCTCGGCCGCTCCGAGGGGCTCAGCCGCCCGGTGCCGGCGGCGGTGTTCTTCGTCGCGCTGTCCCTGAGCATGGGCGGCCTCGGCTACGCGATGCGCGACCTCCCGATCGGCACGGCGTACGCCGTGTGGGTCGGCGTCGGCGCGGTGCTCACCGTGGTCTGGGCGATGGCGACCGGCGGTGAGCCGGTCTCGGCGGTGCGGTTGGCGCTGCTCGCCGGCATCGTCGGCTGCGTGATCGGGCTGAAGGTCGTCCACAGCTAGTGCCGCGACCCTAGGCTCTCCTCGACCTGTGGAGGCCACCATGGACGAGACGCTGACCCTGGCGTTCGTCGTCGACCATCCGGACGCAAGTCGGTCCGGACTCAGGCAGGGCCGACCCCGTGCGGGCGACGTTCGCGACCTCGACCGTCGGAGACGCGGTGGTCTCCACTGTCGTGGGGATGCCGACGCTCTTCGAGGCCCTGCGCACCGCCCCTGCCGGATGACGCGGCTGAACCGGAGGTCGCCGGGATCGGTCACTTACCTCCCGTGGAGCCATGTCTGTCACTAGGCTCGTCCCGATCCAGCGAGAGGGGTGGCCCGTGCACGCGGTCGAGATCAGCACGATCCTGGTCGAGCTGGCAGTCATCATCGTCCTGGCCCGCACCATGGGCTGGCTGTTCACCAAGGTGGGCCAACCCGCGGTGGTCGGTGAGATCACCGCCGGCATCCTGCTGGGTCCCAGCATCCTCGGCATGGAGCTCAGCAACGAGCTCTTCCCGATCGACACGCGCCCGTACCTCGGGGTGCTGGCCAGCCTCGGTCTGGTGCTCTTCATGTTCGTGGTCGGCCTCGAGCTGGACACGTCGCTGATCAAGGGCAACGGACGGGTCGCCGGATCCGTCTCGATCGCCTCGATCCTGCTGCCGTTCACCCTCGGCTTCGGGCTCTCCGCGATCCTCCAGGACGAGCACCAGCAGGGTGACGACTTCTTACCGTTCGCGCTGTTCATAGGCGCAGCCATGTCCGTGACAGCCTTCCCGGTGCTGGCGAGGATCCTCACCGACCGCAAGATGCATCGCACCGAGACCGGCGGCATCGCCCTGGCGTGCGCCGCGACCGACGACATCCTGGCCTGGACCCTGCTCGCCGTGGTGATCGCGATCGGCGGCGGTCAGGGCGAGGAGAACCAGTGGCTGGTCTTCCTCGCCGTCCCCTTCGCGCTGGTCGCGCTGCTGGTGATCCGGCCCCAGCTCACCCGCCTCACCACGGCGTACGAGAAGGCGGGCCGGTTGACCCCGGGCATCATGAGCGTGGTCCTCGTCGGGCTGCTGCTGTTCGCCGCGGTGACCGAGCTGCTCCACGTCCACTACATCTTCGGCGCGTTCCTGTTCGGGGCGATTCTCCCCCACGAGGGTGCGGCGGCGATGCGCCACGAGATCCTGATCCGGCTCGAGCAGATCTCGGTCCTGCTCCTGCTCCCGGTCTTCTTCCTGCTGTCCGGCCTCAACGTCAACCTCCGGGGGTTGTCGGGCGAGAACCTCGTGCAGCTGGCGATGATCCTGGCGGTGGCGATCGGTGGAAAGTACATCGGTGCCTACCTGGGTGCCCGCTCCGCCGGCGTACCCCACTGGCAGTCGAACTCGCTCGGCATCCTGATGAACACCCGCGGCCTGACCGAGCTGGTCATCCTCAACGTCGGTCGGGACCTGGGGCTGATCGGTGACACGCTCTTCACGATGATGGTGGTGATGGCTCTGGTCACCACCCTGATGACCGGTCCACTGCTCACCCGCGCCTATCCGAAGCGACGGGTCGAGCGCGACATCGCCGACGCCGAACGCGCGGCGCTCGGCGACACGGCGACCACCAGAGTGCTCGTCGTGGCCAGGCCCGAGACGGACAGCTCTGCCCTGGTCGAGGTCGCGTTCGGGCTGCTGGGGGCCACGCAGCCCGCGGAGGTCGTCGTCGCCGCCCTGGAGCCGCAGAAGGAGCGGCTCGAGCTGGGCGGCGGGCTCACCGACGAGCTCGCCGAGATGGCGGAGACCATGGAGCGTCAGCAGGTGCTGGTCAAGGCCGGCGAGGACGTCGGCATCCCTGTGCGGATCATGGCCAACCCGAGCAACGACCTGACCGGAGACCTGGTGGTGCTCGCCGGTGCGGTCGCTCCGCAGTACCTCGTCGTCTGGGCGGACGATCCCACGGCACCGGAGGTGATCGGAGCCACCGACTCGCCGGTCGTCCAGGTCGAGCCGGGCACCGTGATCGCCGGCTCCATCGCCGTCGACTGGCGGCCGGACAACGACGGCGACGCCGCGGTCGTGGTCGCCTGCCGGCTGGCCGGACGCACCGGGGCTGCTCTGGAGCTGCGCTCCGAGTCCGACAACCGGCGCTTCCAGGGCATGCGCGAGGCGCTGGCTGCGCGCGGCGTGGATCTCTCCGAGGCCGGCGAGGGTGCGCTCGTGGTCAGCAGCGCCGACGGCCAGGGACACCTCCGGGTGCGCGCGCAGCTCGACGCCACCCCGGTCGAGTGGGCGACCGCGGACCTCGGCACCGTCACGTTGGTCGAGTAGCCCGCCGCTCGCGACCTCGTCCCTCGCTCGCTGCACCACCGGCCGGCAGCGGCGGGTTCGTTCCTCACCCGCCGCCTACTGGCCGGCGTGGGTGTTGAACGCCAGAGTGCGGTGGCCGATCCGGACCCGCGTGCCCTGGGTGAGCACGTGCTCGCCGCCCGAGGGCAGCCGGTGCCAGTCAGCCGTCTTGGGCGGGTTGACGAAGGTGCCGTTGGTCGACTGGTTGTCGATCAGCACGGGGTCCCAGCCGCGTAGCTCGATCCGGGCGTGCACCCGCGAGATCTGGTTGGACTGGTCCTGGACCGGGATGCCGCGCACGGCCTCGCTGCGCACCCGCTCGTCGGACGCGGGGTCGCGCCCGAGCAGGTAGTCGGAGTCGAGCTGGAAGACCGACCCGTCGTCGAGCACGATCACACCGAGTGGCGGCCGGGTGCCGTTCACCAGCACCGGGGTCTGCTGGACCATGTTGATGCCGCACACGGCGCAGAACAGCTGGCGCGGGTCGTTGAAGTGGCGGTTCTTGCAGTAGACCCCGCGCACCTCCTCCACCTGCACGGCCGGGTCGGCGACCTGGGAGACGTCCTTGACCTCCGAGACGATCGGCAGCGGCTGCGGTGCGTCCTCCTGGACGTCGCTCAGCAGGATCGAGTCGAAGTGGCCCGTGTCGTCCTCCGGCATCGCCGGCGTGGGGCGATCGGGCACGGGTGCGGGGGCCGCGGCCACCGGCTCCGGGGCCGGCGGGGGCGGGGCAGGGGTCGGGGCCGGGGGCGGCGGAGGCGGTGGGGCAGCCTGCACGGGCTCGGCCGGCGTGGGCGGTACGGCCGCGTGCTTGGCCTCCGGCTGCGGTGGCGCTTCGACGGCCATCACCGGTACGTCGTGCGCGTGCGCGCCGGAGATCGCGAACCCGCCGGCGGGCACCACGCCGTCGGTCAGCCGGTAGAGACCGCCGGAGACACTTGCGGACGGGTCGACGCTGGCCTCGAGCTGGTGGATCGGCCACGGCACCAGCCGCTCCACCCACGCGAGCGAGTCGGCGCCCGAGATGCGTTCACCGTTGACCATCACCGAGGCCGTGTCGCCCTGCAGGAAGACCGCCAGGCCGGTGTCGTGCGGAGCCATCGCCACGAACGACGGGTGGTCCTCGGTCGACGTGGAGAGCTGCAGCGCGAAGCCGCGTACCAGCTGTCGACCCTGTCCTCCGTTGGCGGCGACCAGCTCGGCCTGCTCGAGGAGCGGGTGGACCCGCGCCGGGTCCTGCGAGCCGACGAGAAGGACGACGCGACCACGGCGGGCCAGCGTGCCGGCACCCGGTCCCGGGGTGAGGTCGGCACCGTCCCAGGCGTCCGCGGAGTCGACGGGATGGATGTGCGGGTCCATCAGATGATCCTTCCACCGAAGAAGCGCCAACGGATGAGCGGCACCCGCATCGGCCCGTTGACCCAGAGCCAGATCACGACCCAGATCACCATGAAGTCGATCACGAAGGTGGAGAACGGCACCTCTCCGTCGATGCCGGGGATCGCCTCGAGCTCCAGCAGCAACCAGACCAGGGCTCCCTCGTTGACGCAGGTGATGAAGCCGAACAGCGTCGGCCAGTCCTTCTCCCACCGGAACTGCTGGATCAGGTGGTAGATGATCTCCCAGATCACGCCGAGCACGGCCACCGTGGCCAGGATGATGTACGTCGTCTTGTAGTCCGGGTCGTTCGGCAGGATCGGCGTGATCAGCAGCGTGATCAGCGCGCCCCAGGTGGCCAGCATGAAGATGCGGGTCTGGATCCGCCCGTTCAGTGTGGGGAGCATGGTGCCTTCCTAGATCTGACTTCCCGCGACCCACTTGAACCAGTGGTTCGTGGATCTGAACGGTCCGATGCGCTTGCCGAACCCATGCTTGGCCAGGTCGGCCTGGATCTCCTGAGCGGCGACCTGCAGGCCGAGGAAGGTGTCGACACCCGGGAAGTAGCCGCCCAGCGTGGTGGAGCCGGAGGCGTACATGATGCCGTCGCCCGAGCGGGTGCCGCGGAGCTCGAAGTTGCGCTCGACGTCGAGCCGGCCGACCGGGTTGCGCCCGGCGCCGCCGTGCTCGAGCAGGTCCTTGAGCAGCCGGTGCTCGGCGATGTCGGCCTCGAGGCCGGTGCAGTCGATCACGAAGTCGACCTCGACCGGGACGATGCCCTGCGGGGTGCGGACGTGGTTGACGATCCGATCGCCGCGCGGCTCCATCTTGTCGACGGTGCCGATCATCAGCTGGTACCAGCCCTGCTGCCGCCCGGTCTTCATCTGCTTCTGCCAGTAGCGGCGGTACGGCGTGTTGGTGCCACCCATCCGCTTGTAGAGCGCGGCCCGCTCCTCGCCCTCGAGCTTGCGCATCTGCCGCTTGAGCTGGCCGCCCCACACCGACTTCGGGTAGTTGAACCCCTGGTAGGCCCAGCCGTCGGCGCCCCGGCGCCGCATGAACCAGCTGGGTGGGTTCTCGCCGTTGCCGTCGTTGGGGCCGTTGATGAAGGTGCGGAAGAGATGCACGATCTGGGTCTGCGCCCCGTGCAGCAGTCGGTCGTCCATCAGCCGTTGCAGCACCCGCGACGCCACGATGCCGCCGCCGCGCACCAGGACCGTGCTGGGCGTCGTCATCAGCCGCTCGTACACGTGCTCGTGCGCCTCGTAGGCGTTGACGATGTGGTGGTAGTCCTTGTTCTCCGTGCGGTAGGCCTGCAGCTCGGGGAGGAACTTCAGCCCGGGATAGCCGACGGCGACGTGCACGAAGCGGGAGCGGAACGCGACCCGCTTGGTCCCGGTGACGCCCTCGGGAGGCGTGAGGATGCTGAAGTAGCCGCCGCCGTACCGCCGGCGGATGATGCGGACCAGGCCCTTGGCCAGCATCTCGTTGTAGCGGATCCGGCTGGCCTCGCGCTCCATGCCGCGGAACGCCCGTCCGGCGTGGGGGGTGTAGTAGTCGTTGAAGATCGGCTCGGTGAACAGCTGCCACCAGATCTTGGGGTTCTTGAACCCCTCGACGAAACCGTAGGAAGGGAAGCCCCAGATGTTGTCGGGCCGCGAGGCCGAGTCGGACCGCAGCCGCTCGCCACGGGGGATCTGGGAGACCCGGGTGAGGTACTCGTAGGTCTGCCACGGATGGTCGAGCGCTGAGAGCACCCTGATCTGCTCGGGCGGGACACCGCCGATCCGGAGGTAGTCGACCGTCACGAAGCTGCCGATGCCGCCGCCCACGGAGACGAACGGGACGTCAATGATCGGGATCCCGGCGGCCGCGACCATCTCGTCGGTCCAGAAATCGGTGCCGAGCAGCTGCTCGTTGAGGTCACCCGCGACCGGCTGTGCCGGGAGGTAGTTCTCCGCATCCGGCTGCGGGATGACGGTGGCGTGCATCGGATCCATGGGAGCCTTCCCTTCCGTAGCCGGGCTGCCCGGCACGCTACACCGGGAACGGCCTCCCCGGCGCTCTCTTCACGAGGATGCTGACGGGAACCGATTCGGTTCGGTTCCCGTCATCTCGTGGCATGCTGAGCGACGTCCATCCGAGTCGAGGAGGGCCCGTGCAAGGGATCGCCGACTACCAGTTCATCCGCGCGTTGGGTGAGTCCAACTACGGGACCAACTACCTCGCCACCCCGCCGGCTCGCCTGGGCATCGCCGACTCCCAGGTCGTCGTGAAGGTGATCGCCGGACCCACCTCCGATGACGCGTTCCGTCGCGCCACCCGCGAGCTGAAGCACTTCAGCGTGGCCGACTCCGACCGGCTGGTGAAGGTCTTCGACGCGGGTCGCCACGGCGGCGCCTTCTACTACGCGATGGAGTACCTCCCGCTCGGCTCGCTCGAGAGCCCGGCCGAGACGCTGGCCCCCGACCACGCCGTCCGCGCGGTGCGCGACGCCGCCCTGGCCGCGCACGCGCTGCACGAGCGCGGCATCGCCCACCGCGACATCAAGCCCGCCAACATCCTGCTCGCCGACGACGGCGGTCGCCTCTCCGACCTCGGCCTATCGCAGCTGCTCACGCCCGGGATCGTGGTCACCGGGCTCGGCCAGATCGGGCTGGAGTTCACCGACCCGCAGATCATGGTCGGCGCCGCCGCTTCGCGGGCCAGCGACATCTGGTCCCTCGGTGCCTGCCTGCACTACGCGATGACCGGCGTCGGGGTCTACGGCGACCTGAAGTCCA
Organism: Nocardioides sp.; assembly: GCA_035710425.1. Taxonomy (GTDB): domain Bacteria; phylum Actinomycetota; class Actinomycetes; order Propionibacteriales; family Nocardioidaceae; genus Nocardioides. The sequence goes on from DASTDJ010000196.1 coordinate 20,023, forward strand.
CGGAGCCCTTGATGCTGGTGCGCACCATCCTGGCCTCGACGCCGGCGGTCAACCCCGGCCTGCCGCCGGACGCCGGCCAGCTGATCGCCGCCTGCCTCGACCCCGAGCTCTCCGCCCGCCCGCGCACCGCCGCTGAGGTGGCCGACCGGATCGGCTCGCTGGTCACCGTGTGAGCCGGGCGGTGGCGGGCCTGCGAATTCCGCGGAACCTCGCTCGTGGCCTGACCGTCTGACGTTACGATCAAGCGCCCTTGGATCCGCAGGGGCGACACCGGACTTGTGAGGACCCATGGAGCTGCACGAAAACCTCTACGCCCTTGGCCTGCGCCTCGGCCGTGAGGTCTTCGACGACCCCGACAGCTTCCGCGGTGCGCTGGACGACTTCCTCGACGAGGACTCCGCCACCACGGGCGACATCAACCTGCTCGTCGACGCGGTGCGTCTGGGCGCGTTCGCGTCGATGACCTCGATGATCGGCAGTGGTGCGCAGGTGACCGCCGCTGTCGAGGAGGCCGGCAGCCGGCTGGCGCGTGACCGCGGCAGCGCGGACGTGGCGGGCGCCCAGTGGGCGTGCGCGGTCCTCGGGTTCGCCATCGGCAAGGTCAGCGACGCCGAGGTGCGTCGCTACCGCACCCAGCACGCGACCCCCCAGCCGCCGTCGCAACCGCTGCCGCCGACCCAGTTCCCGGGCCAGCAGCCTCCGCAGGGCGTGCCTCCGACGCAGCGTCCCGGCGCACCGGTGCCGGGCGGGCAGCCCACCGCCACCGGACCCCTGCCCACCGCCCAGCCCCTCTACGGCGGCCAGCCGGGCTCCGGCGGCGTCCCGTCGCCTCCGGTCAACGTGCCGCCGCCCTCGTCCTGGCCCCCCGCGCCGGCCCATCAGCAGCCCCGCAAGCGCAAGACCTGGCCGATCCTGGTCGCCGTCGTCGCCGTGCTCGCGATCGTCGGCGGCGGCGCGTTCGCGGTGATCGCCCTCCAGGGCGACGACGACGACAACGGCGGCGGCGGAGGTGGCGGCGGCAAGCAGGAGACGGAGCAGGCCGTCGACCTCGAGTCCGTGACCGAGCGCTACAGCGACCTCGCCGGCAACGTCGGCGCGGGCCTCGACGAGTGCGAGGGGGTCGAGGCGAGCGACGGCACCAGCGAGGAGCTGGAGTGCGGCTTCGCCAACGGCACGCTCGCGCTGACGACGTACGAGTCGATGGAGGACCTCACGGCCAGCCGCGAGGCCAACACCGGCACCGACGCCGGCACCCGCTACAGCGAGACCGACCAGGGCGTCATCTACGGCATCAACAACGGGTCCGCCGTCTCCGAGGCCGAGGTCGCCTCGATCTACTGGGACAGCAACGAGGGCCTGCAGTCCGGCAAGTTCACCGCGTCGTCCGACACCGTCACCATCGACCAGCTGGTCGAGACCCTGAACGGCGTCGAGCCCGTGGTTGCCTGGCCGACCGAACCCGAGGACGAGGGCATGCTCGAGCTCGCCGCGGAGTTCGTGAACGTCGAGGAGTGCGACCGGATCGACACGATCCAGGCCGGCGAGCTCGAGGAGAGCATCTGCAGCGCCCCCGACGGCATCACCGTGTTCATGGGGGTGTTCGAGACCATGAGCGACTTCAAGGAGTACCGGCGCGACGCGCTGCAGCAGGGCAGCGACCAGGGCAACCCGCTGCGCAACTGGAACTTCGACGGCAACACCCGCGAGGGCGCGGCGGCGGAGTACCTCAACTCCTCCGACGATGCCGTCCGCTACTGGGACAAGCCCGAGTGCCGGTGCTACATGGAGGCCAGCCTCACCGGCAGCAGCGACCTCCAGAAGCTCGAGGACTGGTGGGTCAACGCCTGACCGGATCGTTGGGCGAGTAGCGCGAGCGGGGAACGAGCGAGCGCATATCGAGACCTAGACGGTTGCCGGCGTGCGTCCCGGGAGGTCGGTGCGGGTGAGGATCGCCAGCGTGGTGTCGTCGCCGCCCACCTGAGCCGGCTCGACGAGCCAGCCCGGGAGCTGCTCGGCCACCCAACCCAGCCCGTGCTGACGGCCGAACCGCACCAGCTCCTCGCCGGTCTGCTGCCACCAGCCGGAGGCGTCGACGCGCGACGACCCGAAGCCGTCGGTGCACTGGAACGCCAGTACGACGTCGCCCTGCAGGGTGTCGATCGCGCCGGCCCGCAGTGACTTGAGCGGGTTGGGCTGGCACAGCGAGGCGGTGGTGACGCCGTCGGCGTCGGGGTCCTCGGGGAGCGGGCGGGACGCGCGGCCGGCGCCGTCGACCACGACCGTGTCGCCGTCGCCGATCTGGAACAAAGTGAGCGAGTCGCCGACCGCGGCCATCGCCAGGATCGTGGTGCCGTAGGGCCGCAGCTGGTCACGCGGGGCGCCGCCCTGGAAGGGGTTCTCGGCCGCGTGCCGACGCACGCCGGCGGTCCACGCCTCCACGGCGTTGGCGGCGATCTCGAGCACCGTGCGCTGGGCGGTCGCAGCGTCGGCAAGGTCCGCCAGCCGCGCGACCAGGGCGTCGACCGCGCTGTCGACGGCGATCCGGGCGCCGACGTCGCTGCGGAAGTGCTCGTGGTGACCGTGGCCGTCGGCGACCGCGACCACAGCGGTGTCGCCCTCGACCCAGGTGCGGACGGCGTCCTGGATGGGTCGCCCGTCACGCACGTGCACCGAGCCGATCTGGGTGCCGGACAGGGGAGTCCAACCCCCCTGGCTCATCCGAGCGTGCTCCAGATCGGGTCGCCGACGGGGGAAGGCGGAACGTTGGTGACGTTGGCGTCGCCGATGACGGGTCGGGAGGCCACGCGGCTGGCGGCCTTGGAGGCCCAGACGATGTATTCCACGAGCTGCTCGGGGTTGTCGGCGCGTAGCAGCGGCACGTCCTCGTTGCCGATGAAGCGCCGCATCGAGTGCATGTCGGCGTCGCGGCCCACCCCGAGTGCCAGTCGTACGGCGGCGGCGCCCCATTTCTCGTTGAGCAGCTCCTGGAGGCCCTCGGCGAACGTCGTCCCGCTGCTGTGGGTCGGGCGGCCGTCGGAGACCAGGATGATCGCCGGCGGGTAGGCGCTCGGCAGCCGCTCCATCTCACGCATCGCGCCGGCCAGCGTGACCAGCGCGCTGCCGAGCTCGGTGAAGCCCTTCGGCACCGCCTCGAGCCGCTGCCAGTGCACGTCCTCCACGGACGTCGGCTCCTCGATGATCCACTGCGGCTCGTTGGCGAACGCCAGCACCCGGATCAGCAGCTCCGCGTGGGGGTTGGCCCGGGCCTCGTCGCGCAGGTGCGGCAGCACCTCCGTGATGGCGTTGTTGAGCGCCTGGATCCGGCCGCCTCGCAGCATCGAACCGGAGACGTCGAGGACGAAGATGAAGTGGAGTGGCTTGCGCGCCAGGGCTCCACCCAGGCGGTCGCTCATTTCCACCTCGCTTCGCGTTGCGGTCTGGCTTGAAGTTATACCCTGACACCACTTCGGTCCGATGTCTCGGGATCCGGATCGTCATGGTGGTAGTCCAAGCTCGCGTCCCTGGAGGTCGGCGTCCTCGATGGTATTGGCCAACGGAACCGAGGTTGATCTCGGCGCGCTGGGGCGCGCTCGAGTGGTCTCGTTGATCGGCCAGGGCGGGCAGGGCTACGTCTACGAGGTGGAGCGTCCGTTGGGCGAGCCGCTCGCGCTGAAGTGGTACAAGAAGGAGAGCGCGAGCGTCGAGCAGCACGACGAGATGCAGCAGCTCGTCGAGTTCGGCTCCCCGCACGCCCGGTTCCTGTGGCCGATGAGCATGGCGCGGGTGACGGGCGAGCCGGGGTTCGGCTACGTCATGCAGCTGCGCGACCCGCGGTTCCTCGAGCTCAGCTACCTGCTCTCCAACTCCGACCGCGACGGCAACCCGCTCGACGTCTCCTTCGCCTCGACGATCGAGCTCTGCCGCCAGCTGAGCTTCAGCTTCCTGCGGTTGCACGCCCGCGGCCTCTGCTATCGCGACATCTCCTTCGGCAACGTGTTCTTCGACCCCTCCAACGGCAACGTGCTGATCTGCGACAACGACAACGTCGGTGTCGACAACGGTCGCGGCCGGGTCCTCGGCACGCCGTACTTCATGGCGCCGGAGGTGGTGAAGGACACGACGTTCCGCACCATGCCCAACACCGACACCGACCGGCACTCGCTGGCCGTGCTGCTGTTCTGCTCACTCTTCCTGGGCCACCCGCTCGAGGGTCAGCGCACCGACGCCGGTCTGCGCGACGCCCAGTGGCTGCTCACCCACTTCGGCACCGACCCGGTGTTCTGCATGCATCCCGAGAACGAGTCCAACCGACCCGGTGACATCGTCCAGCAGTACTGGCGCATCTACCCGCGGTTCCTGCGCGACCTGTTCATCCAGGCCTTCGTGACCGGCATCGACCGGCCCGGCGCCCGGGTCACCGAGGGCCAGTGGATCAAGGCGATGGACCGGCTCCGCGACGGCATGGTCTCGTGCAGCACCTGCAGCACCACCAACTTCTGGGACCCGGCCGACCCCAACACCACCTGCCGGTCGTGCGCGTCCCCGCTCGCACCGCCGTTCCTGCTGCAGGTCGGCCGACGCAACCTCGCGGTCAGCTCGCTCGCCACGCTGCGCTCTGACCACCTGGCCTCCGGCGTCGACGAGCCGACCACGCTCGGCCGGACCCGGCAGCACCCGCAGGCCCCGGAGCGCTGGGGGCTGCACAACACCTCGGAGTTCCCCTGGCAGGTCGCCTACCCGGGGGGCCACCACCACGTGCTCGAGCCCAACCAGACCATCGAGATGGTCGACGGCGCCCGGATCCAGATCCAGTCGGCGACCGTCGTCGTACGCCGCCCCTGACGTCCGGCGAACCGGGGAATCCCCGCCGCTACCGCTAGGTAGGCTGCGCGCATGCAGTCGCTGCTGATCGAGGTGGACGGACGAGCCCTGCGGTTCGACGCACCCCGCCTCCTCCGCATCGGCCGGTCGATCGAGGCCGACGTGGTCCTCGCCGCCGGCTCGGTGTCGCGACAGCACGCAGAGCTGCGGCCGGTCGAGACCGGCTGGGTGCTGGTCGACTCGGGCAGCCAGTACGGCACCTACGTCGACGGGCGACGGGTCACCGAGCACATGATCAGCGGCCCGGTCACCGTGCAGTGCGGTCCTCCGGCGGCGGGATCCACCCTGCGGATCACCCCCGACCCGGTCGCCTCCGCCCCGGCGCCCGCACCCGTGCAGGCACCGATGCCGGTGCCCGTGCCCGCATCTCCGTCCGGACCGATCCCGAGCGCGCCGCCGTCCCCCACCGACCGGCCCCAGGGACAGACCCCGCCGGGCGGCGGGTACGACGAGACGTTCGTCCTCGCGGCCCAGCCGCCCGGGCCTCCTGGCATGGGCCCGCCGCGCAGCGGACCCGACCTGCTGGTCGTGGCCGAGGGGCGGGAGTTCCGGTTCCGGCACCCCGCCCACCTGACCATCGGCCGCCGTCCGGAGTCCGATGTCGTCGTCACCGACCCGGTCTGCTCGCGGATGCACGGCCAGGTCACGGCGACGCCGGGCGGCTGGACCTACCTGAACAGCTCGCAGGAGGGCACCTTCCTCAACGGCCGCCGGGTCGAGCAGTTCCCGTTCAACGAGAGCGTGAGGTTCCGGCTCGGCCATCCCGTCGCCGGTCCCGAGCTCGCCCTCGTCCCGATCCTGTCCGCCGCCGAGGAGGAGCGGCGGTTCGCGCGCAAGCGCCGCAACCGGACCCTCGTGCGCGTGGGCGCCGGGGTGGCGGCGTTGATCCTGATCGGCGGCACGATCACCGCGGCGGTGCTGCTCAGCGGCAGCGATGACGACGACCCGAGCGGTGGCGGCAGCGGCGGCGATTCCGGCAGCTCCTCCGACACCATGGAGGTGCTCACCGACGAGGAGCTCGACACCGCCAAGGCGGCGACCGTGCGCCTCTCGGCCGAGACGACCGACCTGTCCGGAGCGCCGGTGGAGTACTCCGGGTCCGGCTCGATCATCGACGAGCAGGGGCTGATCCTCACCAACGCGCACGTGGCCGCGCCCCAGGCCGAGGGCCTCGCGGAGCAGTACGGCGAGGAGGACCAGATCAACGACCCCGAGTACCTCCTGGTCGCCCTCACCCAGGGCGGCGACGACCGGCCGGCCGATCCCGAGTACCGCGCTCGAGTCGTGGAGGCCGACGGACACCTCGATGCCGCGGTGATCGAGATCTACGCCGACGAGGACGGCAACGAGCTCGACGACGAGCTCGACCTCCCGACGCTGCCGATCGGCGACTCCGACGAGGTCCGGACCGGTGACGACGTCACGGTGCTGGGCTTCCCCGGCATCTCCCAGTCCGGCGCGGTCACGGTGACGAAGGGCGTCGTGTCGACGTTCATCCCCTCGGAGGAGTACGGCCCGCGCTCGGAGATCGACACCGACACCCGGATCGCGCCGGGCAACTCCGGCGGGTCGGCGATCAACAACGATGCCGAGATCATCGGCATCCCCTCCGCCTTCTTCAGCGAGGGCACGCCGATCGTGAGCGGGCGGATCCGGCCGATCAACCTGGTGACCGACCTGATCAGCTCTGCGGGTGGATGACGTGGCCGGACTGCTCTTCCAGACCCCCCGCGCCCGCCTGAACCGGCTGCTCGGGTCCGCCTCCCCGAGCCCGCTCGAGGGGCGCACCACGCTGGTCACGGGCGCGTCCTCCGGCATCGGCGAGGCCACGGCGCGGGCCGTCGCCGCGAAGGGCTCGACCGTGCTGCTCGTCGCCCGCCGCGCCGACGAGCTGGAGCGACTCCGGAGCGAGATCGTGGCCGCCGGCGGCCGGGCCGCGGCGTACCCCTGCGACCTCGCGGACGGCGAAGCGGTCGACTCGCTGGTCAAGCAGGCCTTGCAGGACCACGGCGCCGTCGACTACCTCGTCAACAACGCCGGCCGCTCGATCCGGCGCTCCCTGCACCTGAGCTACGACCGCTTCCACGACTTCGAGCGCACCATGGCGATCAACTACTTCGCGCCGGTGCGGCTGACCATGGGGCTGCTGCCAGCGATGCGGGAGCAGCGCTTCGGCCACGTCGTCAACATCGTCACGTGGGGGGTGCAGATGAAAGCGCCCAAGTTCGCCGCCTACATCGCGTCCAAGACCGCCCTCGACACCTGGTCGCGGATCGCCGGCCGGGAGACGTACGGCGACAACGTCACGTTCACCAACATGCGCTTCGGCCTGGTCCGCACCGGCATGGTGGTCCCGACCGGTTCCATCGAGGACCGGCGGGCGCTGAGCGCCGAGCAGGCGGCCGCGCGCGTGGTGCGGGCCCTCGAGGACCGCCCGCTCGTGGTCAGCAACCTCGCGGCGCACGCCGGCGAGATGCTCAGCCTGCTCGCCCCGCGGCTCAGCGACGCGCTGATGCACCGCTACGACCGCGCGGTGCCGGACTCGCGAGCCGCCCGCGGGGAGTCAGAGCAGGGCGACGAAGGCGATCACGCCGACCAGGACCACCAGGCCCCGGAGCAGGGTCGGCGGTAGCCGGCGGCCGATCCGCGCGCCGACGTACCCCCCGACGACCGAGCCGGCGGCCAGCAGACCCACGGCCTTCCAGTCGATCTCGGCGGCGACCACGAAGATCACCGTCGCGACCACGTTGGCCGCCACGACCGCCAGGGTCTTCAGCGCGTTGATGATCCGGAACTCCACGTCGACGCCCAGGCCGAGCACCGCCAGCATCATGACGCCCGAGCCGGCCCCGAAGTAGCCGCCGTAGACGCCGGTCAGGGTGGCGAAGAACGTGGTCACCGGTGACATCCGGGTGCGCTGCTCGACCTCGAGTCCCTGGTGGTTGCGCCGCAGCCAGCGGTTGAGCCGGGGGGACACCCCGACCAGCAGGCAGGTGAACAAGATCAGCCAGGGCACGATCGCCTCGAACACGCCGGGCGGCAGGGCCAGGAGCAGCGCGGCTCCGGCCACCGAGCCCACCGCGCAGGTGGCGATCACGGCCGCGGACAGCCGTGGGTGCTCCCGCAGCTCCTCCCGGTAGCCGAACGACCCGCTCAGCCCGCCCGGCGTCATGCCCACGGTGTTGGACGCATTGGCGACGACAGGCGGCAGTCCGACGGCGACCAGCACTGGGAAGCTCAGCAGCGAGGCGACCCCCACCGTCGAGGTCATGATGCCGGCGCCGAACCCGGCGAGGAGCACGAAGAGGGTCTCCAAGCCGGTCATCGACACCAGTCTAGGGACAGCGCCCCCGCCCACATTCATGCGCGCAAGGGCACGTGATCCCGGCCACTCACGGGTACCGATGCGCCGGCTGAGGAGGAGCTATGGGACCGGAATGGGTCGCAATCATCGCGCTGGTGGCGCTGTTCGCCGTGGGAACCATGCTGCCGATCAACATGGGCGCGCTGGCTTACGTCGCCGCGTGGCTCGTCGGCATGTACTCGCTGGACATGACCGAGAAGGAGATCCTCGCGGGGGTGAGCGGTGACCTGATCCTGACGATCATCGGGGTCACCTATCTCTTCGCGATCGCCCGCGACAACGGCACGGTCGACCTGATCGTGCGCACCGCGGTGCGCGGCGTCGGCGGCCGGGTGGTCCTGATCCCCTGGGTGATGTTCGGCGTGACCGCCGTGCTCACCGGCGTGGGTGCGGTCAGTCCCGCTGCGTGCGCGATCATCGGCCCGATCGCCCTGGGCTTCGCCGGGCGCTACGGCATCAGCCCGCTGATGATGGGCATGCTCGTCGTCCACGGGGCCCAGGCGGGCGGCTTCTCGCCGATCAGCATCTACGGCTCGATCACCAACTCGGTGATGAGCGACGCGGGCCTCCCCAACAGCGAGATCACGATCTTCCTGGCCAGCCTGGTCGTCAACGCCATCCTGGCGGTCATCCTGTTCGTGGTGCTCGGCGGTCGGAAGCTGGTCGGCCTGCGCATCGACCCCGACGACCCCGGCCTCGCCGAGAACAGCGACGGGCGCAACCGCGGCGGTGCCGACGTCCCCGCCAGCGGCTTCGGAACCTCCACGACGACCACCACCACCGCGACACGCGGCGTGCAGCTGCAACAGATCCTCACCCTTGTGGCGTTCCTCGGCGTCGCCACCGTGGCCCTGGCCTTCGACAAGAACATCGGCTTCGTCGCGATCACCGCGGCGGTCGTGCTCGCCATCATGTCGGGGAACCAGCACAAGGACGCCGTCAAGCAGATCGCGTGGCCGACCGTGCTCCTGGTCGCCGGCGTCAGCACCTACGCGACCATCCTGGAGGAGGCCGGTTCCCCCGAGTTCGTCGGCGACTGGGCCGCGGGGCTCGGTGTCGCGGCGGTCGGCGCGCTGGTCCTCTGCTACGTCGGCGGCGTGGTGTCGGCGTTCGCGTCCTCGACCGCCCTGCTGCCGGTGATCATCCCGATCGGCCTGCCGCTGATCGCCGACGGAGGCATCAGCGCCGGCCTGTTCGTGGCGGCCCTCGCTGTCAGCTCGACCATCGTCGACGTGAGCCCGTTCTCCACCAACGGCGCCCTGATGCTCGCCAACAAGCCGGACACGATCGACGAGCAGGTCTTCTACAAGCAGATCCTGACCTACAGCGTGATCGTGGTGCTCGTCGGTCCGCTGCTCGTCTGGGCGGCCCTGGTGCTGCCGGGCTGGTAGCGAGGTCGGTCAGTAGGCCCCAGCGTGCCGCAGCACGGCGCGCAGGGTGCGGGCGACGATCTGTGCGTCGAGGCTGAGCGACCAGTTGTCGACGTACAGCAGGTCGAGCCGGACCGCCTCCTCCCACGCCAGGTCGGAGCGGCCGGACACCTGCCACAGGCCGGTGACACCGGGCTTCACCGCGAACCTGCGGTGCACGTCGGGCTCGTAGAGCGCCGTCTCCGCGGGGAGCGGAGGCCGGGGCCCGACCAGCGCCATCTGCCCGAGCACGACGTGGATGAGCTGCGGCACCTCGTCGATGGAGTAGCGGCGGAGCAGCCGACCGAGCCGGGTGACCCGCGGGTCCTGGCGCATCTTGAACAGGACGCCGTCGGACTCGTTGAGGGCGTCGAGCTCCGTCAACCGCGCCTCTGCGTCGACGTGCATGGTGCGGAACTTCAGCATCGTGAACGGCCGCCCGGAGTGGCCCACCCGCGTCTGCTTGAACATGGCCGGCCCGTTCGAGTCCAGCCTGATGGCGAGCGCCACTACGAGGAGCACCGGCGCGAGGAGCAGCAGCGCGATCAAGGCGCTGGTGCGCTCCCATGCCTCCTTGACCAGGCGGCGCCCACCGGTCAGCTGAGGGGCGCGCACGTGCATGAGCGGGATACCACCGGCCGTGGCCACCGCGGCCCTGGCGCGGACGACGTCGACCAGCCCGGGGGCGACGTACAGCTGGGTGCCCGTGGGCTCCAGCTCCCAACCGAGCCGGCGCAACGACGCCGGGTCGAGCTCGGAGCACGGTACGGCGATCACCGCGGCCGCCTCGTGGTGCCTGACGGCGTCGCCGACCTCGGCGATGTCGGCCACCACGATCTCGAGCCCGTGGTCCGAGGTGCGGTTCCACTCGCGGACCAGCCGCTCGGCGTCGGACCGACGCCCGGTCACGACCACGTGGCAGGGCCGGGTGCTGCGTCGTACCCGGTGCCAGCGGTGCCAGGCCCGGACGCCCAGCCGCGGGGCGAGCGAGATCGCCACTGTCACGCCGAACATCACCAGGAAGTTCGGGGAGTACAGGTCGAGGTTCCACCAGGCAGCGGTCCCGACCGCGACGACGGTCAGCACCAGCCCGGCCTCGATCACCCGGTGGACCTCCTCGGTCCACGGGCGCAGCAGCCGGGGCTCGTAGGCCCGCATCAGGCTGAGGCAGCAGAGCCAGCACCCCGCGACCGCGAGCAGCAGGATCGGCTGCGCCTCCACCAGGTTGGACTGGACGGCCAGCGTGCCGATGACGGCTGCGAGGACGTCCACGAAGAGCAGGACGCGGGTGCGGACGCTCCGAAGCCGCAACGGCGCTGCGCCGAGCCCGGCCGCCTGCGCAACAGCAGTGGCCGGCTGGGGCTCTCCGATCACCGCAGCCATGCCAACCGCCTCGTTCGACGTTCCGGACGGCCCGCGGGGACGAGCGCGTCGATCAGCTCACCGACCCGCTCCGTCAGGCCACCCGACTCGCGCTGGGTCGCCGTACGACCGGTGGCCAGGGTGTTCCTGACGGCCGCGTCGAGCTCGATGCGGCTGTTCACGGCGGTGCACATCCCGGCCGCCGCGATCCGCTTGACGAACCGCTGCTGGTGCTGGTCGACGTGCTCGCGCAGCGAGGGGTCGCGAGCGACCACCACAGGGAAGTGACCGTGGGTCCGGCTCTCCATGATCAGCCCCGGGCCGCCGTGGGTGACCACGACGTCCGCGCGACGGAGCAGCCGGTCGAGCTCGTCGGCACCGAGGAGCGGCTTGCCGCTCAGCTCGGTCGGAAGGGGAGTGGAGCCGTGCTGGACGAACCACTCCACGTCCGAGGACACCGCCGCCTGGCGCACCCAACGCACCAGCCGGTCGAACCGGTGGCAGTCGGTGCCGAGCAGTACGGCGACAACTGGACGGGCAGGTGCGGGCATCACCACACCTGCCCGACGAGAAGGGAGGCCGGATACAGGCGCTGCTGCTCGGGCCACTGGACCAGGAACAGGTCACTGAACGGCCGGCAGAGCCGCCCGGTCAGGGTCCGGCTGTCCACGCGGTCGAAGACCTCGAGGTAGACCGAGGCCGAGCCGAAGGGGCGGTGCAGCCAGAAGAACGGGACCGCGACCCCGGCGCCGGTGCTGACGATCACGTCGGGCCGGAAGGACCGCATCGTGCGCCAGGCCAGCGCGGTGTTGCGCGCCAGGTTCTTGACGTTGCGGGTCGTCGGGTGGTGTGCCCACACGACGTTCTCGCCCTCGAGCTTGCTGGTCGCGTCGAGCGTCTCGAACGTCACCCAGGTGCGTTCGTGCTGCTCCCACCAAGGGCGCAGGGCGATCAGCTGCGTCAGGTGTCCACCTGATGAACTGACCATTAACACTCGCACTGCGACCCCCTCGGCTCATCGCTCCCGAGAGCGCTTCGTCAAGGTAGACGCGGGCAGCGAGGGGTCGCATACCCCAATTCGGTCAAACGGCCCTGGAGTTGGGCGATTGGGGCGGCGGACGCCATCCGGCCTGGTGGGCGACGCCCACTGCGGCGAGCTGGGAGCCGACCTCGAGCTTCGCCAGGATCGACTTCACCTGGGTCCGCACGGTGGCCTCCGACACCACGCTCTCCGTGGCGATGTCGCGGACCTGGTGGCCGAGCATCAGGTGCCCGAGCACTTCCTGCTCCCGATGGGTGAGCCGTTCGAGGCGGCTGCGGAGCTCGTGGGCCGTCACCCGGTGGCTGTGCCACTCCTGGATGAGCTCCTCACGCTCCTCGGGTTTGACGACGGGCAGGCCGTTGTTGATCCGGCGGACCGACGCGAGGATGTCGTTGAGGCGTGTCGTCTTCGGGAGCACCGTCCGGGCGCCGTAGCGCAGGCACTCTCCCCACTGCACCTTGTCGGTGTTGCCGGTCACCACGATGACCGCGACACCGGCCCGGGAGAGCGGCTCGATCAGCTGGACGCCGTTGCCGTGGGCGCCGAGGTCCAGGTCGAGCAGCACGATCCGGGGCCGCACCCGCAGCACCTGGGGCAGCAGGGTGATCACCGAGCGGGTGTTGCCGGCGAGCGGGATCCGACGGACCTCGTTGCCCTCCATGCTCAACGCGATCTCCAGGGACTCCGCGAACAGCAGGTGGTCCTCCACGAGCGCGATCCGGCAACCGCCGCGGCCGGTCATCAGGCCGGTTCCCGGGCAGGGAGCTGGAGCACGAACGACGCGCCGGAGCGGCGCTCGTGGTCGACGTCCAGCTCGAGCCGGCCGCCGTTCTGGGCGACGATCTTGCGGGCGATGTAGAGACCGAGCCCCTGGCCCGCCGACCCGTGCCGGCGTACGCCGCGGTCGAAGATCTGGTCCTGCATCGCCCGAGGGATGCCGGGACCGTTGTCCCGCACCCGCAGCAGGGTGCAGTCGCCCCGGCGCTCCGCCGAGAGCATGGCGGTGCTGCCGGGGGCATGCCGTGCGGTGTTGCTCAGCAGCACCTGCAGGACCTCGGTGAGGTCATGCTTGCGGGTCCAGGCGTAGGTGCCGGACGGGTGCCACTCGACCGACAGGCCGAGATAGCGGTACGCCGTCACCAGCGGCACGATCACCGGGTCGAGCTCGACGACCTCGGGATCCGCCGGCTCGTTGGTCAGCAGGTGCTCGAGCCGGTCGAGCTCGGCGCCGAGCAGCTCGGTGAGCCGACGCTGGTGGGCGGGGCTGAGCTCGGCGTTGAGCCCGAGCAGGATCCGCGACGCGGAGCTGATGCCGGCGACGCTGCCGCGCACCTCGTGCAGCCGCTCCTCGTCACTGCGCACCACGTCCTCAGCCGACTGTGCGCGTTCGGCGAGCTCCTCCAGCTCGTGGTCGTGCTCGCGCAGCGCGTCGAGCAGCAGCTCGGTCGCGGTGATCGCGAGGAGCACGAACGCGGCCATCACGACGCCGTTCGCGATCACGTCCGCGCGGCCGTCGCCGTTCACGCCGTTGAGGTTGGCGGTGTGACCGAGCACCAGGCCGACCGTCGCCACGGCCATCTCGCGCCGGGCCCACCGGGGCAGGCTGTCCATCCGGAGGACGGAAGCGGCGGCCAGGCCGCCCACGAGCAGGGTGACCAGCCACCCCGTCCACATCGGTGCGTGCGGCACACCGGTCCACGACTCGAAGTCGTTGACGGTGTAGAAGAACCGGATGGCGCCCAGGCCGAGGCCGACGCCGGTGCCCAGCAGCAACGGGCTGACCCGGCGGCGGAACTCGTACCCACGGGCCCCGAATGCCAGCATCACCAGGAACGGCACCGCCATCAGGCTGTCCAGCAGCGTGTACGGCGTGCTCAGCTCGTCGACCGTCGTGGAGTCCAGTCGCACCAGCGAGAACGGCAGCTGCTGGATCGAGATCGCCAGCAGCGCGGCACCGATCCAGGCGGTGCCGCGGTTGAACGTGATCCACCAGTGGCAGCACAGCACGCAGCCGGCGGCCAGGCTCAGCAGCGTGGTGCTCAGCTGGAGGATCGCGACGGACGTCTCGACCGGCCACTCCGAGTCCGAGACCATGGTGAGTCCGAACAAGTGGGGCAGCAGCACCAGCAGGGAGATGGGCAGGGCCCAGTACCACCGCCTGGTTCGTTTGATCGAACCGTCGCGATGGGGATAAGAGGACCAGCGGTTGCCGCCGACAGAAGGTCCGGCCCCACTCGGTCGCTGTTTCGTCCCCCGGAACTGCCGCGAAGCCGCTGGGGGAAAGGTCCCCAGCATGGTCGCAACCTAGTTCGGGGTTCGAGGTCCTGTCGCCTCTACGCCCGGTCCATACCGAATTTTGGGTAGATGTCTAGACAGGCCCGAGACCCACCAGTCGCGCTCGGGCGGGGCCCGGGCCCCGGTCGGGGGAGCCGGTCGGGGTGGTCCCGAACGACGCCGGCGCGACTGGTGGGCGAAGGTGGTGCAGTAGTCCCCCGCACTCCCTCGGTCCCAACAGTCCCAAGGCGGGTCTTTACCGAGCATCCCCAATGTTGGGGGCCTTTCCTCCAGGGGCCCCGATTCGCCCCCTCGCCTGCTCCACGATGGCGTTCTGCAGCCGGGCCGTAAGAGGGCCTGGCCGAGGAGGCGAACATCGGTGAACGTGGGATGGCGGGGGAGCCGTAGGCCGTTCCGGGCAGCACCTCGTGTGCTCGTGCTGACCCTGGTTCTGGGGTTGCTCGGCGCCGGGGCAGGTGCCGTGTGGGGAGAGCTCAGGGGTCGGATGCACCAGGCCACTGCGGTGATCCTGCTCAACCCGACCGAGGGCAACCCGTTCGCGCCGGACAGCACGGCCGGCGTGAACCTGGTCGACCTCGAGACCGAGGCCCAGCTGGTTCTCTCCGACGAGGTCGCCCGGCTGGTCGCGGACCGGCGAGGCGACGGCGGGACACCTGCGAGCGAGCTGACCGGCGTGGACGCCGAGGTGCCTCCGAACACGCAGCTGATCGAGATCACCGTGGAGAACAAGAACGGTGAAGAAGCCCTGGATCGCGCGCAGGCCTTCGCCGAGGTCTACCTGGAGTACCGCCAGTCGCGGAGCGAGACAGCGGCCTTCGACCGCGGCGCCGCCGTCAAGGAGCAGATCCGGCTCCAGTCCGACGAGCTGCAGGCGCAGGTGCAGGAGCTGGACAGCGCACCCGAGGGTTCCCCGAAGGCGCTCCTCCTGCAGCAACAGATCATCGAGCTGACCGATCACCTGGGGCAGCTGCGTTCCGAGGCCGCGGACCTCGACGCCGCTCCGGTCGACCCCGGTCAGGTCGTCACTCCGGCGTACGTCAAGGACAGCGGCCCGCTGGGCACCGGTCTGGTGGCGGCGCTCCTGGGTGCGATCGTCGGCGCGGGCCTGGGACTCGCCTGGGGACTGAGCAGGGTCCGGCTCGCCGGCTGGGTCCGCGGCCCCGACGACCTCGACCCCGTCGACGTACCGGTGCTGGCCGCCCTGGGTTCTCGGGATCCCACGCCCGAGGACCTGGGGCGGCTTCGAGCCGGACTTCTCTCGCTCGACGTACGGCGTCCGCTGGTCGTCGTGGTCACCGGCCTCGCCGGGGGGACCTGCAGTCCGCTGCCGCTGGCCAGCAGCCTGGCCCGAGCCAACCACGAGGCGGTGCTGGTCCACACGGGCACGCCCGACGAGGAGGCGGTGAAGGTGGGGCTGGCCGACCTGCTGCGCGGCCAGATCGATGCCGACGAAGCGCTCGAGCCGGCCATCCAGCACCTCGCAGTGCTCGGTCCGGGCACGGGGACCGACGACCTCGACGACCTGGTGATGACGCCCGAGATGGCCGACCTCGTGGAAAACCTCGGCAAGCGGGGCGACCTGGTCATCCTCGACGCGCCGGACGCGACCAGCGCGCGCACCCTGGGTCTGACCCAGTTCGCCGACGTGGTTCTGCTGGAGGTGCCCCGCGGTCGGGCCACCCTCGACCAGGTCGAGCACGCGCTCACGCAGCTCGGTCGGCCGGAGCAACGCAGCCTGGCGCTGGTCGTCACCGCGGCTCCGGGAAGGCGCAGCTCATGAGCGCAGGCGAGGTCGAGCGTCAGCTGGACCGGGTCGCCCGTGGTGGCGCGCTCGGCATGATCGGCGCGGTCGTGTCCGGTGGCGCCGGGTTCGGCATGGTCGTCGCGGTCGCACGCGGCTACGACACCGCGGACGCCGGTCTCTTCTTCAGCGCGACCGCTGTGTTCCTGGTGCTGGTGGCGGTCGCCACGCTCGGCACGGAAGCGGGCTTCGCCCGGTTCCTCATGCGCTACGAGGCCCAGGGTCGTTCGCACTCGGTACGGCGTGCCGTTGAAGCGGGGTGCCTCCCCGCGCTCGGTGCGTCGCTGCTGCTGGCCGGGCTGGGTGGCGCCTTCGCCGGCCCGGTCGCGGACGCCCTGGGTCTCGGCTCCACCGGGGCCGACCTGCTCGTGGTCCTGTTCCTGGCGCTGCCGTTCGCGGTGGCCACCGACCTCGCCCTGTCGGTGCTCCGGGCCTTCTCCCGATTCCGCAGCACGGTCGTGGTCGACCGGATCCTGCGCGCCGGCCTGCAGCTGGTCGCCGCGATGGCCGTCGTGGCGGTCGACGGATCGCTCGTCCTGCTGACCCTCTGTTGGGCCGCGACGTACATCCTCGCCGCGGTGCTGTCGGTGCCCCTGGCCTTCGGCTTCCTGGTCCGCCGCCACTCCGTGCGGACGGCCGAGCCGTCCGCGTCGGCGGCCCACGACGGCCCGGTGGCCGGCGAGTTCTGGTCCTTCACGGCGTACCGCGGCGTGGCCAGGGTGGCCCAGATCGCCATCCAGAAGGCCGACATCGTGATCGTCGCTGCCGTCATCTCCCCCTCGGCAGCGGCGCTGTACACCGTGGCGACCCGGTTCGTCACCGTGGGCCAGGTGGTCACCCAGGCGCTCCAGCAGGTGATGCAGCCGAGGTTCACCGCGATCCTGCTCCGCAAGGACCGGGCGCTGCTCCACGACGTGCACCGCACGGTCACCGCCTGGAACATCCTCACGGTCTGGCCGGTCTACGCCACGGTCGCCGCAGCGCCTGCGGCGTACCTGGCGATCTTCGGATCGGGCTACGTCGAGAAGGACACGTGGCAGATCGTGATCGTGATGGGCATCGCGATGCTGTTCGCGGTGGCCACCGGTCCGATCGACACGCTGCTGCTGATGTCCGGCCGGAGCCGGATCAGCCTGGCCAACGCGGTGAGCGCACTGGCCGTCGACATCGCTCTGTGCCTGGCGCTGCTGCCCGTGATGGGCGTCGTCGGTGCCGCGATCGCCTGGGCCTGCGCCGTGGCGCTCCGCTGCACGCTGGCGGTGCTGCAGGTGCGCAGCGACCTGGGTGTCCCGTTCGGTGGGAAGGAACCCGCGATCGCGGCCGCGATCTCGATCGGATGCTTCGCCATCCCGTCCCTGGCCTGGACGGCGCTCGGTGCCGACGGGCTCGGGCTCTGGGCGGCACTCTTCCTGCTCGGCCTGGCGGGGTACGCCGTCCTGCTCTGGCGGCTGCGCGAGGTGCTGCGCGTCGACGTGCTGGTCTCCGCCGTGTTCCGCTCGAGCGGCGGCATGAGCGGCGGCCGACGCGTGAGCAGCACGCTGCGCAAGCGCCTCCCGAGCCCCGTGGTGAGCGCGGTACGCTCGATCGCCACCGGGTGGGGAATGCTCACCGCCCGGTTCCGGATGGAGCCCGCGTTCCTGGTGGCCGGCGCACAGCGCAGCGGCACCACCACGCTGTTCCGTCTGCTCGCCGACCACCCGAACCTGGTTCGCCCGACCCTGGACAAGGGCACGGGCTACTTCGACGACAACCACTACCGGGGCCGGCGCTGGTACCGCGCCCACTTCCCGCTGCGGGCCCTGGCTCGATGGCGGACGCGCGGGCCGGTGCAGACCTTCGAGTGCAGCGGCTACTACATGTTCCACCCGCTCGCGCCCGGACGGATCGCGGCGGAGCTGCCGAACGCCCGGGTCGTGGTGATGCTGCGCAACCCCGTGGACCGCGCGGTCTCGGCGTACGGCCACGAACGGCGTCGCGGGTTCGAATCGGCAGGCTTCGTCGACGCCCTGGCCCGCGAGCCGGAGCGGCTGGCCGACGAGGTGGATCGGCTCACCCGCGACGAGCACTACCGCAGCTTCGCCCACCGGCACCACGCCTACCTGCGGCGCGGTGAGTACGCCGGCCAGGTGGCGGCCCTGATCGAGGCCGTCGGCCGCGACCGCGTCTACGTGATGGACGCCGACGCGTTCTTCGCCGACCCGGAGGCGGAGTTCGTGGCCCTGCAGCGCTGGCTCGGGCTGCCGATGTGGGCGCCCGACCACGTCGACAAGTGGAACGCGGGCTCGCCGGAGCCGATGCCGGCCCAGTGGCGCGCCCGCCTCGACGAGTACTTCGCTCCCCATGACCGTCAGCTCGAGGCGCTGTTGGGGCGTCCGCCGCACTGGCGCAGAACCCGTACGGAGGCAACATGAACGTCCGCTCCAAGATCGCCCGCGCCGGGAACAACGTCCGGCAGACCGCGACCCGTTCCTGGCGCGCGCTGCCCATCCCGGCGGCGACGCGGCACCGACTGGCGGCGCCGCTCGTCTGGCGCCGGGGCCTGGACCAGGTGCCCATCGAGCGCATCCTCCTGGGCGGGCAGAACGGACACACCGCGGAGGAGTACGCCGCCTGGTCCGGTGACCTCACCTGGGGATCGCGGCGGGTCGTGGACGGCCCGCACGCCGAGCTGCTCCGCCGGTCGGCGGACGGCGACCTGACGGACGAGGAGATCCTGGACTCGGACTACGGCGCGATGGCGCGGGCCTGCATCGCGGGGAGCGGGCACTACTTCGGGGCCGTGGACGACGCCGGCATCGTACGCGTCGCCCGGGACTTCCTGGATCACGACGACGACGGCGCGGCCGCGGTCCGGAAGCCGGCGCAGAGCGCGCCGGAGACTCCGGTGCTGCTCGCCCCGGTTCGGGGGTCGGGGTGCTTCCAGGTCGTCGACGGACACCACCGCGTGGCGGCGCGCGGCGTGACCGGCGACGACCTGGTCCCCGCCCGGATCCGCCGGACCTCGGTGACCACCCCGCTGCAGGACCTGCTGGACCGGATGTCGTGGATCGGCGGTCAGCGCGAGCTCTACCAGCCCGTCAGCGCGCCCGAGCTCGAGGACTCCTGGACCACCGTGCGCCGCTGCCGGGACCGGCTCGACTCCATGGACAAGCTGCTCGCCGACATCGGCGTCGTACGCTCCGGGTCGACGTACCTCGACGTCGCGAGCTGCTACGGGTGGTTCGTCGCCGAGATGACCCGGCTCGGCTTCGACGCCACCGGCCTCGAGCGCGACCCGCTGGCCCGCGAGCTCGGGCCGGCCATCTACGACACGCTCGATCCGCAGCAGATCCTGACGGGTGACGCGGTGGAGTTCCTCAGCGGAGACGCCGGCCCCTGGGACGTGGTCTCCTGCTTCAGCCTGCTGCACCACTTCGTGCTCGGCCGCGGTTCGGTCGACGAGGTCGAGCTGTTCCGGCTGCTCGACCGGGCGACCGGCCGGGTGCTCTTCATCGACACCGGCCAGGGTCACGAGGCGTGGTTCCGCAAGTCACTGGCGGGCTGGGACGCCGACTACGTGCGCGAGTTCCTCGAGCGGCACGGCACGTTCGACGAGGTGATCGACCTCGGCCCCGACCAGGACGACGTGCCGCCGTACGAGGAGAACTACGGGCGGCACCTGTTCGCCTGCGTGCGCCACGGGTGAGTTCTCGCCGTTCGGACCTCGGCGGTTGATGCTGCGCACGCGGCGCTCAGCAGCCTTCGGCTACCGCCCCAGCCAGGCGGTGAGCGTCTCCAGCACCTGGTCGCCCCGTGGAGCGATGTCGTTGCCGCGCGGGCCCTCGGCCAGCGGCAGGTAGCGGCCGGCGACCGCGAGCAGGTAGAGCGCGCCGAGCGCGTGGGAGGGCGAACCAGGCGTCTCCGGGGTCGCGCCGGCCGCGGCCAACCCGGCCCGGATGGTCTCGTCCGAGGTGCCGCGGCGCCGGGTGAGCGCGTTGACGAGGTAGTGGCAGCGGTCCAGGCCGATCGGGACGTCGGTCTCGAACCGCTCCCAGTCCCACAGCAGGACCCGCTGGCCCGAGCGTGCCATGTTCCACGGCGTCCAGTCCCCGTGCCACGAGCCGGTCCGCCACTCGAGGTCGCCGGCGGTCGCGCACAGCCGGTCGATGCAGCCCAGCATCATCCCGCGCCGCCGGCGATCGTTCAGGGACTCGGCGGTCGCGTGCTGGCGCGCCATCCACCGCAGGCCGGCCACCTGGTGGAACCCGCCACCGAACGCGTCGGCGAGCTCGGTCATCGCAGCGGTGGGTGCCCGGGCGTGCCCGCGCGGCGACTGGACGACGGTGTCCAGCGGGGAGAGGAGCAGCAGGTCCATGCCCTCCCAGGTGCCGTGGTGGAGCACCTTCGGGGGCTGCAGCCGGCGCCAGCCGCGGCGGTTCAACAGGGACAGCGCCACCGCCTCCGCTCCCACGTCGGCGCGGGCCTGGTCGGAGTCGCCCAGCTTGGCGAACGCCACCGTTCGACCGTCGGCACCGAACACCTGTAGCACCGGCTTGCGGTTCACGCGCTCGGTCCCGATGCCGACGCTGAACACCACGCGAGTGCCGAGCAGCTCGTCGAGGTGCGCGGCCAGCGATCCCCCGCGGGAGCCGCGCACGACGACCCGGTCGGGGAACGCGGACACACCCCGGCCCTGGGCCAGGGCGGCGACCGCCAGCCGTTGGACCGTGTCGGAGTACGTCGCGTCGGCGCTGAACCGGCGTACGGCGCCCGCCGCGGCGCGGGCGGGTGCGGCCGGCACCAGCAGCTTGGGGGCCCGTCGGTGCGGCAGCACGACGTACTCGGCCGAGGCGGCGGGGTCGCGTCGGCGACTCCGTACCACCTTGACCTCGGCGCCCGGGTGGAGAGCGCGCATGGTCGTGACCAGTGCTCGGGTCGGGTCCTCAACCATGCGCGCCGCCTCTCCCTCCGGCTAGCCGCCCTGCGGCAGCAGCGGTCCGTTCGCCTGCGCGTCACGCCAGGCGTCCAGCTTGGCGTCGGTGCCCAGGTCCCACGGAGCAGCGCTGTTCAGAGTCGTGTTGAAATAGGCGAACGCCACTCCGCCGCGATTCTCCATCTCCTTGTGCGTGCGCCGGATCCAGTCTGGGTCAACCTCGGCCGCCTTGTCAGTGAATCCGGTTTCTGCGAGTCCCCAGACCAGGCCCTGCTGCTTCGCCCAGGGCTCGATCTTGGAGAAGTACGACCCGTCGAGGTCGGTTGCCTGGTTGCTTCCGTCCTGGCCCAGCCGGTTGTAGATGTCGAAGCCGGCGACGTCGACCTTCACGCCTTCCGGCCAGATGTTCGCGAGGCTGTACTGGTCCTCACCGTAGAACTGGTGCCAGCCGGTGACGATCACGGTGAAGGCCACGTTGTCCGCGTTGCGCATGATCGGACCCAGCCGCTCCTGCATCCGGGTCCAGTCACCCATCGGACCGTCGGTCTCGGGCTCGTGGTGGAACGCGACCCACACCGGGCCGTCGAGCGCGTCCAGCTGCTGGGCCAGGTCGCGGGCCCATGCGTCTCCCTCGCCGGAGGCCATCTCGGCCCATGAGTGCGGCAGCTTGAAGCTGATCCAGGGCAGCCGGCCCTCCGCCAGGTCGGTTCTTGCGGTGCGGACGGCGGAGTCGACCTTGTCGCTGGTCCAGAAGGTGCGCCGCACCCCGAGCCGACGGCCCATGTCGTCCTCGAACTCGGAGGGGTCGGAGTTGGACCCGTAGGTCTGGCCCAGGTAGGCGCCGCACCCAGGGATGCCGCGGGCCGAGTAGGCGCAGCCGTTGCTGAGCTTGCCGTCCACGGGGTCGGGCTCGGGCTCCTCCGTGGGAGGCACCGTGGGCTCGGGGTCTTCGCTGGGAGGCTCGGAGGGTTCAGGGTCCTCGGAGGGAGGCTCGGAGGGCTCAGGTCCTTCGGTCGGCGGCAGCGTGGGTTGTGTCGGGTCCCCGCCGCCGTTGTCCCGCGTGCTCCAACGCACCCGGTCGAGCCTCAGGCCCTCGCCGGGGGCGAGGCCGTCCGTCTGCAGCCGGACCTCGAACTCGGGATCGCTGTGCTCCGAGGCCACCAGCATGCTGACCGTGTTCCACCTCGATTCCAGGGTCGCGTTCTCGCGCTTCTCCTGGACCACGTTGTCGTCGTGGAGTTCACGCACCACGACGGTCACCTCGATCCCGGGAGAGGTGGTCAGGATGCGCGCTCGCATCTCGTGTTCGGTCGTCGCCGCAGCCTCGGGGGCTGAGCGGTTCTGCGTAGCGATGGAGGCGGCGGTGGTCACGGTCAGACCAACAGCGGCCACGGCCACTGCGGTCACGAGTCCTCGGACGGGTTTTTTCACAGACGGTCACCTTGCGGGGTCGGGGCACCGCGCCTAGCCCCATCAAGGCGGTGTGCCGTTGCTCCCCCAACCGCGGCGCTGACACTAGTGCAACCGAGGAGTGCGAAGTCCGATATCTTCCCCAACTTGGGGGATGTGCCCGGTATTCGATCGTCGAGACGTCGGGTCCGGTCATGCCTTCCGCCCCCGGAGCCGGGGCCGGCCGGTGCCGTCCCGGCTGAGGTTGACCAGCACGAGCCCGACCAGCAGGCCGACCCCGAATCCGCCGGCGGTGCCGACGACGAGGGCGGGTGGCTTGGGCACCGCGGCCTCGCGCCGTACGACGCCGCCGATCTCGGGACGCGAGAAGCGGAGCCGGGTGATCGAGTCGGACAGGTCCCGCCGAGCCAGACGTGCCGAGGCGTCGAACCCGGGCAGCGAGCGCAGCTCGTTGCCCAGCCGGACGAGCAGGTGGTCGCGGCGCTGGTCCAGGTACTGGCGGCGGACCTGCAGGTAGGACCTGGCCAAGGAGTTCGCCACCTTGTCGGCGTCCTCGGCGGACGAGGTCACGATCTCGATCTCGAGGACGTGGGTGTTGGTCACCGCGCTCACCCCGATCATGGAGCGGATGTCTCCCTGGTCGATGCCGGTGTCGGTCGCGACCTTCGAGAGGGCGCTCCGCGAGAGCAGCAGCGCCACCTCCGTGTCCAAGGTGATGTCGTCGGTGCGACGGCGGATCGTGTTGGCCTCTTGCTCGCCGGTATCGAGGTAGACGGGGGCGGGGGTCACCGCCACGGAGACCTCGGCGGCGTAAGCCGATCCCGCCGTTCCGGCGACGAGCAGCGTCCCCGCGACCGCGCCGGCCACTGACAGAGCCGCGACGGTAGGTGCCCCGCGTCGCAGATCTCGGGTCAGGGCCGACACGGTCGCTGTCCGGGTGGTTCCGATGCGCTCCCTGGCCACCAGCCCGATTGCGATCATCACGATCATGAGGGGGAGGCCGAGGGTGTCGTAGATCGGCAGCTGGATCAGGAAGATGCCCACGACGAACGTGCAGACCGCCTCGCTGGTCGTGCGGCACCGCACACTTCGGATCAACGCCAGCACCACGAAGATGAGGAAGAAGGCCAGGCCCAGCCAGCCCTGCGAGAACAGCACCAGCCACAGGTGGCCCTGCGTCCCGAGGGGCGGTACGCCGCAGGCGGGGCAGTCGGGCGTGGCGCCCCCGGCGATGGACTCGAAGCTTCCCTGCACGTCACGGGTGCTGCCGAAGCCGACGAGCGGCGAGCCCTGGCTCACCGACGACACGGTCTCGGTGAGCAACGCGCCGCGCCGGTCGTTGCTGTGCTGGTGCTCGACGCGCTCCCGGGCCAGGTCGCCCAGCGGGCTCACCCAGATCACCATGGCCGCGACCGCGGCGAGCACCAGCGCGGTGGCGGCCTGGGACGGACTGCGCCGGAGCACCAGGAGCGTCAGCGCTCCGGCCGCGGCCAGCGCGATCGCCATCCAGAGACCGCGGTTGAGCGAGAAGGCGATCGGCACGGCGGCCACGCCGACGACCGCGAGCGCCACGAGCCGCAGCTTGGCCGAGCGCCAGACGGCGGCCACCAGGAACACCAGCGTGAGGGCGATGCAGCTGCCCCAGGTGTTGGTGTAGGGGAACGGCGCCTTGGGCCGGGCGCTCGGGTTGCCGAGCACCTCCTGCACGTCGGCTGTCTCCGGATGCACGATGGAGGCGACGAAGCCGTTGCTCCGGATCGATCCCGGGAGCACGTACTCGATCGCCGAGCGGAACTCGAGCTCGGGGGCGAGCACGCCGAGCAGCCCGCCGGCAGTGGCGATCACGAAGAGGCCGGCCACCAGGAGGAACACCGTGCTGTCCGGTACGGCGATCCGGTCGAGGTTGGCCACCCACAGCAGGACGATGGTGCACGCGACGTACCAGGCGAGCCGGAAGCCGAAGACCATCAGCCGGCCGCCGCCCCCGCCGGGCACGGCACTGGGGGCGTCCACCCAGAGCAGCACGACACCGAGCAGGACCCAGGCAAGGAACAGCAGCCACCAGCCGAAGCCGCCGGGGAGGTGGATCGTCCGGCGGCGCAGCAGCTGAGCGGCCATCGGCACAGCCAGCGCGAGCGGCGCCAGCTCCGACAGACCGAGGACCCACCAGAGCGGGAAACCGAGCACCAGTGCCGCCAACGGCCAGGCGTTTCGGGGCACCCGCACAGTCCACAACCCCAAACGGACTATGCCCTCACCGATATGGGGGATGTTCGCACCGGGCCGCCGCCCTACCGTCGCTCCAATCTCAAAGGTCCGTCGAGCCCAGGCAGGTGCCCTCGTGCGCAACACCCGCAAGTCCGTCTTGATCCTCTTGGGGACCGTCTTGGCGTTGCTGCTTCCGATGGCACCCGGCACCGGTGCGCCCGATCAGCCTGCCGGCCAGCTGGTGCAAGAGGTGGCCGCCGCCGGGACGCCGCACGTGCTCAACGGTGAGGTCTACTCCGTGGTCCAGGTCGGCACCACGATGGTGCTCGGCGGGACGTTCACCTCCGCTCGCAACGACAACAGCCAGACCAGCCTGCCGCGGTCCCGGCTGCTGGCGTTCAACGCCAACACCGGCCAGATCAGCACCACGTTCCTGCCGAACCCCAACGGCACCGTCCGCGTCGTGCTCCCTGCGGGCGACGGCCAGACGGTGTACGTCGCCGGCAGCTTCACCAGCATCGGCGGGGTCGCGCGCGACAGCCTGGCGCGGGTCCGGATCTCCGACGGCTCCGTGGTCAACGAGTTCAACGCCGGCAACATCACCGGCACCGTCCGCGACCTTCGGCTCAGCAACGGCCGACTTTGGCTCGCCGGTGCGTTCACCCACGTCGGCGGCCGCGCCCAGGCGGGCATCACGACGGTGAACCCCACGACGGGCGGCACCCAGACCTACATGGCCCAGCAGATCGCGGGCAACCACGGTGGCGGGGTCACCCAGCCGCTGAAGATCGACATCTCGCCCAACGGCAGCCGCCTGGTGGCCGTGGGCAACTTCGACACCGTCGGCGGCCTGCAACGGCACCAGTTCCTGATGCTGGACATCTCCGGGGCCTCCGCGCAGGTGGCGAACTTCCGGACCACCTTCTTCCACACGCCGTGCTCGGCGAGCTTCGACACCTACATGCGCGACATCGACTTCTCACCGGACGGCAGCTTCTTCGTGATCTCCACGACCGGCGCCTACGGCGGCAGCGAGGGCGCCTGCGACACGGCCTCGCGGTTCGAGACCAACCAGACGGGCAACGACATCGCACCCTCGTGGGTCGACTACACCGGTGGCGACACGTCGTACGCCGTGGAGATCACGAGCTCCGCGGTCTACATCGGCGGCCACCAGCGGTGGTGGAACAACCCGTTCCGCGGCGACGCCGCCGGGCAGGGTGCGGTGTCCCGCGAGGGCATCGCCGCGCTCGACCCGGTGAACGGGCTGCCGCTCTCCTGGGACCCGACGCGCACCAAGGGCGTCGGCGTCTTCGACTTCCTCGACACGCCGCAGGGCCTGTGGGTCGCGTCCGACACCGACCGGATCGGCAACTTCCAGCTGAAGAGCCGGATCGCGCGGATGCTGCCGGGCGGTACCTCCTTCCCGGCCGTGAAGACCACGGTGCTGCCGAACGACGTCTACACCGCCGCGACCGGCGGCGCGCTGAGCCGCCGTCGCTACGAGGGCAGCGTGGGCGCACCACAGTCGCCTCCCAACGGAGGCATCAACTGGGACGGCGTCCGCGGCGCGTTCATGATCAACGGCCAGCTCTACCTGGCCAACAGCGACGGCTCGTTCAACCGGCGCACGTTCAACGGCACCACCTACGGGGCGCCCGTCGCTGTGGACACCGCCGACGAGATCGTGGTGCTCACCGACTGGCGCAACGACATCCAGAACGCCACCGGGATGTTCTTCGACCGCGGCCGGATCTACTTCACCCGCGCCGGTTCGAACCAGCTGTTCTACCGCTACTTCTCACCCGAGAGCGACGTGGTCGGCGCGAAGCGGTTCGTGGCCTCGAACAACGTCGCCGGCATCGACTTCGCCCAGGTGCGCGGCATGTTCGTCACCGACTCCCATCTCTACTGGGCGCAGCCCGACGGCAACCTGCGGCGGATCTCCTGGCAGCAGACGCCGCAGGCCGCGGTGCCGATCGCGAACAGCGCGACCGTGGTCTCCGGACCGGGGACCGACGGCGTCAACTGGTCCGGCGCCCGCGCCCACTGGCTCTTCCAGAACGCCAACGGGGGCGGGGCGGTGGCGATCAACCAGCCGCCGGTGGCGGCGTTCACGTTCTCCTGCAACCAGCTCACCTGCAGCTTCAACGCGAGCTCGTCCTCGGACGACAACGGGATCAGCTCGTACAGCTGGGACTTCGGAGACGGCGGCACCGACTCAGGAGCCCAGGTGCAGCACATCTACGGCTCCGCAGGTCCTCGCACCGTCACGCTCACCGTGACGGACGGGGCCGGTCTCACCGACGCGGAGAGCAAGCAGGTCAGTCCCTCGCTCGCCGGGGTGGCGTTCATCGGCGCGAACAGCGGCAACGCCAACTCGACGACGCACCAGGTCCAGATCCCGGCGGGCACCCAGGCGGGCGACGCCCTGGTCCTGTTCGTCACCAGCAACTCCACAGCGACCTCGGTCGGCAACCCCGCGGGGTGGACGACCCTGGAGAACCTGGACGGCAACAACTTCCGAGGCCGGGTGTGGACCCGCACCGCCACCGCAGGCGACGCCGGCGGCACGGTGACGGTGACCACCAGCGGCGTCACCAAGGCAGCGATCTCGATCGCGGCATACCGAGCGGCGGGGGCCCCGGGCGGGGCCGTCGTACAGGCACATGCCGGCGTGCTCCACGAGACCAACGGCACGAGCTTCGTGTCACCGACCAACACACTCAGCGACTCAGCCGGGTGGGTCGTGTCCTACTGGGCGAGCAAAGCGTCAGTACCGGTCAGCTGGACGGCACCCGCCGGACAGGTGACCCGGTCGACCTCGTCCGGGTCCGGCGGCGGGGCGATCGTCTCGCTGCTCACCGACGGCGGAGGGCCCGGTACGCCGGGCCAGGTCGGCGGCCTCGTGGCGCTGACCAACGTCCAGGTGTCCCGGGTCGTGTCGGTGACGCTCGTCGTCGGGCCGGGGTGACGATGACCCCCGGACGGGGTCTCTGGATGGTGCTGGTCATGGGGGGCCTCGCAACGGCCTGCGCCGCCTCTGGACGGACATACGTAGCGGACGAACCCCCGGAGCCGTCGTCCACGAACCTTGTCGAGCTCGACTTCGAGGATCGCGCCGCGCCCGTCGGCGAGATCGTCCCCACGGTCCAGAACACGGGGACCGGCCGGCTGTACACCGAGGTCGTGACGCACGCCGGTGGCCGCGTCCTCCGCGCCGAGGGGAGTGGTGCGGGATATGCACTCCGCTTCCCGGGGCTCGAGGGCGGTCTCGACCCGCCCTCGGCGATGCTGCTCGTGCGGAGCCGTGACGCGGAGGACTTCCTGAGCCCCGGCTTGGAGGACTTCGCGTTCGGGGCCGACGTGCTCCTCGACGAGGAGTCGGAGGACGCGCCCACCGACAACGGCAACAACGTGGTGCAGCGCGGGCTCTACGAGGACGCCGTGCAGTACAAGCTCCAGGTCGACCACGGCTCGGTGTCCTGCCGGATCGCCGGGTCGGACGGCGCCGCTGTCGTGACCGCTCCCGCCGTGGTGCCGGGGGAGTGGTACCGCGTCTCCTGCGAGCGCAGCAACGGCGACGTGCTGCTCACCTGGGAGGCACTGGGGGGCTCGGATGAGGACAAGGGGACGACCGTGCGGCGCTCGACCATCGGCGACGTGACGTTCTCAGCAGGGACACCGTTCGTGGTGGGCGGAAAGCTCGACGCAAGGGGCCAGGTCACGGTGGATTCCACGGATCAGTTCAACGGAGTGATCGACAATGTGTGGTTCACACTCCAGGACTCGTGATGAGCGTCTTGACTCCGGGTGTCCGACCTATGGCTGAGGTTCGAGTCCTGCGCGGCCCGAACCCGATCCGTGTTGTGGTGGTGGCGCACCACGCGCTCGTCGGCGACGCCGTCCGGATGGCACTGTCCAGCCGGGGGATCGTCGCCACCGGCGCATCGCTGGGCCGGGGCAGCCAACGCGAGCTGGTCGCGCTCGCCCGGGTCGTCGACAGCGTCCGGCCGGCGCTCGGCCTGGTGCTCTGCGACGTCGATGACCCCGTCCAGCTGCGCGAGACGGTCCTGCTGGCCCGGCACGTGCCGGTCCGCTGGCTCCTGCTGACCAGCTCGCAGGACGACAGCCGGTGGGGCGCGGCCGTCGAGGCCGGCGTCCACAGCGTGGTGCCGATGTCGGAGGGCATCGACGTGGTCGCCCACACCGTTCGCGTGATCGCCCGGGGCCGTGAGGGCCTGACCCCGGACACCCGGGCGCGGGTGCTCCAGGCCTGGCGGCGTGCGGGCCGGGAGCACCGACAGCTCGTGGAGCGGTTCGGTGGGCTGACGCCGCGGGAGATGAAGGTGCTGAGCCTGCTGGCCGACGGGCTGACGGTGAAGCAGATCGCCGATCGCTCGGAGGTCGCCGAAGGCACCGTCCGCAGCCAGGTCAAGTCGGTGCTGCGCAAGCTCGGCGTCAACTCACAGCTCGCCGCGGTGGCCGCGCACCGGCGGGTGGTCACCCAGGGAGCGCCGTTCCGCCAGCGGCCCTGAGCGACCGGAAGCGCGGTTAGCTGGCCTTCTTGCGAGCCGTCTTCTTCGCCGCGGTCTTCTTGGTGGTGCTCTTCGCAGTGCCCTTCTTCGGGGCGGCCTTCTTGGTCGGGCTCTTCTTCGCGGCGGACTTCTTGGCCGGCTTCGGCTTCTCGTCGGCGTCCTCGCCGCGCGCCGTCTTGGCCGCGTCGACGGACCGCTGCAGCGCGGCCAGCAGGTCGACGACCTCGCCCGAGGACTTGGTGGACGTGGGGGTGCGCTTCACCTCGCCGCCCTCGATCTTCGCCTTCACGAGCGCCTCGACGGCGCCGGCGTAGTCGTCCTCGAACTCGCTGGGGTCGAAGTCGCCGGCGAGGGTCTCGACGAGCATGTTGGCCATCGTGACCTCGGCGTCCTTGACCTCGCCTGCATCGATGTTGAAGTCGGGCTCGCGGACCTCGTCGGGCCACATCATCGTCTGCAGCACGATCACGTCGTCGCGCACCCGCAGGACGGCCACGCTGGTCCGGTTGCGCAGGGCGACGGTGACGACCGCCATCCGGTCGGCGTCGAGCAGCGCCTGGCGCAGCAGCGCGTAGGGCTTGGCCCCGGTCTTCTCGGGCTCGAGGTAGTAGGACTTCTCGAACAGCATCGGGTCGATCTGCTCGCGAGGCACGAACTTCTCGACGGCGATCTCCCGCGACGACGCAGACGGCAGCTCGGCCATGTCTTCGTCGGAGAGGATCACCATCTCGCCGTCCTCGGTCTCGTAGCCCTTGGCGATGTCGGCGTACGCGACTTCCTCGCCGTCGATCGAGCACACCCGTTGGTACTTGATCCGGCCGCCGTCCTTGGCGTGGACCTGACGGAAGGACACGTCGTGGCTCTCGGTCGCGGAGTAGAGCTTGACCGGCACGCTGACCAGCCCGAACGACACCGCACCCTTCCAGATAGCACGCATAGGGAGAGGGTAGCGGGCGCCGATACCCACCTCCCGCTGCGCGAACTGTGCCCAATTTCGGTCATGCCTCACTCCGTGCGCCTTGACACGATCGCGTTGCCCTCGGAACCGGGGGAACGTGAGTGCGGGGAGGGTGAAAGCGCATGTCTCCAGCAACGGCGCAACGGCAAGGACGGTTGGTCCCAGCCTTGCTCAGGGTCGCCTCGAGCCTCCCCCTCGTAGCCGCCCTTCTAGCCGCCCCCGCACTCACGGCCTCGGCCGACGCCGCTCCCGGTGAGATCGGGTTCGTGGGCGCCGCCAGCACGGCCGGCAACCGGACCTCGCACACCGTGCGGATCCCGGCCGAGGTGAACGCGGGTGACGTACTGCTGCTGACCCTCACCACGAACTCGACGGACAGCACGATCGGCGCGGCGCCCGCAGGCTGGGCCGAGATCGAGTCCCGTGACGGCAACGCCATCCGCGGCCGGTTGTGGACCAAGGTCGCGACCGCGGCGGACTCGAACGCGAACGTCACCGTCACCACCAGCGCCTTTGCGAAGTCCGCGATCAGCGTGGCTGCCTACCGCAGCACCGGCGCCACCCCCACCATCACCGCGTCCGAGGTAGGGGGATCCAATACCTCCGGCACCAGCCACCCATCGCCCCATGCAGACGTGGCTGGTGCCGGATCCTGGCTCATCAACGTGTGGTCGGAGAAGTCCTCGCTCGAGACGGCCTGGACGCTTCCGCCTGAGGTCACCCAGCGCACCACGTCGGCCACGACCGGCAGCGGCAAGATCAGCGCCGTCATCGGCGACTCGAACGCCCCGGTCGCCATCGGTGCACCCAACTCCCGTACGGCGACCACCAGCATCGCGGTCTCTCGCACCGTCATGTTCTCCGTCGTGCTGAGCCCCGGAGAGGTCGTCAACGCGCCTCCGGAGGCGGCCTTCACCGCGGACTGTGACGAGCTCACCTGCCAGTTCGACGCGGGCGACTCCTCCGACCCCGAGGGCGCCGGCCTGACCTACTCCTGGAACTTCGGCGACGGCGCGACCGGCACCGGTGAGACCACGGAGCACGAGTACGCCACGAGCGGACCGCGCACCGTCACGTTGACGGTCAGCGACGGCCAGTCGACCGACCAGACGACCCGCCAGGTCGACCCGCAAGAGGCCGTCTCGCCCGGCGCGATCAGCTTCGTCGGCTCCGCGACCACGGCCGGGAACCGACCCAGCCACTCGGTGACGATCCCGAGCTCGGTGCAGCCGGGCGACCGCTTGCTGCTGTTCCTCACCACCAACTCGACGACCAGCACGATCAACGACAGCCTCGACGGCTGGACCCTGCTGCAGTCGCGCGACGGCAACGGCGTCCGCGGCCGGGTCTGGACCCGCGCCGCCACCGCGATCGACGCCGGGCGCGTCGTCAACATCACCGGCAGCGCCTACGCGAAGTCGGTGCTGAGCGTCGCGGCCTACCGGAGCACCGGCCCCGCGCTGGTGTCCGCGTCCGCGATCCGCGGCGTCGACACCTCGGCGTCGAGTCACACCACACCTGCGTCCACCGCCGACCACGCCAACTCCTGGCTGGTCAACTACTGGAGCGAGAAGTCCTCCACCCCCGTGACCTGGACCCTGCCCAACGGCTCGCTCGCGCGGACCCAGGGCGAGTCCACCGGCACCGGCAAGGTCAGCGGCATCCTCGGCGACTCCGACGGCGGCATTCCGCTGGGAGCCGTCGCCGGACGCACCGCGACGACCAGCGCTGCCGTCACCCGGTCGGTACTGTTCACCGTCGTCCTCGACCCGGGCGTCGACCAGACCGAGACCAACGAGCCGCCGGAGGCTGAGTTCACCACCGGCTGCGCGGGCATGACGTGCGAGTTCGACGCGAGCCTCTCGTTCGACCTCGACGACGACGACGTGCTCACCTACCAGTGGAACTTCGGTGACGGCCAGACCGGCACCGGCGTGAACCCCGAGCACACCTACGCCACCGCCGGCTCCCGCACGGTGACCCTGACGGTCGACGACGGTCACGGGCACACCGACACGGCGACCGGCACCGCCACCCCCAGCGCCCCGAACCCACCGCTCAACCACCCGGGCCTGGTGCCGGACGCGCCGCGCACCAACCAGCCCACGATCACCGACGGTGAGATCTGGGACATCGAGGTGGTCGGCAACATCGCCTACGTGGCCGGCACGTTCCCCTCGATCCGGCAGCCCAACAACGGCGCGATCATCGCCCAGCCCACCCTGGCGGCGTACAACTGGAGCACCGGGCAGGTCCTCACCACCTTCCGGCCGACCTTCACGAACGGCGGAGTGGTCGCGGTCGAGGCCTCGCCGGATGGGTCCAAGCTCTACATCGCCGGCGACTTCGGCACCGTCAACGGGATGAACAAGAAGGCGATCGCCCGGATCAACCCCACCACCGGTGCGCCCATCGACACGTTCACGGCCAACACCAACGGCAAGGTCAACGAGCTGGCGGTCACCAACTCGACCGTGTACGCCGGTGGCCGGTTCACCCTGGTCAACAACGTGCCACGCGGCGCCCTCGCGGCGCTGGACGGCACCACCGGTGCGGTGCAGGCCGACTGGGTCAACAACATCACCGGCGGCATCGGCACCAACGGCGAGCTGGCCGTGCAGCGGCTCAAGCTGACCCGCGACGAGGGCCGGCTGCTGGTCGTGCACACCGGACGCCAGGTCAACGGCCAGAACCGGTACGGCGTGGCGATCATCAACACCCGCACCAAGAAGCTGACGCCGTTCAAGACCACGCTGTGGGAGGACAACCTGCAGTTCGTCGGCGGCATCCAGCGCCTCTACGCCGGCGACATCTCACCGGACGGGTCGCGCTTCGTCGTGGCCAGTGGCTCGGGCGGTGACCGCCCGCCGATCAACGACACGGTGATCGTCTTCAACCTCAACAACGACAGCAACGCGCAGCCCGTGTGGATCTCCCGGCACTTCGACTCGGTGTACTCGGCCACCTGGACCGAGGCGGGCATCTACATCGGTGGCCACTTCCAGTGGGCCGAGGACATCAGCGCACCGGTTCCGTGGCCGGGCCTGGACGACGTCGGGTACGGCACCGGACAGGGACTCTCGGCGTACGCCCTCGGCGACGTCGTGGTGAAGCGGTTCCACCTCGCCGCGCTCGACCCCGCTGACGGTCACGCGCTCGAGTGGTTCGCGCCGTCGAACTCCTACGAGGGCGACAAGCACATCGAGGCGACGCCGCGAGGCATCTTCGTCGGCGGTGACGGCAACACCAAGGGTGGCTTCAACGTCGGCCGGATCGCGTTCTTCGACTTCCAGAGCGTCCCGGCGAACAACACCACCCAGACCGTGATCACCGACCCGATCGAGGGCCGGATCCGGCCGGTCGACGAGCAGTTCGAGATCACCGGTACGGCGACCGCGCCCAGCGGCGTCAACCGGGTCGAGCTCGAGATCATGGACCGCAACTCGGGTCGCTACCTCGCCGACGACCTCACCACGTGGGGGAGCACGACGGTCAACACGTTCAACGCCACGCTCGACGCGGGCACCGGGCCGAACCGCACCTGGCGACTCCCGGTCACCATCTCCGGCAACCGGGAGCTGCAGGTGCGGGCCCGCGCGGTCGCGAGCAACGGCACCGCCGACAACACGAAGGCGGCCAAGAAGTTCGAGACGTTCGGCATCTCCGACGTCCCGCCCGACACCAGCATCACCGGCCCCGGCAGCCCGGTGAACTCGCTGACGTTCACGATCACCGGCAGTGCGAGCGACGACGTCGGCGTGAACGGGGTCAGCTTCACCATGCGCGACACCCAGGGCCGCTACCTGCAGGAGGACGGCACCGTCTCCGGCACCTACAACACCTTCCAGGTGGAGCCCGACGTCGTCGGCGCCCTCAGCACGACCTGGTCCTACGAGATCACCGTGCCGTTCGAGGACGAGTGGTGGGCCCAGGCCAGGTCGACCGACACCTCCGGCCAGTCCTCCCTCGACACCGACGACCGGCGCTGGATCGTCACCGAGAACGGTCAGCCGCCGACGGTGTCGATCTCCCAGCCGACGGTGATGGTGCCGCCCACCGCGGCGCAACCGATCACGGTCGCGCCGGGCAGCCCGATGACGTTCGCCGGCACGGCGAACGACGACGAGTCGCTCCGCGAGGTCTCGATCACGCTGCGCAACAACACGACTGGTGAGCGGCTCGCCTCCGACGGCACGTGGGGACGCGACGTGATCGCGGGCAGCTACCGCGTCTCGCCGCCGAACCTGAACCAGCCCAGCTTCAACTGGTCCTACACGACGCCGTTCAACCTGACACCAGGTCAGTACTCCTTCACCGTCTCGGCCGAGGACCACATCGGGTTGGGCACGTCGTCCAACAACCAGGGCCGGCTCACGATCAACGTCGTGATCCCAGGGGACACCCCGCCGGATGCTCGGATCACGCCGACCGGCACGATCACGGGCCTGCAGTCGCTGCACCTCGACCTTGCGGGAACGGCCACCGACGACAAGGGCGTGGCGCAGGTGAAGCTGACCATCGAGGAGGACGACAGCAGTCGCTACCTCACGCCCAGCGGCCAGCTCACGGGGCTGCTCACGACCATCGATGCCGTGATGGCCAACCCGGGCGGTACCAGTACCGGCTGGACGTACTCGGTGGACCTGCCGATCCAGGGTGACTGGCGGATCACCGTGTCCGCGGTCGACACCGCGGGACAGGTGGATCCGTCGACCTCCGGCGGGACCTCGCGGTACCCGATCTATCCGGGTGACCAGCCACCGGTGCTCAACGAGGGTCTGCTGAACCCGATCGAGGGGACGGAGTTCCCCGACGGCAAGATCTTCGTGAGCGGCCGGGCCGAGGACGACCAGGCCATGGAGCGGGTCGAAGTGGGCATCGTGAACGCGGCGGGCCAGTACATGAGCTCGTCGGGCACGTTCACCAGCACCAACGCGAGCTGGCGCACGGCGTTCCTCAACAGCCCGGGCACGCCGGGGTCGAACTTCTCCTACACGACACCGGTGATCCCGGCCGGCGCCTACACGGTGCGGGTGCGGGCGATCGACCAGCACGACTTCGTGAGCGTGATCTACGAGCGGCACGCGACGGTGACCCAACCGCCGAACAACCCGCCCGTGGCCAGCTTCACCACCTCGTGCGTCGAGAACCTCTGCACCTTCGACGCCCGCGGGTCGACCGACGAGAACGCGCCGACGCTGACGTACTCGTGGAACTTCGGCAACGGCAGTGGCTCCGGCCCGGTCCCGACCCGTAGGTACACGAGCGCGAACACCTACACGGTGACGCTGACCGCGCGGGACGAGTGGGGCGCCACGGCGACCGCCACCACGACGGTGACCATCGTGGAGCCGGCGGGCAACCAGCCGCCGAACGCGGTGATCAACGCGCCGGCGTGCTCCAACCTGTCGTGCAACTTCTCGGGGGTCGGGTCCAACGACCCGAATACCGGAGACACGATCAGCTACCGCTGGAACTGGGGCGATGGAACGGCCGACAGCACGTCGACATCCCCGTCGCACACGTTCCCCGCAGCCGGCACCTACACGGTGACGCTGACGGTCACGGACGGCTGGGGCAAGGCGACCGTGGTCACCAGGAGTGTGACGGTCCCCAACCCATAGCGGAAGGTGAACGGCGCGGTCGTCAGGCCGCGTCGTTCTCCACGGGCTCGGCCCAGACGATGATGTTGCTGTCGTAGTCACCGTCGTGGTAGTCGGTGCACGTGACGAGCACCAAGCGACCGGTCTGACCGCTGCCCTGGCTGAAGAGGGTCTTGGCGCTGTCGGCGACCTGCTCCTTGCTGAGCTTGAAGACGCCGGTCGTGCGGTAGTCGACGAGCTTGCCCTCGTCGCGGATTCGGACGAGGGCTCCGACGTCGATCTTGGGCAGGTCGTTCATCACGCCGCCGCCGGTGCTCACCGTGTGACCGGTGACGACGGTCTGACCCTTGCCGCTGCCGGGCTCGGCGCTACCGTCCCACCAGCCGACGACCTCGGTGTCGGCAGGCGGGGTGAGCACGCCGTCTGACGCCAGCTCGATCGGCTCGAGCGGTGCCTTGATCTTGATCGACGGCACCAGGATCTCGTCGGGGCCCTCGGTGGGGGTGTCGGGGAGGTCCTCCTCGACCGACGGCGCCTCCTGGGTATCGGTCCCGGTGACCTTGCGGATCGGGTTGTCGTCGGCGGGGATCACGGCCCAGAAGACCAGGGCGAGGCCGACGACGGCCAGTCCCACGACGATCCAGGTGCGGCGGTCGCGCGGTAGGCGCAGGTTCATGCTGGCAGTTCCTCCCGGCAGCCGGGCCTGACCCGGGTGCCGTCGATCGAAAGGCGTCCTTCAAAGGCTACGACCGGCAACAATCGCGGCGCGATTGTTGCCGGTCGCGGCGTTGATCAAGGGTCAGCGACCGAGCAGCCGCCGGTATCCGGCGAGGCCGGCAGCGCCGCCCAGCATCAGCAGACCGCCGACGAGGGCGATGTTGTTGACACCGCCGCCGCCGTTGGCACCGGCGTCGACCGTGGTCGGCACGTCGGGACCGTCAGGACCGTCGGGGCCATCCGGGCCGTCGGGGCCATCAGGACCATCGGGACCGTCAGGACCATCCGGGCCATCGGGACCGTCAGGACCGTCGACGCGAGCGTTCGGGCCACAGCTCACCGTCGCGATCTCGGCGGAGACCAGTGAGAAGCCACCGAACTGGCGGGCGGCCGGAAGCACCTGCAGGTCCAGCGCGGTGACGGTGACCTTCTTGCCGCCATCGGTGGTGCTCTGCTTGTTCAGCGTGGCGTCGAGGACGTTGTCCTCGAGAGGGCCGAGCTGGTCGGCGATGTCGGCCACCAGGGTACTGACGATGTTGTCCTGCAGCGCCTTGATCGCGGGAGCGAGAGGCCCGAGCAACCCGTTGAGGGTGGTGTTCAGGTCGGTCCGGACCGCGTCGAGGGCGACGTTGACAACCTCGTCGAGGTCGGTGACGACCTTGGTGTTCGGGGTCGGGCTGGCCGGGAAGTTGACGATGTCGATGTTGTTGTTGCCCGGCAGACCCAGCGTCAGCTTGCTGTCCGCGATGTTGGCGGTGCCTTCAGCGGACTGCGGGTCGGCCACGCAACGGGACTGCACAGCGCCGAGAGTGCCGGTGATGCCGACGTTGCTGAGCGGGGCGAGGGCATCGGTGACGGCAGCGGTCAGCGGTCCGACCAGCTGGTCAGCGATCGGCTGCAGGAGCGGCGAGAGTGCACCGAGCGCCGACTCGGGGTTGATCAGCTGCACGCCGGTGAGGTCGAGATTGGCGATGTTGACGCCGACCG
>DASTDJ010000197.1:0-9336 GCA_035710425.1 Nocardioides sp.
GACCTGCTGAGCCAGGCCTGCCGGCTCGGCATCGTCGCCACCGACGACGAGCAGGTCCGGATCGAGCTGACCCGGGGTCAGGCCGCCTCGACCCATGCCCACGCCGAGCTCCGCCGCTGGCTGGACGAGGGCGTGACCGACGCCGGCGTCGAGCTCGACCCGGCACTGCGCTGGGTGGTGGTGCACCGGCTCGCCGCCCTCGGCGCCCTCGACGCCGCGGCCATCGACAAGGAGCGCGAGCGCGACGGCACGATCGAGGGCGTGCACGGCGCCGCCACCGCGCGCGCCGCCCTGCCGACCGCCGAGGCGAAGGCCGCCGCCTGGGCCCTGGTCGTCGAGGACGAGCGGATCTCCAACCGGATGCTGGGAGCGGTGTGCGGCGGCCTGTTCGACCCCGAGCAGGCCGACCTGGTGGCGCCGTACGTCGCCGCCTACCTCGCCGAGGCGCCGCGCCTGGCGCACCGCGGCCAGGCCTTCGCGCAGGAGGTGCACCGCGCGTTCCCGGAGGTGGCCCTCAGCGATGAGCAGCTGCGGACGTTCGAGGACGCCCTCCAGGGCGACCTGCCGACCGTGCTCCGCCGGGGCTGGGAGGACCGGCTCGACGACCTGCGCTGAGCAGCCTCAGGCGTGACCGTCGAACATCGAGGTCACCGAGCCGTCCTCGAAGACCTCGCGGATCGCCCGGGCGACGAGCGGCGCGATCGACAGGCAGGTGAGCTTGTCGAACTCGCACTCCGGAGCGAGCGGCAGCGTGTTGGTCACGACGATCTCGGCGGCCGGGGAGTTCTTGAGCCGGTCGACGGCGGGGTCGGACAGGATCGCGTGGGTCGCGGCGATGACGACGCCCGCGGCGCCGTCGTTCATCAGCGCCTCGGCGGCCTTCACGATGGTGCCGCCGGTGTCGATCATGTCGTCGACCAGTACGCAGGTCCGGCCCTTCACGTCACCGACGACCCGGTTGGCGACGGTCTCGTTGGGACGGTCGATGTTGCGGGTCTTGTGGATGAAGGCCAGCGGCACCCCGCCGAGGCGGGCCGACCAGCGCTCGGCGACCTTGATCCGGCCGGCGTCCGGCGAGACCACGGCCAGCTTCTGGTCGCCGTACTTGTCCTTGACGTAGTCGGCCAGGATCGGCAGCGCCATCAGGTGGTCGACCGGTCCGTCGAAGAAGCCCTGGATCTGGTCGGCGTGCAGGTCGACCGCGATCAGCCGGTCGGCACCCGCGGTCTTGAACAGGTCGGCCATCAGCCGCGCGGTGACGGGCTCGCGGCCGCGGTGCTTCTTGTCCTGCCGGGCGTAGCCGTAGAACGGCAGCACCACGGTGATCCGCTTGGCCGAGGCGCGCTTCAGCGCGTCGACCATGATCAGGTGCTCCATGATCCACTCGTTGATCGGCGCGGTGTGGCTCTGCAGCACGAACGCATCGCTGCCGCGGACCGACTCCTCGAACCGCACGTAGATCTCGGAGTTGGCGAACTCGTAGGCCACGGTCGGCACCAGCTCCGTGCCGAGGATCTGGACCACCTCCCCGGCCAGCTCGGGATGGGCCCGGCCGGAGAAGACCATGAGGTTCTTCTCGGTGGTTTTCTGGATCCCGGTCACGCGATGCTGCTCCTGGTCGCCGGAGTGGTCGTGTTCACGATTCTGCACCGCCCGGGTCCGACTCCCCAATCCCCGCGCCGTCATCGTGAGACGACGCGGCGGCAGCGGCCTCCGCCTGGGCGGTGCCGGGCCGCTTGGTCTGCGCCCAGTCGGGCAGGTTGCGCTGCGGCCCGGAGCTGACGGCGAGCGCGCCCGGCGGTACATCACGGCGTACGACGGTCCCCGCACCGGTGCCGGCGCCGTCGCCGATCTCGACGGGTGCGACGAAGGTGTTGTTGGACGCGGTCTTGGCGTGCCTGCCCACCTTGGTGCGGTGCTTGTTGACGCCGTCGTAGTTGGCGAAGATCGTGCCGGCCCCGATGTTGGTGCCCTCGCCGATCTCGGCGTCGCCGACGTACGACAGGTGGGGCACCTTGGCGTCGTCGCCGATCTCGGAGTTCTTGGTCTCCACGAAGGTACCGATCTTGCCGCGGATCCCGAGCTTGGTGCCGGGCCGGAGGTAGGCGTAGGGGCCGACGGTGGCCTCGTCGCCCACGACCGCGAGCTCACCATGGGTCCTGACGACGCGGGCTCCCGCGCCGATCTCGCAGTCCTTCAACGTGGTGTCGGGGCCGATCACGGCGTCCTCGGCCACGACGGTCGCGCCGAGCAGCTGGGTGCCCGGCAGGATCGTCACGTCGGGGGCGAGCACGACGTCGGAGTCGATCCAGGTGGTGGCGGGGTCCATCACGCTGACGCCGTCGCGCATCCAGCCGCTGACGATCCGGCGGTTGAGCTCCTGCCCGAGAGCGGCGAGCTCCTCGCGGTCGTTGGCGCCCGCTGTCTGCCAGCCGTCGGCGATCGCGAGCGCGCCGACGGTCAGCCCGGCGTCGCGGGCGATCTGCACGGTGTCGGTGAGGTAGTACTCGCCCTTGGCGTTGTCGTTGCCCAGCTGCGGCAGCGCCTCGAGGAGGAACGCGGCGTCGAAGGCGAGGATCCCGGAGCTGATCTCGGGGATCTCGCGCTGCTCGGGGGTGGCGTCCTTCTCCTCGATGATCGCGACGACGTCGCCGTCCTCGTCGCGCACGATCCGGCCGTAGCCGAACGAGTCGTCGACGATCGCGCTGAGCACGCTCACCGCGCGCTGTGCCGCCTCGTGCTCCTCCGCGAACGCGCGGAGGCTCTCACCGCGCAGCAGCGGGGTGTCGCCGGTCGCGACGATCACGGTGCCGTCGACGTCACCGACCGCCTCGATGGCCACCCGTACGGCGTCACCGGTGCCTCGCTGCTCCTCCTGCACGGCCAGCACGCACTCGGGCACCACCTCGAGGATGTGCGCCCCGACCTGCTCGCGCTGGTGGCCCACCACCGCGACCACGCGCTCAGGCTCGACGGCCTGCACGGCGTTGAGGACGTGACCGATCATGCTGCGACCACCGACCCGGTGGAGCACCTTCATGGTCTTGGACTTCATCCGGGTCCCGCCGCCGGCGGCGAGCACGATCACGGTCAGGTTCTGGCCCACGAGGCTCCCTCCGAACGGTGGTCACCTCACTCTAGTGCGGGAGTAACACCTCCCAGGTCTGGCCGACCAGGTCGGCGCCGAAGGCGTCGTGGGGCTGCTCGTCGGTGAGCCGGAACCCGTGCGCCTCGTAGAGCCGTCGGGCGGAGTGCAGGTTGCCGGTGGTCCACAGCTCCATCCGCGCGTAGCCGGCCGACCGCGCGAACCCGACGCAGGTGTCGACGAGGGTGGCGCCCAGTCCGAGCCCGCGGTGCTTCGGGTCCACCAGCAGCACACGGAGCCGGGCGGTCGTCGGGTCGTCGTCCTGCATGCAGGCGATGCACCCGGCGCGCTCGCCCTCGACCTCCGCGATCCAGGCCCGCTCCCGATCGGCGTCGTGGCCCGCGGCGTACCGCCCTATGATCTCGGCCACCATCTCCTCGAAGGCCACGGTCCAGCCGAACTCCCGGCTGTACATCTCCCCGTGCGCCAGCACGATCCAGCCCAGGTCGCCGGGCCGGTCGGCCGGACGAATCACCACGTTCGCCATTGCTCCACCTACTGACACGAGTGTTTCAGTAGTGTCAGAATAGGCCGGTGCCGGTCGCCTCGACAACCCCCTCCGCACGCGAGACCGAGCTGCTCGAGCTCGCCTACGCCTACGTCCTCGAGCACGGCATCTCCGACCTGTCCCTGCGGCCGCTGGCCACCGCGATCGGCTCCAGCCCGCGAGTGCTGCTCTTCCTGTTCGAGAGCAAGGACGGGCTCGTACGACGGCTGCTCGCCCGGGCGCGGCAGGACGAGCTCGAGGGACCCGTCGACGTCCACCGGATCTGGGCCTGGCTGTCCGACCCGCACCACGCCGGCCTGCTGCGCCTCTGGACCGAGGCCTACGCCCGCTCGCTCACCGACCCTGCAGGGCCCTGGGGCGACTTCGCCCGCGAGACCGTCGAGGACTGGCTGCGCCTGCTGGCGGCCGCGCAGCCTGCGGCTCTGCGGCGTACCGCACGTGGCCGCGACCAGCGCACGGCCGCCCTCGCACTCCTGCGCGGCTCGATGCTGGACCTGCTGGCGACCGGCGACCGGTACCGGGTGGACCGGGCGTTCACGGAAGGGTGTCGGCGCCTCCTGCTTTGATCGGTGGTGGACGACGGGATGTCCTGACCGACCTCTCGTAAGGAACACGGCATGCACCCCGACCCGCCCTCATCGGAGTTCAACACGTCGGTGTTGAACGACCACGACCTCCTCCACGGTGGTGTGAAAGACGTGGTGATCGAGAACCTCGCCCAGGCTCGGCGGTGGGCCCGGCTGGTCGAGCTGTTCCGACGACAACCGGCCACCGACGGCAACTTCGCGATGACCGCCCGCGAATGGGTAACGCTCCGGGTCAGCGAGGCGTGGGCGATCAGCGACCGGCACGCCCGGCACGAGCTCAACGTGGCGCTGTTCCTCGAGGAGCACCTCCCCGACGTCTGGCGCCTCTGTCTCGCTGGCGCCATCGATCGCGCGCGGGTGCTGGTGATCGTCGACATCATCCGGCACCGGCTCGACGACCCGGCCGACTGGGCACGCTGTGCTGACAAGGTGAGCGCCTACCTGGCCAGGCACATCAGGGAGCTGGACGACGGCGTCAGGCTGGTCACCTGCACGATCACCCAGCTGCGCAACAAGCTCAACTACGAGACCCGGGTGCTCCGCTCGACCGACGCCGAGTTCGAGGTCGCACACGCCGAACGGTCGGTGCGCACCCAGGAGTTCGACGACGGCATGGGCCAGCTCGCAATCACCGCGACGGTCGACCAGGTGCGGCTCGCGAGGCACCGGCTCCACCTCGCCGCCAAGGACCGGCGCAAGGCCGGCGACGAGCGAACCATCGAACAGCTGATGTCCGACCTCGCCCTCGACCTGCTGATCGGTCGGGCCGACCACGTCCCGGTGCCGGCGTACGCGCGCCCTATCGTCAACGTCACCGTCTCCCTGGAGACCCTGGCCGGGCTTCGTGACGACCCGGGCCAGCTATCGGGAGGCACCGTGATCCCGGCCGACCTGGCTCGC
Organism: Nocardioides sp.; assembly: GCA_035710425.1. Classification (GTDB taxonomy): domain Bacteria; phylum Actinomycetota; class Actinomycetes; order Propionibacteriales; family Nocardioidaceae; genus Nocardioides. Next base: position 5,141 of record DASTDJ010000197.1, read on the forward strand.
GCGATCGCCACCCGCGAAGGCGCCACCTGGTACCGGATGCTCACCGACCCCGTCGGCGACTTCGCGGGCCTCTCGACCAGCGGCTACCAGCCCACGGGGCCGATCTGGCGCCACGTGGTGGCCGAGCAGCCCACCTGCGCCCACCCCGCCTGCGACCGCCCCTCGGTCGAGTGCGAGCTCGACCACGTCATCGAGTGGCCACGCGGCGCCACGAGCACCGACAACCTCTGGCCGCTCTGCCGCCGACACCACAAGGCCAAGCACGCCCGAGCCGAACGTCCCGACCTCGACTGGGAGCACGACGCCGCCTGGAGCTCCCCGGGTAGGAGTCGAACCTACGTCGCTAGTCCTGATTCAAAGTCAGGCGGGCCCTGCCGGCAGACCAACCGGGGAATGCGTGCAACAGGGTAGTCAGCGCGCCGGATGGAGGGTCACAAGCCCGCGCGGTAGGCCGCCAGCAGCTCCTGCACGCGCTCCTCGTCACGGTCGGCGAGCGGCACCAGCAGCTCGGCCACCACGTCGGTGAGCTCGGCGATCCGACGGTTGAGCCGGCGGTTCTCCTGGACCTCCGCCTCCAGCGCGGCGAGCCGGGCCCGGACGCCGAGCGGGTGCCGGCGCATCCGGCGGTAGCGGTCCCGGGCGATGCGGGCGCGGGAGCGGGCACCGGTGACGAGAAGGCTGCTCACGACGACTTCCTTCCGTTGACTGAGGGCCAGGTGACACGCATCCGGCAGACCGCCGGGTCGGGCAGGTCGAGCATGTCGACACCCGGCTTGACCCGGACCCGCTCGACCACGCCGCCCGCCGCCTCGATCTCGCGGCGTACGCCGTCCGGGTCGAGGCGGCGGACCAGGCCGGCCGGCTCGGGCGGCGAGAGAGCGGGGCCGGCGCTGAACTCCAGGAACAGCGAGCCGCCGCCGCGCAGAGCCATCCGGGCCAGCACCCAGAGGTTGGCCCGGGCGTCGTCGTCGAGGCAGCCCAGGAGCTGACGGGCATAGAGGTGGTGGGGGTCGCGGGCGAGCTCGGCTCCGGTGAGCAGCACGCTGCGCAGCTCGTTGAGGATCAGCGCCCCCACCTCGATCGGCAGGCCGCGACGGGCCGCTCGACGTCCCAGGCCGCCACGTGCCGCGCGACAGAAGTCGTAGGCCCGCACCGGCCGTCCGCGCTTGCGCGCGAACCACATCGCGTCCCGCCCGACGCCGCACCCGAGATCGGCGATCGGCTCGCCCGCAGGGACCCTGCGGTCGACCCACCGCGCGAACGTCGACGAGCCGCGCAGGCGCTGCGCCCTGCCGGTGGCGTAGAACTCCGTCCACTGCGGCATGTCGGTGCGGAAGCCGCGGAGCCAGCCGTCCAGTCGGCGTACGCCGGCGACCGGGTCCGAGTAGCGGAACGACGGGTCGGGCACCCGCCAGCCCGGCCCGTAGACGAAGGCCAGCATCGCCTCGGGGTCTGCGGGCGCGGGGAACTCGAACCCGTGCAGCTCGACCGTGGACAGCGGCAGCACCGCAGAGTCCCAGAGCCTCCCGCTGCGGTTGCCGAGCTGGTAGAACGTCGTCCCGACCCGGAAGGCCACGAACACGTCGATGTGGCACTGTCGGCCGTCGCTCAGCGGGAGCAACAGCTTGATGTCTCCGCCCGACATCCGCAGCAGCGTCCACCCGCGCCGGCGCAGGACGCGCTCGACCCGGTACGACTCGGCGATGACGTCGGCGGGCGAGGTGTGCCGGCTGAAGTAGCAGACGTCGGTGTCGGAGTCGTGGGCGATCATCGCGCCGTCGCGCACGGCGCCCAGCAGGGCGCCGTAGTTCAGGTAGGCGGACACCCCGCAGAAGCCGTTCAGGTCGTCCAGCGCCCGCTTCGTCCCCGCGAGGATCTCGGCGCGGATTCCGTCGTCGGTGGCGTCGAACGCCCGGCAGAGGTGCCCGACCTTGTCGATCGCGAGCGGTAGCCCCTGCGGGTCGACGACGGCGACCCGGGGGCGTCCCACGCCCTCGGCGCCGCCGAACACGACCTCCTCGTCGACCAGGACCCGGTCACCGTCGACGCTGGCGACCGTGACCCGGGCCGGGCCGAGCAGGAACCGCCGCAGCACCGTCGGCCACCCGACCATCACGCCGGAGCCCCGAGCGGCACCGTCGCGCACCGCGGAGAAGGCCCAGATGTAGCGGCCGTCGAGGCTGAGGACCAGCGGCTCGGTGCCGGCCTCCCTGAGCAGGATCCCCTCGTCGCTGACGCGGGCGACCGACGGCGCCGCGAGCTGCGTCACGAGGCCGCGATCGCACGCCGGAGCAGGGTGCTCGAGGTGTGCATCGTGTAGGGGAAGTAGACGACCTCGGCACCCACCGTCGCGACCAGGCGCTCCAGGGCGACCCCCTTCGGCGTCGCCCGCCAGTCGTCGCCCTTGAACACCCGGTGGAAGCCCACCTCACGCCAGGCGTCGAGCTTGTCCGGTGTCAGCTCGGCGTACGTCGCGTCCACGATGCCGATCGCGTCCACGATCGCGAGCCGCTCCTCCAGAGGCACGTAGGGACGTGCGCCCTTGGCCAGCTCGCACATCTCGTCGCTCACGATGCCGGCGACGAGCACGTCGCACTGCTCGCGGGCCTGCCGCAGGGCGTTGAGGTGCCCGACGTGGAACAGGTCGAACGCGCCGGGCACATACCCGACGAGCGGACCCGTGTTGGCTGCCGTGCTGGTCATCGCGTTCTCTTATCTGACTATTCCCAACTGATTTACATGACTTTAGCGTGTCGGCACCGCACTCCGCGCATTTCCCCTGAGATCAGCGCGCCAGTACGGCATCACACAGCGCGTCGCCGACCCACTCGGCGTACTCGTCCCCCGACCAGCCGCGCTTGCGCACCAGGAGGTGCCAGACGCTGGGGCTGGTCAGGGTCCAGATCCGGTCGCGCGCGCCCTCGACGGTCAGACCGGACCGGAGGGCGCCCAGCTCGTCGACACGTTTGGCCGCCATCGTGGTGCCGAACAGGTGCTCCCCCTCGACGATCTCCACGTGGGCGGCGAGCTCGGCGTCCCCACCGAGCGCACCGGCCTGGGCGAGGACGATCAGCGGCCCGACCCGTTCGGCGATGGTGCGTCCGAGGGCGGCGTACGCACGGAGGAACCGCGCGGGGTCCTCGTCGGCGTACATCGCCTGCACCTCAGGGCGCTGCGCGAGCGGGATCGGCTCGTCGTCGCCGATCAGCACCAGGTCGTGCACCTTCTTGAGCAGCGCCGGCTTGGTGCCGAAGACGTTGTAGATCGTCTGCGTCGAGACCCCCGCCTCGCGCGCCACCGCGGCCAGCGTGGTCTGTCCGTACCCCTGCGCCAGGAACAGCTTGTGTGCCGCGTCGGTGATCCGGCGCTCGGTGAGACGGGCCTGTTCGGCGCGCACCGGACTCGTGTAGCTCCGCGACGCAGGCTTATTCACTTGACTCTCCATCAATTGACTTTATGCTTACCCAAATCATCTTACTCCGACCAACACCAACCTACCCCGAAAGATCCGACCCAGTGAGCACCTTCCTCTTCGCCAGCACACCGGTGCCGGCCCACACCACCAACCCGATCCCGTTCGCCCAGCGCCTCGTCGAGCGCGGCCACACCGTGCTGTGGTACGCCAGCCGCGCCTTCCACGACCAGCTGGCCGCCACCGGCGCGTTCCCACTCGGCCTGGAGGCCGCCGAGGACTTCGGTGGCGTCGAGATCGAGAAGCACTTCCCGCAGTTCGCCGGACTCACCGGCGTCAAGGCGATCAAGACCGCGTTCGCCGACGTCTTCGTCGGCCAGGCCCTGCCCCGCGTCGCCGACCTGCGGAGGATCGTCGAGCAGTACGACGTCGACGCGATGCTCGCCGACGAGCTGATGTACGGCGTCGGGCTCACCAGCGAGCTCACCGACATCCCCTGGGCGACGTTCGGCGACGGGCCTCTGCCCTACTTCGAGCCCGACACCCCGCCGTTCGGCCCGGCCCTCTCGCCGATGCGCGGCCCGGTCGGTCGGCTCCGCAACCGCGCGGTCGGCTGGATCGGCCGGAACGTCCTGTTCGCCGAGGCCCAGCGCCGCTACGACGCCGCCCGGGCCGAGCTCGGCCTGCCCGAGGCCCTGCGGCCGGTGCTCGAGGAGGCCGTCTCGCCGTACCTCCACCTGCACGGCGCGGTGCCGTCGTTCGAGTACCCCCGCAAGCAGCTGCC
>DASTDJ010000198.1:0-15705 GCA_035710425.1 Nocardioides sp.
AAGGTATTGCTTGAAAACCTGTTGAGGACCGAGGACGGCGCGAACATTACGGCCGATCACGTCCGAGCACTGGCCGGCTGGGACCCCAGCGCCGAGCCCGACACTGAAATCCAGTTCACGCCGGCGCGCGTGATCATGCAGGACTTCACTGGCGTGCCCTGCGTTGTGGACCTTGCCACCATGCGTGAAGCAGTCAAGGAGCTCGGCGGTGACGCGTCGCGGATCAATCCGCTCGCTCCGGCCGAGATGGTCATCGACCACTCCGTGATCGCGGATGTCTTCGGCACCCCCGAGGCGTTCGAGCGCAACGTCGAGATCGAGTACGAGCGCAACCGCGAGCGCTACCAGTTCCTGCGCTGGGGTCAGGGTGCGTTCTCCGACTTCAAGGTCGTCCCGCCGGGCACCGGCATCGTCCACCAGGTCAACATCGAGCACCTGGCCCGCGTCGTGTTCACCCGGGACCCAGAAGATGGAGCCGGTGCGCCCTTGGCCTACCCCGACACCTGCGTCGGCACCGACTCCCACACCACGATGGTCAACGGCATCGGCGTGGTCGGCTGGGGCGTCGGTGGCATCGAGGCCGAGGCCGCGATGCTCGGCCAGCCGGTGTCGATGCTGATCCCGCGGGTGGTGGGCTTCAAGCTCAACGGTGACCTCCCCGAGGGCGCCACGGCCACCGACCTGGTGCTGACGATCACCGAGATGCTGCGTCACCACGGCGTCGTCGGGAAGTTCGTCGAGTTCTACGGCCCCGGCGTCTCGGCCCTCCCGCTCGCCAACCGGGCCACGATCGGCAACATGAGCCCGGAGTTCGGCTCCACCATCGCTGTCTTCCCGATCGACGAGCAGACCATCGACTACCTGCGGATGACCGGCCGCAGCGAGGAGCAGCTGGCCCTGGTCGAGGCCTACGCCAAGGAGCAGGGCCTCTGGCACGACCCCGACGCCGAGCCGCGCTACTCCGAGCGTCTCGAGCTCGACCTCACGACCGTCGTACCGTCGCTGGCCGGCCCGAAGCGCCCCCAGGACCGGGTCTCGCTCTCCGAGGCCAAGGAGTCATTCCGGGCCGCGCTGGCCGACTACGTCGACACCGAGGGCGAGGAGAGCGGGTACGACGAGTCCGTCGCCGAGTCCTTCCCGGCCTCCGACTCGCCGTCGCACGAGCACGGCAACGGCTCCGCGCCGCCCAACGAGCTGGTCTCTGCCGCCCCGGCCGACGGCGGCCGGGTCAGCAGCCCGGCCACGGTCACGCTCGAGGACGGCACGAAGTTCGAGATCGACCACGGTGCGGTCACGATCGCGGCGATCACGTCGTGCACCAACACGTCCAACCCGTCGGTGATGATCGGCGCGGCCCTGCTGGCCAAGAAGGCGGTCGAGAAGGGACTGACGCGCAAGCCCTGGGTCAAGACCACGCTGGCGCCCGGCTCCAAGGTGGTCTCCGACTACTACGAGAAGTCCGGCCTGACGCCCTACCTCGACAAGCTCGGGTTCAACCTCGTCGGCTACGGCTGCACGACCTGCATCGGCAACAGCGGTCCGCTGATCCCCGAGGTCTCGCAGGCGGTGCAGGACAACGACCTGGCCGTGGTGTCGGTGCTGTCCGGCAACCGCAACTTCGAGGGCCGGATCAACCCCGACGTGAAGATGAACTACCTCGCGTCGCCGCCGCTCGTCGTGGCCTACGCGCTGGCCGGCTCGATGGACGTCGACCTGTTCGAGGACCCGCTCGGCCAGGACTCCGACGGCAACGACGTCTACATGAAGGACATCTGGCCCACCGCCAAGGAGATCGAGGACGTGATCGCGCAGGCGATCAACTCGGACATGTTCGGCTCGAACTACGAGGACGTCTTCGCCGGCGATGAGCAGTGGCGGTCGCTGCCGACGCCAGAGGGCAACACGTTCGCCTGGGACGAGGAGTCGACGTACGTCCGGCGGCCGCCGTACTTCGACGGCATGCCCGAGGAGCCGGAGCCGGTGACCGACATCGAGGGTGCCCGGGTGCTGCTCAAGCTCGGCGACTCGGTGACCACCGACCACATCAGCCCGGCCGGCGCGATCAATAAGGACTCGCCTGCGGGCACATATCTGGCCGGCCATGGCGTGGAGCAGCGTGACTTCAACTCCTACGGCTCCCGTCGCGGCAATCACGAGGTGATGATCCGCGGCACGTTCGCCAACATCCGGCTGCGCAACCAGCTCGCGCCCGGCACCGAGGGCGGCGTGACCCGCGACTTCACCGCCGACGGTGAGGTGACGACGGTGTTCGAGGCGTCCGAGAACTACCTCGCCGCCGGCACGCCGCTGGTGGTCCTCTCCGGCAAGGAGTACGGCTCCGGGTCGTCGCGCGACTGGGCCGCGAAGGGCACCGCGCTGCTCGGGGTGAAGGCCGTGATCGCCGAGTCCTACGAGCGGATCCACCGCTCCAACCTGATCGGCATGGGCGTGCTGCCCCTGCAGTACCCCGACGGTGAGAACGCCGAGTCGCTGGGCCTGACCGGCGAGGAGACGTTCTCGATCACCGGCATCACCGCGATGAACGACGGTGAGACGCCGCGGACGGTGAAGGTGAAGGCCGACGACACCGAGTTCGACGCCACCGTCCGCATCGACACCCCGGGTGAGGCCAACTACTACCGCAACGGCGGGATCATGCAGTACGTGCTGCGGAACCTGCGCAACGCCTGAGTCGCATCGACACGCTGCTCGGGGTCGACGCCGGGGAGCCTGGTCGGCCTCGCCATCGCCGGGCGGATCACCCACGCCGAGATCGGGCTCGCGCTGCTGGTGCGTTCGGTGGTCCGAGCGCGTCTGGCTAACCCCGCCGCTGCAGCTCGTAGGCAGCGGTGATCGCGTCGCGGATCGCGCCGTCGTTGCCGTGGTCGAGGACCGCCTGCACCTTGTGGTGGGCCTCCATCCGGGGCGGCACGCCGAAGGTCTCGGGGTGCGCCTCGAGCAGCCGCTCGCGTGGCTCTGGCAGGCAGCGGATCGTCAGCGTGGTCGGGTCCTCCAGACGGGCGACCAGCCGGTCGTCGACGTACCAGGCCGGCTTGGCCTCGGTGCCCTTGCGCTTGCAGCGAGGCAGGCCTGCCGCGTGCTCGGCCACGTCGTCCGGGGTCACCGGAACCACACTGCCACGCCGCGGCTACGGTGACCCGCATGATCGTGGCCTTCAGCATCAGCCCCACCGCCGCCGACGAGACGGGTGGCGTGTCCGAGGCCGTCGCGGCCGCCGTGCGGGTGGTCCGGGAGTCCGGGCTGCCGAACGAGACGAACGCGATGTTCACCAACATCGAGGGGGAGTGGGACGAGGTGATGGCCGTCGTGAAGCGGGCCGTCGAGGTCGTGGCCGAGGTGTCGCCGCGGGTCGGACTGGTCCTCAAGGCCGACATCCGGCCGGGCTTCGAGGGCGAGATGACCGCCAAGGTCGAGCGGGTCGAGCGGGCGCTCGAGGGCTGATGATGCGCTCCGAGGTCAGGGAGTACCGCACCGGGGACCGGGACGTCGTCCTCGACCTCACCGACGACTGCGCCGCCTTCGTCTCCGGCGAGGCCGACGGGCTGCTGCACGTGTTCGTCCCGCACGCCACCGCTGGGCTCGCGATCATCGAGACCGGCGCCGGCAGCGACGACGACCTGCTCGCTGCGCTCGGCGACCTGCTGCCCGCCGACGACCGCTGGCGGCACCGGCACGGCACTCCGGGGCACGGCCGCTCCCACGTGGTGCCGGCGCTGGTCCCGCCGTACGCATCCGTTCCGGTGCTGGGCGGGCGGCTGGCGCTGGGCACCTGGCAGAGCATCTGCCTGGTCGACATCAACGTGGACAACCACGTGCGTGAGGTGCGGTTCAGCTTCCTGCCCGGGTGACGTATCGAACAGATGTTCGATAAGGTGCAGGCATGCTCGCACCTGCCACCCAGTCCGTCACCCCGCCCGGCTGGCCAAGGGCCGTCCGGCCGCCCGGCGCCCCGGGCTGGGAACACACCGCCGGCTCCTGGCTGCTCGACCTGTGCCCGCCCGACTACCGCGGCTACCCGGCGATCCGGCGTCACCTCGTGGTGCTGGCCAGGTTCGCGGTGCTGCACATCGAGGCGAGCCAGGAGGCGTGCCGGCGCGGGCTGAGCGAGGCGCGCGCCGAGCTCCGCGACGTCGCCGACGCCGACGTCATCGACGCGGCCGTCGACGCCTGGCTCACCGAGGACGCGAGACTGAGCGGCGTACGCCTCGCCGCCGGTCTGGTCGAGGAGGCGATCCGCGGGCGCCGGTTCGTCGCCCGGCTCTAGCAGAGGTCAGTCCGCGGAGCGCTCCTGGCTGGCGCCGGCCAGCGCCTGCTGGAACTGAGGGATCTGGTCGTTGAGCCGCTTCACGGTCTCGTCGGTGAAGTGCAGCACCTCGAGCTGGGTCTCGGCGACCACGGTCGCGTTGCGCAGCTTGCGGTTGACCAGCGCCATCTCGCCGATCAGCTCGCCCGCGCTCACGCGGGCGACCTCCTCGCCGTCGCGGCGCACCGACACCTCGCCGTCGAGGATCAGGTAGGCCTTGTCGGCGGGGGTCCTCTCGACCATCAACGCCCAGCCCTCGGGGACGGTGAGGTAGGTCGCCTCCTCGACGACGCGGTGGATCTCGTCGTCGGAGAGGTCGCGGAACCGGTCGAGCCGGGCGAGCATCTCGATGCGCTTGTCCTTGTCGGCGCCTTTTCCGAACACGGGCTCTCCTCTCGTCGCCTCCCGGCTCGGATTGTGGCAGACGAGCGCGACGCTAGGGGAGCAGGAGCATCGAGTCGCCGAACTCGTGCCAGAGGTAGTCCGGGGCGTTGGTCTCGGTGATGTCCCGGTATCCGCGACCGACCAGATCACCGCCGGCCACGGCCTCGAGCAGGTCGAGATGGCTCGCCTCGGGCTCGTGGAGCCCGGTGAGCAGCCCGCGCACCACCGTCGCCGGACGCTGGGGCCCGAGGACCAGCGACGTCCAGCCGGTGGTCGCGTGCACCCGCCCGCCGGCAGCCGCCGACTCGAGCGCGCGGACCACCGTGGTGCCGACGGCGACGACCCGGCGGCGCGACGCGAGGGTGCTGTTGACCAGCCGGGCGGTCACCGCGGGGACCGTGAACCGTTCGGGCTGCGGCGGCTCGTGCGACTCCTGGCTGGACACCCCGGTATCCAGGACGATCGGCACCACCGGCACACCGCGGGTCATCAGCCGGACCAGCGCCCGTTCGGTCAGCGGTCTCCCGGCGCTCGCCATCTCGGCGCTGCCGGGGCGGTCGGCGTACACGTTCTGCAGCGTGTCCAACGGCCAGTCGCCCTCGACGTACGGGTAGTGGATCGGGCGGCCGTGCTCTGCCAGGTAGCCGACGACGTCCGCCGCCGGCAGCGGTACGGCGCGCCAGAGCCGGGTCTGGCCGGCCGGGTGCGGTGCGTCCAGGCGGAGTCGCACGCCGCCCGGAAGCCGGAGCACCTCGCCCGCCTCGCCCTGGTCGGGGCCGGTGCCGTCACCCCGCCGCAGCTCCACCACCCAGGACCCGTCGTCCAGCTGGGTGGAGAGGTGCAGGGTGGCGGGGCAGCCGCGCCGCTCGAGCTCAACGGCGGCCGGAAGCGTGGCGCTGGTGTTGACCACCAGCAGGTCGCCAGGGTGGAGCAGCTCGGGAAGCGCGTCGGCCCGCAGGTGCTGGGTCCGCTCGGGGGTGACGACGGCCAGCCGGACCTCGTCGCGGGCCAGCCCGCGCGCCTCGGGCGGCACCCGTGCCTCGCCGGCCTCGGGCAGGCGGAAGCGCTCGACAGGTGCGCTGCTCATGCCGCCTCGCTCACGAGCTGGCCGGCGACGTAGCGCCCACTGGGCAGGTCGCTGTCCAACAGGGACAGCACCGCTGGGACTACCGTCTCCGGCTCGGGCCGGTCGGAGATGTCCTCGCCCGGGAACGCTTCCTGGTGCATCCGGGTGCGCATGTCACCCGGGTCGAGCGAGTAGACGCGCAGGGTCGGCTCCTCGGCGGCCAGCACCCGACCCGCGTGGTCCAACGCGGCCTTCGACGAGCCGTAGCCGCCCCACGTCTCGTAGGGCTCGACGGCGGCGTCGGAGGAGATGTTGAGGACCCGTCCGCCGTTCCGCCGCAGCTGAGGGAGCAGGGCAGCGGTCAGCGCCATCGGGGCGACCAGGTTGACCCGCAGGATGTCGACGTACGTCGCCGGGTCGAGGTCGCCGAACGCCGGCAGCGGGGAGGCGCCCAGGCTGCTGGCGTTGTTGACCAGCAACGACGCGCCGCCGAGCGCGCGAGCCGCGGCGACGAGGCTCGCGCGGTGGGTGGGATCGGTGACGTCGCCGGCCAGCGCGTGGTGGGGGCCGCCCGGCAGCTGCGCCTGGACCGCTCCGAGGTCCTCCGCGCCGCGGGCGTCCAGCACGAGGTGCCACTCGCGGCGAGCGAGCTCCCGGGCGAGCGCGCGGCCGAGGCCGCGCGAGGCTCCGGTGATGATGGCAACGGGCATGGTGTTCTCCTTGCGTCTTCGGTGTCACCATCGAGCCTGCAAGTTCAAGCACGCTTGAGGTCAAGTGAACCGATACGCGCTCGCTCCTTCGTCGCCCGCGCTACTCGACCACCGAGTCGCGGGTAACGTCGCCCGGGTGCAGCGGTTCGCGAGCGTCGTGCTGATCGACGCCAGGGGCTGGGTCCTGCTCCAGGAGCGGGACGAGTTCCCGGCGATCGACCCGGAGAAGTGGGGATTCGTCGGCGGGCACCTCGACGACGGCGAGGACTACCGGGTGGGCGCCTACCGGGAGCTGGAGGAGGAGACCGGTATCCGGCTCGACCAGGGACTGGAGCTGTTCGACCAGTTCACGGTGCACCACGAGCACACCGACAGCGACGACGAGTTCAGGCTGTTCGTGATGGGCACCGATCTCACCGACGAAGACGTCGAGTGCCACGAGGGGCGCCAGATCGTGTTCGTCGACCCGGACCGGGTGAGCGAGCTCGACCTCACCGCGGCGGCCGGTGTCGCGCTGCAGCGACTCATCCACTCCGAGCACTACCGCCGGATCCTGAGCACCCTGGAGTCCACGCGCGGAGACGGCCGGAACGCCTGACGCGGCACCGGCAGTCCCGGCTCCATCGTGTAGCGCCGCGCGTGCCGGCCTCGCGGTGGCCGCTCGACCATCCGGCGTACGGCGCCACGCTCCAGCACCAGGTCGGCGGACAGCAGCCGGTCCGTCCCCAGCAGCAGACGGACCAGCTCCGTGGAGAGCTGGTACGGCGGGCTGGCCACCACCCGGAACGGCCGCCGCGGCAGGCGAAGCCGGCGAAGGTCGGTACGCACCACGCGTAGGCCCTCCTCGCCGAACCGCTCCCTCAGCACGGCGACGCGTCGCGGGTGCAGCTCGACGGCGATCACCCGAGCCCCCGCTGCGAGCAGCGGACCGGTCAGGGCGCCGTGTCCGGCACCGAGATCCAGCACCAGGTCGCCGCGCCGCACCCCGGCCGAGTCGACGACGCGGCGAGCCCACTCAGGACGTAGCGGATGCCATCCCCACTCGCGTCGTGTCCTCGGGGCGTACCCGGACACGACGCACGCTCAGGAACACGTAGCTCATGCCCCGCAACGTACGTTCGTGGGCACCCTGCGCGCACCCGATTTTCGCCGCTAGTGTCGGGCGATGAGCTTCCAGGTGATCCAGGTGCCAGAGTTCGGCGCCGAGGACGTGGTGGTCGGCACCCAGGGGCCGGACGAGGGCGCCGTGTTCACGGGCACCGAGGACGGCAGCATCTTCCGGATCTCCCACGACGGCAAGAAGATCGAACGGGTGGCGCAGACGGGCGGCCGTCCGCTCGGCATCGAGATCGACCTCGACGGCCGCCTGCTGGTGTGCGACGCGCGCCTCGGCGTGCTCCGCATCGACACCGGGAGCGGGGCGGTCGAGAGCGTCACGGACAGCGTCGCCGGTCAGAAGATGGTCTTCTGCAACAACGCCGCGATCGCTTCCGACGGCACGGTGTGGTTCTCGGACTCCTCGACGAAGTACGGCGTCGACAAGTGGAAGGACGACTTCGTCCAGAACACCCGTACCGGCCGGCTCCTGAAGCTGCCTCCCGGCGGTGAGGTGGAGGTCGTCCTCGACGGCCTGGCCTTCGCCAACGGCGTGGCCCTCTCGAAGAACGAGGACTTCGTCGCCGTGGCCGAGTCCGGAGGGCGCACCGTCGTCCGCCGCTGGTTGACCGGCAACCGCGCCGGGATGCGCGACCTGCTGTGCCAGAACCTCCCGGGCTACCCGGACAACATCGCTCGCGGCAGCGACGGGCTGATCTGGGTCTCGATCGGCAGCCCGACCGACCCACTCGTCGAACGCCTCCAGAAGTCCCCGCTGCCGGTGCGCAAGGCGGTGACCAAGATCCCCGAGCGGCTCCAGCCCAAGCCGAAGCAGACCGTCCGGGTGCAGGCATACGACGACGAGGGCACCCTCGTCCACGACGTCGATGTCGACGTCGCCGACCACGACGCGACGTACCACATGGTCACCGGTGTCCGCGAGCACGAGGGCAGGGTCTGGATGGGCAGCCTCCACGAGCCCGCGGTGGCCGTGTATCAGCTCTGAACCCGTAAACTCGCGGCCATGTCGTTGCTCGAGTCGATAGGGGGCCCACGGGACCTTCGCGGGCTCACGGAGGACCAGCTCACGGTGCTCGCGGGCGAGATCCGTGACGCCCTGGTCGAGTCGTGCTCACCGGGCGGAGGGCACCTCGGCCCCAACCTCGGCGTGGTCGAGCTCACGCTCGCCATCCACCGGACCTTCGACTCCCCGCGCGACAAGATCGTCTTCGACACCGGCCACCAGGCCTACGTCCACAAGATGCTGACCGGACGGGCTGCACGGTTCGACCGGCTCCGCCAGGAGGGTGGGCTGAGCGGCTACCCGAGCCAGGCCGAGTCCGACCACGACCTGGTCGAGAACTCCCACGCGTCCACCTCGCTGAGCTACGCCGACGGGCTGGCCAAGGCCTACGCCATCCGCGGCGAGGACCGGCACACGGTCGCCGTCATCGGTGACGGCGCCCTGACCGGCGGGATGGCGTGGGAGGCGCTCAACAACATCGCGATCGCCAAGGACTCCCGCCTGGTGATCGTGGTCAACGACAACGGGCGCTCCTACACCCCGACCGTCGGCGGGCTGACCACGGCGCTCACCACGCTTCGGACCAACCCGCGCTACGAGCACGTCCTCGAGGTCGTGAAGAAGCGGCTCACCGCGGTGCCCGGGGTGGGCCCAGCAGCCTACGACGCGTTGCACGCGATGAAGAAGGGGCTCAAGGACGCGCTCGCGCCGCAGGGCCTGTTCGAGGACCTCGGCCTGAAGTACGTCGGACCGGTCGACGGCCACGACGTACAGGCGATGGAGCACGCTCTCGCCCAGGCGAAGCGGTTCGGCGGGCCGGTCATCGTGCACGCCATCACCCGCAAGGGCTTCGGCTACGACGCCGCCGAGCGGCATGAGGCCGACCAGTTCCACTCGCCCGGGCCCTTCGACATCGACACCGGCGAGGAGACGCCCAAGGGCCGGATCTGGACCGACGTTTTCGCCGACGAGATGGTGCACATCGGAAGCCGCCGGCAGGACGTCGTCGGCATCACCGCCGCGATGATGCACCCGGTCGGGCTGCACAAGTTCCAGGCCAGGTTCCCCGACCGCACCTTCGACGTGGGGATCGCCGAGCAGCACGCCGCCACCTCCGCCGCGGGGCTCGCGATGGGTGGGATGCACCCGGTCGTGGCGATCTATGCGACGTTCCTCAACCGCGCGTTCGACCAGGTGCTGATGGACGTCGCGCTGCACAACTGCGGGGTGACCTTCGTGCTCGACCGGGCCGGCGTCACCGGCGACGACGGGGCCAGCCACAACGGCATGTGGGACATGTCCGTGCTGCAGGTCGTGCCCACCCTCCGGCTGGCCGCCCCGCGCGACGGCGCACGCCTGCGTGAGCTGCTCAACGAGGCCGTCGACGTCGACGACGCGCCCACGGTGGTGCGCTTCCCCAAGGGCCCGCCGCCCGAGGACCTTCCCGCGGTCGGCAAGGCCGGCGGCGCCGACGTGCTCGCCCGCAACGGCACCAAGGACGTGCTGGTCGTGGCCGTCGGACCGATGGCCGGGGTGGCCGTCGACGTCGCCGAGCGGCTCGTCGCCCAGGGCATCGGCGTCACCGTGGTCGACCCGCGCTGGGTCAAGCCGGTCGACCCAGCGATCGTCGAGCTGGCGCGCGAGCACCGGCTGGTCGTCAGCATCGAGGACAACGGCACGATCGGTGGCTGCGGAGCGGTGCTGCTGCAGACGCTCAACGCCGCCCGGGTGACCACGCCGTTCCGGCTGCACGGCATCCCGCAGGAGTTCCTGGGCCATGCGAAGCGGGCGGCGATCCTGGAACGGATCGGACTGACCTCGCAGACCATCGCCAGGGGGATCGTGGAGGACCTGGTGCTGTTGCCCGAGGAGGGGAGGGACGAGCCGTCTCGGGGGGCGGTCGATGTCGATCACTCCGGCTGAGCGGTCGCCGGCCAGGTTCCTGGCCGCCGTCCTCTGCTCCCTCCTCCTTCTCTCGGTCGCGGCCTGCTCGGACTCGCCGCCACCGTCGTCCGACGGCTCCACACCTTCCAGCACGGCCAGCGGCATCCCGGTGCCGCCGGACCTGGACCAGGCCTTCACGGCCACGCTGGAGCAGCGCGCGGCTGCGCTGCTCACCCGCAACCGGGGCGAGTTCCTCAGCGGGATCGACCCCGTCGACCCGGGCTTCGTGACCGCCCAGGGCGGCTACTTCGACAACCTGGCGCAGCTGCCGCTGCGCACGTTCGCCTACGACCTCGACCGGTCCAGCATGGTGCGCGAGGACGACCAGTACTGGGTGGTCGTCGAGGTGACCATGCAGCTCGATGGGTTCGACCCGCAGCCGGTCGTCACCCGCGACCGGTTCCGGTTCGCCCCGACCGGCGACGACCGCTACGTCGTCAGCTCCGTCACCGACCCCGACTGGGAGCGCGCCAGTGACGAGCAGAAGCAGCCCTGGGACATGGTGCCGATCGTGGCCCGGACCCGGCCGGGGGTGCTGGGCATCTTCGACGCGAAGTCGGTCGGCGCTGCGGAGCCGCTGATGGACTCCATCGCGGCGGGCATCGGCGCCGTCTCGGCCACGGTGCCTTACGACTGGCGGCAGTCGGTGGTGGTCTACGCGCTCTCGGACACCAAGTTCCTCGCCTCGCTCGACGACCTGCCGGGCGGTGACCCGGAGAAGCTCGACGGGGTGGCCTTCCCGGTGATGGCCGGCGACGAGGAGGGGAAGGTGGTGGCCACCCGGTTCGCGCTGCATCCCTCGATGCTCGGCCAGCCCGGCACCGAGCGGGACCGGTTGGTCCGCCACGAGCTGACCCACGTGGCACTCGGCAAGCGCGACGACCGGGCGCCCGCATGGCTCAGCGAGGGGATCGCCGAGTGGGTGTCCGTGCAGCCGCTGGCCCCCGAGCTGCGCCGGCTGCCGCAGGAGGCGCTGGCCGAGGCCGAGGCCGGGGTCAGAGGGCTACCCGGCGACGGCACGTTCAACGACGAGGACTCCTCGGCCCACTACGGCTTGAGCTGGTGGGCGTGCGAGTACCTCGTCGCCGGGTTCGGCACCCAGAGCCTGTGGCGGCTGCTGGAGGAGCTGGACCGTCCGGAGGCGGACCAGGACGACGTACTGCAGTCGCTGGTGGGGCTCACCACCCGGATGCTGGCCCGTCGCGGCGCCAAGATGATGATCAACGAGTACGACCCGGACTCCCTTCCACCGGACCCGACGGTGACGCCGCCGGCTTCGCCCTCGACGACGCCCACCGAAGAGCCGAGCGAGCCGGGGACTACCGTTTCCCCGTGAGCTCCGAACCCCGTCTCGTCCACATCGTCGACGAGGTGCCCGCCCTCGACGATGCCGAGTCGCTGACGATGATCCTGGTGCTCGACGGGTTCCTCGATGCCGGCAGCTCCGCGGCGATCGCCTGTCGCCACCTGGTCGATCAGGGCTCCGCCCAGGGCGCATCGGTGGTCGCCACCTTCGACGTCGACCAGGTCCACGACTACCGCGCCCGACGGCCACCGATGTCGTTCGTGCGCGACCACTACGAGGCCTACGACGCGCCGCGGCTGGTGGTCCGGCTGCTCCACGACGCCGGAGGCACGCCGTACCTCCTGCTGCAGGGGCCGGAGCCCGACAACCGCTGGGAGGCGTTCGCCCGCGCCGTACGCGAGGTCGTCGAGCGGTTCGGTGTGACCCGGGTCGTCGGCATGGGCTCGGTCCCGATGGCGGTGCCGCACACCCGGCCGATCGCGATCACCCATCACGCCAACCGACCCGAGCTGCTGACCGGTGAGAGTCCGTGGCGCGGCGAGCTGCGGATCCCGAGCAGCGCCCAGGCCCTGCTGGAGGTCAGGCTGGGGGAGTGGGGCCACGACGCGCTCGGGTTCGTGGCGCACATCCCCCACTACCTCGCCCAGCTCGACTACCCGCGTGCCTCGGCCGCGCTGCTCGAGCAGGTGGAGCTGGCCGGCCGGCTGACCATCGACCTCACCGACCTGAAGTCCCGGGCGGAGGAGCGGGAGCAGGAGATCGCCCGTTACCTGGCCGCCAACGAGGAGGTGGAGGAGGTGGTCCGCTCGCTGGAGCAGCAGTACGACGCCTTCCAGCGCGCCGAGGAGTCCGGCAGCAGCCTGCTCGCCGGTGACCAGCCACTGCCCACCGGCGAGGAGATCGGTCAGCAGTTCGAGCAGTTCCTGGCCGGGCTCGAGGGCCCCGACGAGCAAGGATCAACGTGAGCGAAGCAGTGGACGACCTGGTCGGACTCCTCGACCTCGAGTACCTCGACGTCGACCTCTTCCGCGGTCGCCAGCCCGACAGCGAGCGGCAGCGCGTCTACGGCGGCCAGGTGGCGGCCCAGGCGCTGGTCGCCGCCGTACGAACCGTCGACCCGGACTACCACGTGCACTCGCTGCACTCGTACTTCCTGCTGCCCGGCGACTACGAGGTGCCGATCATCTACGACGTCGAGCGGGTCCGCGACGGCCGCTCGTTCGTCACCCGGCGGGTCTCCGCGCGCCAGCACGGCAAGGTCATCTACTACCAGACCACCAGCTTTCAGCGCCTCGAAAAGGGACTCGAGCACCAGGACACGATGCCCGAGGTGGGCGGCCCCGACGCCGGCGCGAGCATGTTCGACCTGATGCGCGACCGGGGCGCGGAGGACGCAGCCGCGCTCGGCAAGGAGTGGGCGGCCATGGACGTGCGGTTCCTCGGCAACTCCCGCTACGGCCTCGAGAAGGACGATGCGCACCCGTCGCGGGCCCAGGTCTGGATCCGGATCGACGGCAAGCTCAGCGACGACCCGGTCGAGCACCTCGCGCTGTTCACCTACGCCAGCGACGTCAGCCTGCTCGGCGCGGCCCTCGCCGCGCACGAGGCCGACCCCACCAACACGCAGATGGCCTCGCTCGACCACACGATCTGGTTCCACCGACCGTTCCGGGCCGACGAGTGGTGGCTCTACGACCAGTGGTCGCCGTCTGCCAACGGCGCCCGCGGGCTCTCCCTCGGCCGGGTGTTCACCGACGACGGCACCCTCGTGGCCACCGTCGCCCAGGAGGGGCTCATTCGTCCCCGCAAGCGCTGACGGTGGTTGAGGTGCGACGAGCGCCGGCGAGGAGCCTCGAAACCCCTTGACGAGGCTCGGTGGTCTCGAGGCTCGGCCGCGGCCGGCCTCGCACCTCAACCCCCGTCGAAACCGTCAGATCGCGGTGGTGGCGCCGACCAGGTGGGGCGCGCCGCTCTTGTGGTTGGTGAGCGAGAACGCGTAGCCGTCGTTGGTCGGGGTGGACCCGAAGGCGACCGTGCCCGGCAGGATGATCGGCTTCTTGAACGCGACGTCGACGCGTACGGCGTCGGGCAGCCGGTTCTCCAGCGCCGCGATGCAGCGGGCCTTGCTCCACATGCCGTGGGCGATCTGGCGCGGGAACCCCAGCGCCTTCGCGGTGAGCGGGTAGAGGTGGATCGGGTTGTGGTCACCCGAGACCCCGGCGTACCGGCGGCCGAGGTCGGCGGGCAGCTTCCACACCGTACCCGTGGGCGGGGCGTCCGGGAACGTCGACCCGCTCGAGGCCGACTCGTCACCCCTACCGCGGCGGAGGTAGGTCGACGTGCTCTCCCACACCATCTCGTCGCCCACGCGCACCTCGGTCACGAACCGGTAGATCGTGCCCTTGGGGTGCGCCTCGGGGGGCCCGACGCCGGCCGAGACGGCCAGCTCCTCGCCGATCGCGATCGGGCGGTGTCCGGTGATGGAGTTCTCCAGGTGCAGGGTGCCGATGGCCGGGGCCGGGAACGCCGGGTCGGTCATCAGCGCCATGTGCAGCGGGAACGCGAGCAGGTGCGGGTAGGGGAGCGGGACGGTGTCCTTGGTCGGGAAGCCGCACACCGCGGCGTACGCGTCGACGTGACCGCGTTCGACGGTGACCGGCGGTCGGTCCTTGCTCAGCCCGGTGAACCCGTCGGGCGACGCCTTCTTCACGCCCGGCAGCTGGTTGACGACCGGGACCGAGGGGAGTGCCACCTTCACCAGCAGCGGGAGGCCGGGCATGTCAGGCGCCCAGCATCATCTGGCCACACACGCGGACCACGTTGCCGTTGACGGCGCGCGAGCCTGGGTTGG
The DNA here is from genome assembly GCA_035710425.1 of Nocardioides sp. Taxonomy (GTDB): domain Bacteria; phylum Actinomycetota; class Actinomycetes; order Propionibacteriales; family Nocardioidaceae; genus Nocardioides. Next base: position 14,705 of record DASTDJ010000198.1, read on the forward strand.
CGTACCAGGCGATGGTCTCGGCGACGTCGACCGGCAGGCCGCCCTGGGCCATCGCGTTGAGCCGCTGCCCGACCTCGCGGGTCGCGAACGGGACGGCCGCGGTCATCTGGGTGACGATGAAGCCGGGGGCCACGGCGTTGATGGTGATGTCGTTCCCGAGCTCGTCGGCGAGAGAGTCGACGAAGCCGATCACGCCGGCCTTCGAGGCGGCGTAGTTGGTCTGTCCGACGTTGCCGGCGATGCCCGCGATGCTGGCCACACCCACGATCGAGCCGCTCTTGTTGAGCACGCCCTGCTCGAGCAGCTCGCGGGTGATCCGCTCGGGTGCGGTGAGGTTGACCGCGATAACCGACTCCCAGCGGTCCTTGGCCATGTTGGCGAGCTTCTTGTCGCGGGTGATGCCGGCGTTGTGGACGACGACGTCGACGCCGCCGTGCTTCTCCTTGAGGTGGTGCGCGATCCGTTGCGGGGCGTCCTTGCCGGTGATGTCGAGGGTGATCCAGTCACCGTCGAGCTCCTTCATCAGGGACTGCAGCTCGCTCGCGGCCTGCGGTACGTCGACGCCGACCACGGTCGCGCCGTCGCGGTGCAGCACCCGGGCGATCTGCTCGCCGATGCCGCGGCTGGCGCCGGTGACCAGCGCGATCCTGCCGTCGAGCGGCTTGGCCCAGTCGGTGACCTCGGGCGCCTTCTTGGTGCCGTGCGCGCCGATCCTCACCACCTGGCCGGAGACGTAGGCCGACTTGGGGGAGAGCAGGAAGCCGAGGGTGCTGGTGACCGCGCCCTCGGCGCCCTCGGCGACGTAGAAGAGCTGGACCGTGCCGCCGCGGCCGAGCTCCTTGCCGAGGCTGCGGGTGAAGCCCTCGAGGGCGCGCTGGGCGACCCGCTCGGGGCCCTTGACCTGCTCGGGCGGGGTGCCGAGCACCACGACCCGCGGGCAGGAGTCGAGGCTGCGCAGCAGCGGCGTGAAGAAGTCGCGCAGCGCGACGAGGTCCGCCGAG
>DASTDJ010000199.1:0-13139 GCA_035710425.1 Nocardioides sp.
AACCCACAGACGGTCGTGATCCGCGTCGAGGCTCGCCGCGACCACCAGAAGGGCGAGACCATCCACGTCACCACCGACCCCCGCCACGTGCATGTCTTCGACACCGGCACGGGAAAGCGCCTCACCGACTGAAGGTCCACAGTCGCGAAGCCGGCGGCTGCAGGAGCGTCGACAGCTCACCGGCCTCGGCTCGGTCGGCGCCGGGCTCCTCCGGCGGCAGTTGGGCGACGACCTGCCCGTCCTCGTCGAGGATCTGGATGCGCGGGACGTCGGTGCCGTCGACCTGGAGCTGAATCCGCGGGCGCCCCAGCGAGTCGTAGAGCGCAAGGACGGCGCCGTCTCCGGCGTTGCTTGTCCCGAGCAGCACTCGCGGCGGGGCGTCCTCAGGGGTCAGGTCCTCGGGCGGGATCGATGGGTCCGGCATCTGCCGCATGCTCAGCAGTGCGGCGCCGAGAGCGCCGGGGTAAGAGATGGCGTTCAGATGGACGGCGTCAATCGTGGGCCAGTCGAAGGAGATCTGCGCCGCCTCCGGCGAGACGGTGATGCCACCGCGCTCCGACTGGTTCTCGTCGTTGAAGATGAAGTAGCTGCCGTTCGGCGGACCCGACCGCTGTTCCGGCGGGTAGGTGACCCCGTTGAGGTAGACCGGGGGCTTGGTGCTCTGCAGCAGGAAGCGCTGCTTCCTCGCGCCGTCGACCAGCTGCAGCTTCTTGATCACCCGCAGCGGTCCCAGCACCCGGGCCAGTGCCTTCGCAGGTGCTGCTCCGGCAGAGCTCACGAGACCGAGTCCTCCGGCTGCGGAGCCGACCGCCGCCGCGCGCAGAGCACCTCTTCTGTTGAAACGTGGCTTGGACATCCGATCCGCCTTCCCGAGTTGGCAGTGAACGATTGCTTCGGAACCTACGGCGAGGGAATCGGCTCGTCCATCGAGTTCGACCGGGCGCCTGCCAGGCTCTCCGACCGCCTGGCCAAGTAGTCCGACCACGGGGCGAGCCGGCGGAATGCAATGCCGCCCGGCCGCGGTTCCGGCGAGGAGGTGTCGCGGTCGGCGGCGCGATCATGACCGCAGCGCATGTCCGCTCTCTCCACGGCCGAGGTCCGGACGAAGCGTGGCGGGAGGGGTCACCTAGCGGGGATGGGTGCGGAGCCACTCGAGGTAGTCGGCGACGGCGGCGGTGGTGTCGAAGGCCGGGATGAACCCGGTCTCGGCCGTCAGTCGGGAGATGTCGAGGTAAGGGTCGTCGCCGCTGGCACCGTCCGAGCGTCCGGGCAACAGGTCGATCGACAGGTCGGGTACGGCGCCCTCGAGCGCGCGGGCGAAGTCGCGGTTGGTCGCGGGCTGCCCGCTCGAGACGTTGTAGACGACGTGGCCCAGCGGCTCGGTGGTCATGAGGAGCGCGATCGCGCGACCTGCGTCCGGGGCGTAGCAGCGGTCGCCGCCGTCCTCGGCGTACAGCGTCGGAGGCTCGTGGCCCTTGGCCACCGCGTTGATCAGCGCGGGGAACGGGATGAAGGGGGAGTCGGGGTTGCTGAGCGGCCCCCAGACCGTGCCGATGCGGAGCAGGATCGGCCGGACACCGCTGCCGAGGAGGGCCTGCGTGGTGAGCGTCTCCGCGGCCTTCTTGAACGCGACGATCACGTGGGGCAGGTCCTCGGTCGGCAGCGCCAGGCCTTCGTGCGGGCGAAGCTCGGGCAGGCCGGCGTAGAGACCGAGGCTGCTGGCGACGGCGAACTTGCGCACGTCCCAGGCACGCGCCGCCTCGAGGGCGTTCAGGAGTCCTGTGGTCTCGGTACGCAGGAAGTCCACCGGGTCGTCCGGCATGCTGCCGGCGAGGTGGACGATGCCGGTGATCCGGTGGCGTTCGCCGAGGGCGAGGAAGGCGGTCCGGTCGGTGGTGTCGAGTGGCTCGACCTCGACCCGGCCGGCCGGCTCGCCGGCGAGGTAGTCGGGCAGCTGGGTCGATCGGTGCGCGGTGAGCACGACGGACTCGCCCAGGTCGAGCAGGCTGCGCGCGGTGTGCGACCCGATGGACCCCAGGCCGCCGGTGACGAGGATCATTCGGCGCTCACTCCCACGACTGCGCGGTGCCGTCGACGAGATGAATGATCGAGCACGGGCTCGAGATCCAGTAGCCGTCGAAGCCGCTGCCGAGGTCCTCGATCTCGTCCCGCCGGGGTACGCCGGCTCCGTCGAGGACCTCGGCGGCCCGCGCCGTGTCGTCGGTGACGATCTCGAGCCACAGCTCGGCCTGGCTCATCGACTCGACGCGGTCGATCCAGAGGTTGTTCGCGCCGAAGACGAACCCCATCGCGTCACCGCCCGGCCCGCCGATCTGCTCCAGCCCGAGGAGGTCGCGGTAGAACCGCACGGTCTCGTCGTACTGGTCGGGCGGCACCTTCATCGCGATGTTCTTGCCACCGGCGAATGCGGGACCTGGGGTCTGGACGTCTGCCATCAGCTACCTCCGGTACGAGAGCGGTCGTAGAGATGATCCTGGCCGCTCGTGAGAGTGGGCGCATACGTCGCCGAACGTAGTTCGGTGGCGTCTTGGGTGAGGCCGGGGAGTCGGGGGCGAAGCAACGCGTGCAGGGGGATCGCCAGACCCGGATCCTCGAGGCAGTGGTCGGTCTGCTCGCCCGTGAGGGCATCTCCGGCGTGAGCATGCGGGCCGTCGCGCGCGAGGCGGGTGTCGCGTGGGCGCGATGGGTCCCACGATCCTGTTCCACCTCGGCGCGGACGAGCAGGGCCTGGCGACGTTCTGCGACCGGTACGCCGACAGCTTCGACCGCTGGTGGGGTGACCTGGGCGAGCTGCAGCTCGACCGCGAGACCGTCGAGCGGCTGGTCGAGGGGATGGGGCCGATCGCCGCGGACTCGACGTACCCGGAGCTCGTCGCGTAGCGGGACGCCCTCGTGGCCGCCGTGGTCGCAGCGACTCACCCCAGGGGTGGTCACGCCTCCTGAAGCAACTCCCGTGCGGTGACCTGGCCCGACCGGACCGCACCCTCCATGTAGCCGTTCCACTGGACGGCGTACTCGGCGCCCGCCCAGTGGATCCGGCCGACGGGGGTCCGCAGCGCGTGCCCGTAGCTGGTCCACACCCCGGGGGCGAAGTGACCGCCGTAGCAGCCGCGCGTGAACTCCTCGGCACTCCAGTCCTTCTCCACGTACGCCGTCGGCTCGGTGGCCGGCGCTCCGACGTACCGCTCGAAGCAGCCCAGCACGCTGCGGCGGCGTTCGCTGTCGCTGAGCCGCTGCCACCGGCGGGCCTCGCCGCCCTCGACGAACCCGAGCAGGATGCCGACCTCACCTCCGGGTGGGGAGACGTCGAAGGTGACCTTGACCGGACCGGTGTCGGAGACCGCCTGGCCGTTGAGGCCGTCGTTCCGCCAGAACGGCGTCGGGTAGGCCGCGAAGGTCTTGACGACGGTGCCGGCCGGGACCTTCTGGGTCAGCTGGTCACGCCAGGCGGGCAGCAGGGGGTCGTAGTGCAGTCGTCCGGCGAGCGTCGGTGGGAGCGCGACGACCACTCGGTCCGCGGGATACGTCTCGCCGGACCGGGTGGTGAGCCTGACCCCGTCGTCGTCCTGGGCGAGACTCGTCACAGGGGTCCCGAGCCGCACATCGAGGTCGTCGGCGAGCCGCTCGGCGATCAGCACCGAACCACCGACGACACGGTCCTGCTGCGCGCCCTCGTCGACTGCGATGAGGGTCTCGAGGTCGGCGTTGCTCACGGTGTAGAACAGCGCATGGAGGAGCGAGATGTCGCTCGCATCGGCGGCGAACAGCGCCTCGGTCGCCACCCGGAAGTACGCGCGACCGCTGGGTGTGCGCAGGTTGCGGCGCACCCACGTCTCGAAGGTCTGGCCGTCCAACGTGTGTGCTCGTGGGTGCGCCCACGGCTCCGCCGGGTCGACGCTGCGGGCGAGCCGCTCGAAGCGGGCCAATCCTTGGGCGAGGTCGGCGAGCGCGATCGGGTTGAGTCTCGGGACGGCGCCCTTCCGTCCCGCGACGAGCGCCCGCTTGCGGCCGAGCTCGACGAGCACCTGGCCTTCGTCGTTCCACGTGCGGAAGGTCTCGAGGCCGAGCTCTGCCACGAGGGAGTACATCTCCGAGTGGCCCTCTCCGAGCCAGGTGCCACCCAGCTCGATCGGCTGACCCTCGATCAGCCCACCCTCGACGCGGCCGCCTACCCGGTCGCGCGCCTCGAGCACCACCACCTCGGCGCCTCCCCGCTGGAGCTCTCTCGCCGCTGAGAGTCCTGCTAGGCCGGCACCCACCACGACCACCTTCATGCCACCCTCCTCCGAAGTCAGTCACCTGACTGACTTGCGACGATAGGCGGTGACCAGCTCATCCAGTGCGAGCTCACCAGGTACGCCCTGCGCACGCGGGCTACTGCCGATCGAGGTCCTCGGGCAGCAGCGGCCGCATGAACGTCCGCTCGTAGCGGATCACGCAGTTGCTGTCGTCGCGGATCTTGTCGGCCGCGACGAAGTCGGGGTCCACACCGAAGCGGCTTCGGTACTCCTCGTAGGCCGCCAGGCTCGGGAACGTGAACAGCGCGAGCGCCTTGTCGCTCGCTCCCTCCGCCGGCAGGAAGTATCCGTGGTGCTGGCCGCCGTGCTGGTTGACCAGCTCCATCCAACGGCGGGCGAACGCCTCGAAGGCGGCGATCTCGGCAGGGTCGATCGTGTAGTCGACGACGCAGGTGATCATGCGCCGTAGCCAAGCATCCCGCCCCGCGCGTGAAGGAGAGCCCTCCCTACGTTCGGGCACCGATCGCGGTCATTTGAACATTCGCTATGGTGACGATCGGGAGGCCTTCCCGTCGCCGCTGGGCAGCACCACCGGCCGGGTGGCGAGCGATTGGGAGACCGTTCCGGTCCGCTGGACGCACTCGTCGGACCGGGGGGAAGGCGACATGAGAAAGACCGGGGGAGAACTCGGGAGGGAACCCTTGTCAATGAATCACGCGTCGGTTCAGGCTGCCGACGACCTGCAGTTCGCACGGTCCGACGGGCCGCCCGTCTCGCTCGAGGAGTTGTTGTCTTCTCGGGACGGATAAGCGAACACGATGGATGCACACGCCCTGCAACGCAGCTGGGACCGGGTGACGAGGCACGGCCAACAGGTGCCGTTGTACTTCTACTCTCACCTCTTCGTGTCCCACCCCGAGGTCCAGTCGATGTTCCCGCTCGCCATGGCGAGCCAGCGGGACAAGTTCGTCAGCGCGCTCGGCAGGATCGTCAGCCACGCGGACCAGATCGAGAACGACGCGGCCTTCCTGCGACACCTCGGCCGTGACCACCGCAAGTACGCCGTGGTCGCTGAGCACTACAACGCGGTCGGCGCCTCCCTGTCCGCGACCTTGAAGCACTTCCTGGGGTCCGAGTGGGACGAGGAGCTCGCCGCCGAGTGGACGGCGGCCTACCAGGTCATCGCGCGGATCATGGTCGAGGCGGCGGAGATGTCGTTCGAGACCACCCCGGACTGGTGGGACGCCGACGTGCTGTCGGTCGAGCGACGGACCATGGACCTCACGCTGCTGACGGTCCGGCCCCGGCGCGCGTTCCAGTACCGCCCCGGGCAGTCGGTGTCGGTGGAGATCCCGCAGCGCCCGAGGCAGTGGCGCTACTTCAGCCCGGCGAACGCTCCTCGCCAGGACGGCTCGATCGACCTGCACGTCCAGCAGATCGACGGCGGCCAGGTCAGCACGGCCGTCGTGCGGACCCTGCGGGTCGGGGACACCGTGAAGCTCGGAGCGCCGGTGGGCGAGCGGCTCACGCGGCGCGCCGGCGACCCGAGTGACCTGCTCATGGTCGCCGGGGGCACCGGTCTCGCTCCGCTCCGCGCCGTCGTCGAGCAGATCGACCAGGAATGGCAGCGGTCGCGTACCGCACCGCGGGTGCACCTGCTGCACGGCGTACGGATGTCCTGGCACCTCTACGACCGGCCGTGGTTGCGCGAGCTCGCCCAGCAGCGGCCGTGGTTCGAGTACACCGAGGTCGTGTCGGACGACCCGTCCTATCCCGGGACTCGCGGCAAGGTCGGCACCGTCGCCGCGCGCCAGGCGCTGCACGGGCGCACGGCGATGGTGTGCGGTGGCCCGCAGATGGTGGGGCACACGCTGAAGCAGCTGACCGCCACCAGCATGCATCCCGAGCAGATCAAGTACGAGCACTTCTACTACTCGACCGGGGACCAGCCGGAGGTCGCGGCCGATCTGACCAGGTCAGGAGACAACAGATGACCAACAGCGACCCCCGGCTCGCGCATCAGTACCCGACCCCCGAGGCGATCAGGGACGAGACGTTCCACCGCCGGATGATGGGCCTCGACGCCAACCAGGTCTACGACTACCTCGACCTGTTGGCCGACCAGGTGCAGTCCACGACGAGAGAGCTCGACGACGCCCGCGCCGAGAACGAGCGCCTCCGGGCGGAGCTCCGGCGCGTGCAGGCGGAGCTCGACGAGTTCGAGCACGTGGGCGACCGCGTGAACGACCAGGTCGTCCAGCTGTTCAGCCAGGCCCAGCTCGTCGCCGAGGAGATGGTGGAGGACGTCAGCCGCGACGCCCGCGAGCGCATCGGCCATGCCCGCGCCCACGAGCGCGAGATCGTCGAAGCCGCCATGGACACGGCGGGGCAGCAGATCCGGTCGTACGCCCGCACCGCGCAGGACCAGATGAAGTCGATCATGGAGTCGTTCGCCAAGGAGGTGGACCGGCTCGGCGGCCCGCCCCCGCCGGTGCATCCGGCTCCGTCGAGGCCGAATCCCAACGATCCGTTGTTCGACGACATGAGCGAGTGGCAGGTCCGCTTCGGCAACGGAAGCGGTCCGGACTCTCCGGGTTCCCGCTGACCGTTGCCCATCTCTCGGGAGTGAAATGACGACGCAGCATCGTGAGTCCTGCCCTGCCCACACCGACGTCGCGGTGGACCGGAGCGCGGCCGAGGAGTTCATCGAGCTCTTCCATGCCGAGAACCCGCAGGCGGGGCCGGCCGCCCCGCGGATCGCCGAGGTCATGCGCGAGATCGACCTGACCGGGAGCTACTGGCACACCCGCGAGGAGCTGGAGTTCGGCGCCCGAGCCGCCTGGCGCAACAACGCGCGGTGCATCGGGCGGCTCTACTGGCGCAGCCTGCAGGTGCGCGATCTTCGGGTGGTCTCCGACACCGCCGGTGTCGCCGGGCAGTGCTTCGAGCACCTGCGGGCCGCCAACGTCGACGGGAAGATCCGGCCGATGATCAGCGTGTTCGCCCCGGAGACGCCGTACCGACCCGCCCCCCGGATCTGGAACGAGCAGCTCATCCGGTACGCCGGGTACGAGCAGCCGGACGGGAGCGTTCTCGGGGACCCGCGCTACGTGACCTTCACCAGCGAGCTGATCCAGCGCGGGTGGCGGCCGCCCGAGCCTCGAGGTGCCTTCGACGTGCTCCCGCTCGTCGTGGAGACGGCGGACGAGGGTCCCCGCCTGTTCCAGCTCCCGGACGAGGCGGTCCACGAGGTCCCGCTCGAGCACCCGGAGCTCGCCTGGTTCGCCGACCTGGGCATGCGGTGGCACTCGGTCCCGGTCATCAGCAACAACCTGCTGGTCATCGGCGGGATCTCCTACCCGACCGCCCCCTTCAACGGCTGGTACATGGGCACCGAGATCGGGGCCCGCAACCTGGGCGACAGCGACCGCTACGACCTGGTCCCGACGGTTGCGGAACGCATGGGGCTGGACACCTCGGACGAGGCGACCCTATGGAGGGACCAGGCGTTCGTGGAGATCAACCGCGCGGTGCTGCACTCGTTCCGGGCGAACGGCGTGACCATCACCGACCATCACACCGAGTCCCGCAGGTTCCTCACCCACCTCGAGAGGGAGGAGCGGGCGGGTCGCGGCTGCCCCGCCGACTGGAGCTGGATCGTGCCGCCGATGTCCGGCTCCCAGACCCCGGTCTTCCACCGCTACTACGAGACCGAGGCCCGGGAGCCGAACTTCTTCACCGACGACGAGGCCACCCTCCGGGCGCTCGAAGGCGGTCCGCCGGCCTTCCGCTGATCACGCCCGTCCCTCGACATATGCAGGTATTTACCTGCATAATGTCCAGGGTGGACGACGACCGGGTGTTCAAGGCGCTGGCCGATCCCACGAGGCGACTGCTGCTCGACCTGCTGCACGAGCGGTCATCTCTGACCCTGGGCGAGCTCTGTGACGGGCTGTCCATGCGGCGCCAGTCGGTCAGCCAGCACCTCGGCCTGCTCGAGGAGGCGGACCTGGTGACCACGCGGCGCGACGGCCGGCGCAAGCTCCACTACCTGAATCCCGTTCCCATCCACACGATCCAGAGCCGCTGGATCTGGAAGTTCCAAGAGCCTCACCTGGATGCCCTCGAGACCATCAAGCAACGAGCGGAGGACCACGCGATGAGCGCACGCAGTACGACGACCGAAACGGTTCCGGACTACGTCTACACGACGTACATCCGCGCGACACCCGAGGAGGTGTGGCACGCGCTGACAGACCCAGACCTGACGGCGCGGTTCTGGGGCCACGCACAGGTCTCCGACTGGGTCGTCGGCAACCAGGTCACTCACGTGCGCACCGACGGGTCCGGCATCGCCGACGCAGCCGGGGTCGTACTCGCGGTCGACCGGCCGCGCCGTCTCTCGTTCGGGTTCGATGATCCGGAGAAGGCCGACGACCCCACCTTCGAGCCGAGTGTGGTGACCTTCGAGATCGAGCAGCACGACGACATCGTGAAGCTCACCCTGACCCAGGCCCAGTTGCGGAGCTGGGACGAGCGGCAGGCCATCGAGCTCGGTTGGCCCGCGGTACTCGCCAATCTCAAGACACTGCTCGAGACCGGCGAGGTGCTGCCTCAGGCGCCCTGGGAGTTCCACGCCGAGGAGCGGGCGGCCCAGATGGCCAAGCACGGCTAGCGCCGGCCCCCACCTCCGGCAGGTGCTGCGTCGCCACGCTCACGGGGCGAGCAGGTCGGCGATGACGTGGTACCCGCGGGCGCGGGCGTGCTCGAGAGCGGTGACCCCGTCGCCGTCGGGGATCGATCGGTCGGCGCCGGCAGCGAGCAGGATCCGGACCACCTCCTGGTGGGCCGAGCCGCCGTCGCCGAGGATGACCGCCTCGAGCAGGGCGGTCCAGCCGAGCCGGTTGACGTGGTCGACGTCGATTCCCGTGCGCACCACCCGCCGGACGTAGTCCACGTGCCCGCGCTCGCTGGCCGGGATCACCGAGACGCCGCCGTAGCGGTTCTCGATCTGCAGGTCGGGTTCGGCCGGCAGCAGCGTCTCCAGCATGGCGACGCTCCCGGTGACTCCCGTGACCAGCCAGGGGGTGTCGTGGCGGTCGTCGAGTGCGTCGGGATCGGCGCCCATCGCGACCAGAAGCGCGGCCACGGCGACGCGGTCGTACGTCGCCGCCAGCAGAAGTGGCGTCCGCCGTTGGTCGTCGCGGGTCTCGATGTCGGCGCCGGCCCGCAGCGCCACCGCGGCGGCGTCGGCGTCGCCCGACGCGGCGGCCGCCAGCAGCGCGGCGTCCGGCCGGTTCGGGCGATCGCTGCTCGTCATCGTGGTCAGCACTCTCTCCAGCCGTCCGAATCCTCGCTGCTCGGCCATCTGCAGCGGGGTCAGCCCCTCCTGGACCGACCGGTCCGAGAGGCGCACCCCACCTGCGGCGAGCACGCGCAGAGTGGTCTCGTACGACGTGGTGTCCGCGCCGAGCCAGACCGCCTCGTGGATCGCCTGGTAGCCGATCCGGTTCACGTGGTCGCGCGCGATGCCCGCGCGGAGCAGCGCGCCCACCACCGTGGCGTGGCCGCGTTCGGCAGCTCGGATCAGGCCGGTGCCGTTCCAGCTGTCCTTGTCGTCGATGCGGGCCCCGTGTCGCAGGGTGAGCCGGAGCAGGTCGAGATAGCCCTCGCTCGTCGCGATCAGGTACGCCGACTGCTCGGTCTCGTCCTTGGCGTTGACGTCGGCGCCGCGACGGATGAGCCGCCGCGCGGCATCGAGGTCGTTCCGCCAGGCCGCGGCTCGCAGCCGCTGGTCGAGGACCGCCTGGGGGACTGCGTCCGGCTCGGGGTCCTGCGCGCCGCGAGTCGGCTTCGGGTCCACGGTCGGCTCCGGCGTACCCGGTCCGACCTCGGGCGCCCCTTGACCGCTGGCGCACCCGGTGACCACCAGCAGCACCAGCATCGCCGCGACCTGGCCGATCCTCATCGGGCCACGGGATCGGTGACGATCTCGTAGGGTCCCGACGCGACCTGCTCGTCGAACTTGCTGTCCACGAACAGCATCCGACCCCGCAGCGGCTTGGCGGTGGTCAGCACCCGGTCGGGGTCGGTGGCCTGCTGGCGAACCAGGCGTGCGGTGCGACCGTCGGCGGACAGCCGCAGCGTTGCGAGCATCCTGGAGAAGTTCCGCACGACGGTCAGGGTGCCACCCTGCCTGACCAGGCCGTCGGCGTTGACCAGGTCGGCACCGCCGGTGGCGACCTCTTCGACGAGGCCGTCTGCGGTGGCGAACCGCCACAGCTGCCCCGCGTTGCCCTGCGCCACCACGAAGGCGCGACGGTTCGCGGTCAGCACGATGCCGCCGAGGTTGAAGCCGTCGCGTCGCTCGATCGTGTCCGTCGCGTCGGCCCACAGCGTCGCTCGCCAGTCGGAGCCGTCGTCGGCGACGCGGAAGATCTGCGCATCGTTGGAGTTCGTGAAGTACGCCGCGCCGTCCGGCCCGATGGCGACATCGTTGAGGAACACATCGGTGCCCGGCGCCCGGAGGGCGGCGAGCAGTCTGCCGCCGGGGGAGTAGACCCACAGGTCGGGGCGGCCGGTGCCGATCCCGTTCGGTCCGCCGGCGACGTACACCCGGCCCTGTCGGTCGACGGTGATGCCACGGGCGGTGAAACGGCCGTCGGTGCCGTCGCCGGCGAGCCACTCCTCGGTCTGCCGGACACCGGCAAGGCCGCGGTGGATCTCGCCGCCGGTGACCTCGCTGACGTAGAAGCGCCCACGGCGCTGGTCGGCGCCGATGCCTTCGAACTTCGAGCCGCCCTCGTCACCGGTCAGCTGGTACGTCGCGGGGCGAGCGGTCGGAGGACGTTCGGCGGTCGCGGGGCCGATGACGGTGGTGGTGAGGGCGAGCAGGGTGCCGGTGAGCACGACCGTGCGCATCATCTGTTTCTCCTTCGCTGGGTTGTCCCCAGCGTGCGTCCGTCCCTGGGCTCTGGACGTCGGGCAACCGGCCATGGTCGGGTAGCCAGTTGGATGATGCCGGGCCCCGACGCACTCATTACCGTGGGGCGGACATGAACGTCTCGACCGAGCGCCCGGGCCTGCACGGGATCCTCGCTCCCGTCGCCCAGCTGGACCGCTGGCTGCTGGTCGTGTTCGTCGTACTCGTGGCCACGTGTTCGGCGCGGTACGTCGACCGGCACGGCCTCGACGCCCAGGGTGTCGCGATCCTCGTCGGGGCCGGTGGCCTGGTCGTTGCCTACGCGGCCCGGACCCTGCTGCCCGGACGGTCATGGTGGCCGACGACCTGGGTGGCGGCGATGGTCGTCTTGTGGGGTGCGCTCACCATGGTCGCCCCGTCGTTCGCGTGGTGCGCGGTTCCGGTGGCGTTCGCCGTGCTCCGGGTGCTCCCGTTCGGGTGGGCCGCTGCCACGGTCGTCGTGATGACGGCGGTGGTCGCCGGGTCGGCGCTGCGGAGCGCCGGCTCCCCGGACCCGACCCTGGTCGCCGGCCCGGTCGGCATCGCGCTGGTCACCGTGATCGCCTACCGCACCCTGGACCGGGAGACCCGAGCCCGGCAGGCGCTCCTCGACCAGCTCACCGAGGCCCAGGCCGACCTCGCCGAGGAGCAGCACCGCACGGGAGCGCTCGCCGAGCGCACCCGGCTGTCGAGGGAGATCCATGACTCGGTGGGTCAGGGGCTCTCGAGCATCAGCCTGCTGCTCCGAGCCGCCGACCAGGAGTGGGAGCAACGTCCCGACGAGGCGCGCGAGCACGTCCGCACGGCTGGGGCAGCCGCCCGCGAAGGGCTGGACGAGGTACGCCGGGTGGTCCGGGACCTCGCGCCGTCCGACCTGGAGAGCGACCCGTCCGGTGCCGCGCTGTCCGGGGCCCTCCGTCGGGCCGCGCTGCGGGCGGCCCCGGGTCTGGCGGTCGACGTGCGGGTGCACGGCGATCCGGTGCCGTTACGACCGGAGGTCGCCGCCGCGCTGGTGCGCACCGCGAGAGGTGCCGTGGCCAACGCCCAGGAGCACGCGGATGCGCACAAGGTGGTGGTCACGCTGACCTATCACGCCGACGAGGTCCTCCTCGATGTCCGCGACGACGGCCGGGGCTTCGTCCCGGACCACGTGCGCGTGACCGGGCCGAGAGGCCGCGGGCTGCGCGGGATCCGGGAGCGCGCCGCAGCGCTGGGCGGGAGGGCCGACGTGGAGAGCGCGCCGGGAGAGGGCACGACCGTCTCCTTGCGGTTCCCGGCCGGGGAGGTCCGATGATCCGGCTCGTTCTCGTCGACGACCATCCGGTGGTCCGCGCCGGTCTGCGCGCGCTGATCGACGGCCAGGAGGATCTCTCGGTCGTCGGCGAGGCAGACAGCCTCGAGACGGCCGTCGCGGTGGTGGAGGCGCAGCGACCCGACGTCGTACTGATGGACCTCAGCCTCGGACCCACCACGCCGGGCGGTGCCGAGGTGACGGCGCGGCTGCGCGCGCTGCCCTACCCGCCGGAGGTCCTGGTGGTCACCACCTACGACACCGAGTCCGACATCCTCCGCGTGCTGGACGCCGGCGCCCGCGGATACCTGCTCAAGGACGCCCCGCCCGACGAGCTGTTCGCCGGCATCCGCGCCACCGCGCGCGGCGAGACCGTGCTCGCTCCGACAGTCGCGGCCACCCTGGTCCGCCGTACCTCGCATGCGGCGGCGTCGATCACCGAGCGCGAGGTCGAGGTGCTCGAGCTGTTGTCCCGCGGCCTCGGCAACAAGGAGATGGCCCGCGAGCTGTTCGTGTCCGAGGCCACCGTGAAGTCGCACCTCTCGCACATCTACACCAAGCTCGGCGTCGACACCCGCGCCGGCGCCGTGGCCGCCGCCATCGAGCGGCGGATCATCCGCTCCTGATC
>DASTDJ010000200.1:0-8689 GCA_035710425.1 Nocardioides sp.
TCGGGGCTGGTCATCCTCGGCTCCTTCATGACTTCTCGTTGTGGGGAACGACCACGTCGTCGGCCGCGTCGCCGACGCCGGGGAACAGGTAGCGGACCAGAGCCACGGCGGCTGCAGCGCCGACGACCTGCGCGGCGATGAAGCCGGGCACCGAGCCCGGGTCGATGCCGGCGAACGTGTCGGAGAACATCCGGCCGATCGTGACGGCCGGGTTGGCGAACGACGTGGAGGAGGTGAACCAGTACGCCGCCCCGATGTAGGCGCCCACGGCCGGCGCGGCCATCGCGCCGCGGCCGGTGCGGGCGAGGGCAAAGATGAGGGCAACGAGACCCGCGGTGGCCACGACCTCACCGAGCAGCAGGTGTACGCCGTCGCGCTCGGTGGTGGCGAGCTCGGTGATGCTGACCTCGAACATCAGGTTGGCGAGCACTGCGCCCGCGACACCGCCGGCCACCTGGGCGGCGGAGTAGGCAAGCACCTCGCCGACGCTCAGGCCGGTGCCGGCGCGACGGCCGAGCAGCCAGTCGGCGGCGGAGACCACCGGGTTGAAGTGGGCCCCCGAGACCGGGCCGAACATCAGGATCAGCACCGTCAGGCCGAGGGCCGTGGCCGTCGAGTTCTCCAGGAGCTGGAGCCCGACGTCGTCCGGGGAGAGCCGTTGGGCGGCGATCCCGGAGCCGACGACGACCGCAACGAGCAGTGCGGTACCGATCAGCTCCGCGGTCAGCCGCCGGAGGAGGTCGTGGTTCACGTGCCTAGTCGGTGGCGCGTCGGCGCTCGAGAAGGACTGTGTCGCGCCACTCGCCGTCGAGCTGGGCGATCCGCGGCCGCACGGCCAGGGTGCGGTATCCGGCGGAGTGGTGCAGCGCGAGGGAGGCGCGGTTCTCGGGGAACACCGAGGTCTGGAGGGTCCACAGGCCGTTGGCGTCGGCCTCGTTGACCTGGCGGTAAAGCAGCGCCTTGCCGATACCGCGCCCGCGCGCGGACTCGGTGACGTAGACGCTGGTCTCGCCGACACCCGCGTAGACCTCCCGATCGGAGACCGGGCTGATGGCGGTCCAGCCGACCACCTGGCCGTCCTGCTCTGCCACCCAGCTGTGCCCGGGCAGCCACCTGTCAGCGAGGCCGTCGAGGGGTGGGACCTCGGTCTCGAACGTGGCCATCCGCGTCGCGATGCCCTCGGCGTAGATGTCGCGGACGGTCGGCAGGTCGGCGTCGGTCATGGCCCGGGTGGTCACGCCGGCCGGCAGGTCCTCCGGGCAGCACGGCACGGCGCCCAGCGATCCCATCACCACGTCGGCAGCGTGCGGCAGGCCGGTGCAGCAGGCGGGGTTGACCGAGACGACCGAGGAGGTGCCGACCTTGTCGACGGCCACGAAGCCCACCTCGGCGAGCTTGCGGACGTGGTGAGAGCAGGTCGACTGGCTGATCCCGAGGACAGTCGCGAGATCGCCCACCTTGATCGAGCCGCTCGGGGCGGTCGCCACCGCGTGCAGCAGCCGCACCCGGGTCGCGTCGGAGAGGGTGGCGAACCACTCGGCGTACGTCGCCGCGGAGTCGGCCCCGAGAAGCTCACTGCCACCTGCGCCTGCGCCCGCAGGTAGGCACGAAGGGTCGGCGCAGTCGTCGTCCGCTGGGCGAGCGGCGAGCTCGAGGTCAGAAATCGTCACGCACCCACCCTAACATCGATGATCTTCGATGAAAGGCTTGATTCCATCGATCGACGTCGATACTGTGCCGCCCAGAGCAAACCATCGAAGTCCGTCGATCAATGCAAGGATGCCACTCATGCCTATTGTCACCACCGACAGCCCGCTCGTCATCGTGGGCGCCGGCCCGATCGGCCTCGCGGCCGCCGCGCACGCCCAGTCCCGCGGCCTGCCGACCGTGGTCCTCGAGTCGGGTGACGGACCGGGTGCGGCGGTCCGCGAGTGGGGTCACGTCCGGCTGTTCTCCTCCTGGAGCGAGCTGGTCGACCCCGCCGCCGAGAAGCTACTCGTCGGCACCGACTGGCAGCGGCCCGACCCCGCGACGTACCCCACGGGTGCCGACTGGGTCGAGGGCTACCTGGCCCCGCTGGCCAAGGCGCTGGCCGCCACGGCCGAAGTCGAGGTGCGCTACGGCCACCGGGTGGTCGGCGTCGCCAAGCAGGGCCGCGACCGGATGGTCGACTCCGGCCGTGAGGACGCGCCGTTCACGGTGCACGTGCGATCCGCGGAGGGCACGGCCCTGCTGACCGCGGGCGCGGTCATCGACGCCTCCGGGACCTGGTACGGCGCCAACCCGCTGGGCGGGGACGGCCTCCCCGCACCGGGCGAGACCGAGCACGCCGACCGCATCACCTACGGCATCCCCGACTTCACCGACCCCGCCACCCGAGCCCGATACGCCGGGAAGCGGGTCGCCGTGGCCGGCCGTGGCGCCTCGGCCCAGAACGCCCTGCTCGGCCTGACCGCCCTGACCGCGGAAGCCGAGGACACCGAGATCGTCTGGCTGCTGCGCCGGCCGGGCCTGGACGACGCCTTCGGCGGTGGCGACAACGACCAGCTCGAGGCGCGCGGCGCCCTCGGCAAGCGCGCGCAGGCAGCGGTCGAGAGTGGACCGGTGCAGGTCGTCACGTCCTTCCGCACCACCGAGGTCTCCGATGACGTCGATGGCCGGATGACGATCGCGAGCAGCGACGGGCAGCGCGTCGAGGGGATCGACGAGGTCGTCGTCGTCACCGGGTTCCGCCCCGACCTCGGCTGGCTCAGCGAGGTCCGGCTGGACCTCGACCCGGTGCTGTCGGCGCCCACCAAGCTCGCCCCGCTCATCGACCCCAACGTCCACTCCTGCGGCACCGTCTACCCGCACGGCGTCGCCGAGCTGGCCCAGCCCGAGCAGGGCCTCTACCTTGCCGGGATGAAGTCCTACGGCCGGGCGCCGTCGTTCCTGGCGCTCACGGGGTTCGAGCAGACCAGGAGCATCGTCGCCGCGATCGCCGGCGACCACGACGCCGCAGCCCGCGTCGAGCTGGTCCTGCCGGAGTCCGGCGTCTGCGGCGGGTCGGGCCAGTTCGACGGCCAGCCACTCCAGCAGAGCGGTGGCTGCTGCGCCCCGAGCAACGAGCTGCTGACGATCGGTGGCGCCACCACCGGTGGGTGACGCCTCCACCGACCGCTCGGTCTCCCCTCCCCTCCCGGGCGGGGAGACCGAGGAAGGGCTCGGCGCCCCGGCACTGCGGCGGGTCACCGTCGTCCTCTGCATCACCCAGATCGTGGCCTGGGGGGTGCTGTTCTACGCGTTCCCGGTCCTCGCCCCGACCATCGCCGACACCGAGGGGTGGTCGCTCACGACGCTGATGGCCGCATTCACCGGCACCCAGGTCGTGGCCGCCCTGGCCGGCATCTGGGTCGGGCGCCGGCTCGACCGCCGGGGACCCCGGCTCCTGATGACCGTCGGCTCGGCGCTCGGCGTCGTGGCCGTGCTCGGCCTTGCCGCGGCACCCACCCTCCCCTGGTTCATGGCGGCCTGCGCGATCGCCGGCGTCGCGATGTCCGCCACCCTCTACCCTCCGGCGTTCGCCGCGTTGACGCACTGGGGCGGCGTACGCCGGATCCGGGCCCTCACCGCCGTCACGCTGGTGGGCGGCCTCGCCTCCACGGTATTCGCCCCGCTCACCGCCGTGCTCGAGTCCGCGGGGTCGTGGCGCAGCGCCTACGCCATCCTCGCCGCACCGCTCGCGACCACCATCGCGCTGCACTGGATCGGGCTCCGCGCACCCTGGACCCCTCGGTTGGCCACCGAGCGGTCGGACGGCACCGTCCGCCGCCGCGACCCCGTCCTCCGCGACCGCGAGTTCGTGGCCGTGCTCGCCGCGATGACCCTCGCCGGGTTCGCCATCTACGCCGCCCTGATCAACCTCGTCCCGCTGCTCGTCGAGACCGGCTTCAGCACCCAGCAGGCCGCCATCGTCCTCGCCGTCGGCGGCGCAGGTCAGGTCGCCGGCCGCATCGCCTACGCGCCCGTGCTCGGGCCGACCACCCCGGACACCAAGGTCACCGTGGTCCTGCTGATCACCACGGTCACCACCCTCGTCTTCGCCGCCGCCCCCGACGCGCTGGTGGCGCTGTGCGCCATCTCCGTGGTCGCCGGCTCCGCACGCGGAGCGTTCACACTCATCCAGGCCACCACCGTCACCGACCGCTGGGGCACGGCGTCGTACGGCGCCCGCACCGGCGTGCTCAGCGGCGGCGTCCACCTGGCGGCCGCCACGGCTCCCTGGCTGGGGGCGCTGGCGGCCGCCGCGCTCGGTGGATACCAGCAGGCGTTCGTCCTGCTCGCCGGGTGCGCCGTCGCTGCCGCCGCCCTGCCTCGGCTGGGCGCGAGGCGAGCCGGGTCCGGGCCCGACTCCCTGTCCTAGCCACGCGGTCCGCGACCTAGCCTGACCCGCGTGGAGACGTACACGGCCGGTGAGCGAGCGATGCTCGAAGGGATGCTCGACGCCCAGCGGCTGGAGGTGGCCCGGCTCCTGGCCGACATCGACGACGTCGAGGCCCGGGCCAGGCTGGTCCCGTCGCTGACCACCCCGCTGGGCCTGGTCAAGCACGCCACGTTCGTGGAGAAGGTGTGGTTCCACTCTCGCGTCGCGGGCGTGCCGCGGTCGGAGGTGGGGATCCCGGACACGGTCGACGAGAGCTTCGTGCTCGCGCCCGAGGACACAATCGACTCGGTGCGCGACGAGTTCATGGCCGCGGGTGAGCGCTCCCGTGCGATAGCGGCGGACCACGACCTCGACGAGCAGTTCCCGTGGCACCAAGGCCCGGTGACCCTGCGGTTCATCTACGGGCACATGGTCGCCGAGCTCGCCCGGCACGCAGGCCACGGCGACATCCTGGTCGAGCAGCTCCAGGCACGTCGCGACGCGTGACCGTCAGACGTTGAAGCGGAACTCGACCACGTCGCCGTCTTGCATGACGTAGTCCTTGCCCTCCATGCGCACCTTGCCGGCCTCCTTGGCCTTGAGCATGGAGCCGGCGTCCATCAGCTCGTCGAACGAGATGATCTCGGCCTTGATGAAGCCGCGCTGGAAGTCGGTGTGGATGACGCCGGCGGCCTCCGGGGCGGTCGCGCCCTTGCGGATCGTCCAGGCGCGCGACTCCTTGGGGCCGGCGGTGAGATAGGTCTGGAGACCGAGGGTCTCGAAGCCCACCCGGGCGAGCACGTCGAGTCCGGGCTCGTCGACGCCCATCTCGGCGAGCATCTCGCGGGCCTCGTCGTCGTCGCCGAGCTCGACCAGCTCGGCCTCGAACTTCGCGTCCAGGAAGATCGCCTCGCTGGGGGCGACCAGGTCGCGCATCTTCTGCTTGAGGTCCTCGTCGGAGAGCTCGTCGGCGTCGCAGTTGAAGACGTAGATGTACGGCTTGGCCGTGAGCAGGGAGAGCTCGCGGATCAGGTCGCGATCGACGGAGCTGCTGATGATCGGCGTACCGGCCTCGAGGAAGGAGCGGGCCTGCTTGGCCGCCTCGACGACGGGCCCGAGCTCCTTCTTGCCCTTGGCCTCCTTCTCCAGCCGGGGGATCGCCTTCTCGACGGTCTGCAGGTCGGCGAGGATCATCTCGGTCTGGATCGTGGAGATGTCGTTGGCGGGGTTGACCTCGCCGTCGACGTGGGTGACGTCCTCGTCCCGGAAGACCCGGGTCACCTGGCAGATCGCGGCCGACTCCCGGATGTGGGAGAGGAACTTGTTGCCGAGCCCCTCGCCCTCCGACGCGCCCCGGACGATGCCGGCGATGTCGACGAACTCCACCGTCGCCGGCAGGATCCGCGCCGAGTCGAACACCTCCGCCAGGCGCGGCAGCCGACCGTCGGGCACCCCCACGACCCCGACGTTGGGCTCGATGGTGGCGAACGGGTAGTTCGCCGCCAGCACGTCGTTCTTGGTCAGCGCGTTGAAGAGCGTCGACTTGCCCGCGGTGGGGAGCCCGACGATGCCGATGGTGAGTGCCACGGGCGGGCAGTCTACGGGCGACGGGTGACCCGCCCCAGGCCGAGGGCGGAGACCGCCGCGGCCACCACGGCGAGGGGGAGCAGCCAGGCCAGCCCGGCGGTGTCGAAGACCACCCCGCCCAGGGTGGCGCCGGCGGCGATGCCGAGGTTGAAGGTGCTGACCAGGATCGCTCCCGCCGAGTCCTTGTACGCCGGCGAGGCGGCGCCGATCACGGCGTTCTGCAGCAGCGGGGGAAGGAGCCCGAGCAGCAGGCCCCAGACCCCGACGGCGACCGCGACGGCCCCGCCGTACGCCCCGGCCGCGGCCAGCACGGCGAAGGCGAGCGCCAGCGCCGCCACGGTCACGACCAGGGACCCGCGGGGCGACCGGTCGCCCACGAAGCCCGACGCCGCCAGGCCGACAGCCCCGGTGATCCCGAACACCAGCAGCAGCGCCCCGACCGAGCCCTCCGCGAAGCCCCATCGGTCGGTGGCCAGCGGCGACACGAACGTGAAGACCGCGAAGTGCGCCACCAGCGCCAGTGCCCCGAATAGCGCCGCGGCGAGCACCCGCCGGGCGCTCTCGTCGCGGCCGCCTGCGGCCGGCGGGGCGGGGGACGGCGGCGCGGCGGGGAGGAACCTCGGCAGCGCCGGTGCTCCGGCGATCATCGCGACGGCCACCGCGCCGACAACGACGCGCCAGCCCAGCGGGTCCGACAGGGCGGTGCCGAGCGGCAGCCCGACGGCGCCCGCCATGATCGGCCCGGCCAGCACGACGGAGATGGCGCGGGCCTCGCGGCCACGGGGCGCGATCGAGGCGGCGTACACCATCAGGACCGACCAGAAGAGGCCGTGACCTCCGGCGGCCACCAGGCGGGTCACCAGCACCCCGGCGTAGCTCGGCATCAGAGCGGTGAGCAGCGTCGCGCCCCCAAGGGCTCCCAGCGCCACGCCGAGCACGGTCGGGCGGTGCCAGGAGCGAGTGGCGCGGGTGAGCGGCACGCTGGACAGACCCACCGTCACGGCCCAGACCGTGACCAGCAACCCCACCCGGGACGGCCGGACGTCGAGGTCGGCGCTCATCGCGGGCAGCAACCCAGCCGGAAGCATCTCCAGCGTCACCGTCCAGAACGCGCCGAACGACAGCAGCAGGAGCGGTCGCCAGGGGAGGGTGTCGGTGCTCGTCGGGAGCGGGGTGGTGGTCGCCATGCAACGACGGTAGAGTCTAACATTGATGTCAATGTCAAGCCTATGACCCCGACCACTGGAGCGACATGAAGATCGGCGAGCTCGCGGACCGCACCGGCGTCCCCCAGCGGATGCTGCGCTACTACGAGCAGCAGGGCCTGCTCGACCCCGAGCGGAGCGACAACGGCTACCGCAGCTACCGGGAGCAGGACGTCGAACGCGTCCACCAGGTCCGCAGCCTGATCCGCTCCGGCATGCCCACCCGATTGATCCGGATCGTCCTCGAGATGGAGGACGACACCTGGACCCGCAAGTGCAGCCGCGACTTCGCCGAGACGCTCGCCGGTGAGCTGAAGTCGATCGAGGACAAGATCTCCTGCCTCTCGCTCAGCCGCGACACCGTGCGCAGGTACCTCGAGCAGACCCGGCATGCCGCGCTGATCGACGCCTAGTTCATTTTCTGGACCAGACAGCGGCGCCGCCACTACCTACTCTCGGGAGATGGCATCCCTGGAGACGCTCCGAGTGACCGCGGTCCAGGCGACCTCGGTCGTCCTGGACGCCGAGGCGACGATGGACAAGGCGATCGGGCTGCTGCGCAAGGCGGCCGGCGACGGCGCGACCCTCGCGGTGTTCCCCGAGGCGTTCGTCTCCCTCTATCCCTCCAACATCTGGTCCGCAGCCGCGGCGACCTGGGCCGACGAGGCCGACGCGCTCTGGGAGCGGATGTGGAGCTCGGCGGTCGACGTGCGCGGACCACTCGTCCAGCAGCTGGTCGAGGCGTGCGCAGAGCTGGGCGTGCACGCGGCGATCGGCGTCAACGAGCGCGAGGACGATCGTCCCGGCACGCTCTACAACACGCTGCTGATCGTGGGGCCCTCGGGCGTCGTGCACCGCCATCGCAAGCTGATGCCGACCATGCAGGAGCGGGTCTTCCACGGGCAGGGCAGCGGTGACGACCTCGACGTGGTCGAGCTTCCCGGCGGTCCTCGTGTCGGCGGGCTCGTCTGCTGGGAGAACCGGATGCCGCTGGCCAGGTGGCGGGTCTACGAGGGCGGCCCGCAGATCTGGCTCGCCCCGACCGCCGACGACAGCGACACCTGGCTGGCGTCGATGCGGCACGTCGCGATCGAGGGCGGCGTGTTCGTGGTGAGCGTGCCGCAGTACATCCACGCCTCGGCGTTCCCCGACGACTTCCCGATGCCGCTCCCCGAGGGCGTCGACGTCTTCGGCCGCGGCGGTGCGTGCATCGTCGACCCCAACGGCCGGGTGATCGCAGGTCCGCTGTACGACGAGGAGGGCCTGGTCACCGCCGACTGCGACCTCTCCGTGGCGCTGGCCGCCAAGCGGTACTTCGACGTGGTCGGGCACTACTCGCGCGGCGATGTCCTCGGCTAGATGACCCGCTTGCCCTTGCGCATCCGGCGCCGCATGTCCCAGAACGTCAGTCGCGCCTGGACCTGGCGCAATGGCCTGGGCACCAGCCGGTAGACCGGCACGAACAGCTTCCAGAAGAGGTCGTAGCGCCGCTGGT
>DASTDJ010000201.1:0-14795 GCA_035710425.1 Nocardioides sp.
CCTGCCGGACGGTCGGTGTGCTCCATGATCGCCTTCCAGCACGCCGAGACCTCGTTGGCGTCGGCCGGGCGGACGACGTCGAGGCCGGGGATGGCGCGGAGTGCGGCCAGGTGCTCGATCGGCTGGTGGGTGGGTCCGTCCTCACCGAGGCCGATCGAGTCATGGGTCCACACATAGGTGACAGGGATGCCCATCAGGGACGCCAGCCGCACCGCCGGGCGCATGTAGTCGGAGAACGTGAGGAAGGTGCCGCCGAAGACGCGGGTCCCGCTGTGCAGCGCGATGCCGTTCATGATCGAACCCATCGCGTGCTCGCGGATGCCGAAGTGGAGCACCCGGCCCGCCTGGGGATCGGTCGACCACATCTCGGTCGACCGCGCCTTCGGGGCGAACGACGGCGCCTCCTCGATGGTGGTGTTGTTCGACTCGGCGAGATCCGCCGAGCCACCCCAGAACTCCGGGACGGTGGCGGCGATCGCGTTGATCACCTTGCTCGACGCCTTGCGGGTGGCCATCCCCTTGGCGTCGGCGTCGAAGGTGGGCAGCTTGTCGGCCCAGCCGTCGGGCAGGCTCCGATCCTTCAGGCGCATCAGGGTCCGGAAACCGTCAGGGTTCTTGTCGCGCCACTTCTCGAACGCCTGGTCCCACTCCGCCCCGGCGGCCGCACCTCGCTCGCCGAGCTTGCGGGTGTGATCGAGGACGCCGGTCGGCACCTCGAAGGTCTGGTCGGGGTCGAAGCCGAGGATCTTCTTGGTGGCCGCGACCTCGTCGTCGCCGAGGGCGGAGCCGTGCGCCTTGCCGGTGTTCTGGGCCTGGGGTGCGGGCCAGGCGATGATCGTGCGCAGCTCGATGAAGCTCGGCCGGTCGGTCTCCGCGCGAGCCGCCTCCAGCGCGGCGTACAGCGCCTGGACGTCTTCGTGGTACTCCTTGCCGTCGTTGGTCCAGTCGACGACCTGGACGTGCCATCCGTAGGCGGCGTAGCGAGCGGCCACGTCCTCGCTGAGCGCGATGTTGGTGTTGTCCTCGATGGAGATCTTGTTGGCGTCGTAGATCAGGGTGAGGTTGCCGAGGCCCTGGGTCCCGGCCAGTGACGATGCCTCACCGCTGACGCCCTCCTCGATGTCGCCGTCGCTGGCGATCGCGTAGACCTGGTGGTCGAACGGCGACGCGTGCTTGCCCGGATCGAGCATCCCGCGCAGCCGGCGGCTCGCCATCGCCATGCCGACCGCGTTGCCGACGCCCTGGCCCAGGGGACCCGTGGTCGTCTCGACCCCGGCGGTGTGGCGGTACTCCGGGTGACCGGGCGTCTTGCTGCCCCAGGTGCGCAGCGCCTTGAGGTCGTCGAGCTCGAGCCCGAAGCCTCCGAGGTAGAGCTGGATGTAGAGGGTCAGCGACGAGTGACCGGCGGAGAGCACGAACCGGTCGCGCCCGACCCACTCGGGATCGGACGGGTCGTGCCGCATCACCTTCTGGAAGAGCAGGTACGCCGCCGGCGCCAGGCTCATCGCGGTGCCGGGATGGCCGTTGCCGACCTTCTGCACCGCATCCATCGCGAGCACCCTCACGGTGTCCACGGCCAACTCGTCCTCTGCGGTCCAGTCCAGTGTCACGAGCGTCCTTTCGGGGAAGGTGGGCACCTGCCGGTTTCGGGGCCTGCCTCGCTGGCGAGCCTACTCATGCCAGCCGTTAGACTCACACCCGCTCCGGTAGCCCGTTCCACCCAAAGCAACAGCTCTTCGATCCCGAGGATTCCGTGACCTACGTCGGCCAGTCTGCGCGTGCAGTACCCCGACCTGACCTTGTCCGGCCCGCCCGGCTCAAGGACGTCGTTGCGGCATACGTCGGCCTGACCAAGCCCCGCGTGATCGAGCTGCTGCTGCTCACCACCGTCCCGGTGATGTTCTTCGCCGAGCGCGGCGTGCCCGAGCTCGGCCTGGTCGTGGCCACCGTGATCGGCGGCGCGCTGTCGGCCGGCTCGGCCTCGGCCTACAACTGCGTCTACGACCGCGACATCGACGAGCAGATGCGCCGGACCCGACGGCGGGCGCTCCCACGGCACATCGTGACCCCCGCTTCGGCGCTGGTGTTCGCGACCGTGCTGGGCGTGCTGTCCACGGTGGTGCTCGCGGTGTGGGTCAACCCGCTGTCGGCCGCGCTGTCCGTGCTGGCCAACGCGTTCTACGTCTTCGGCTACACGATGATCCTCAAGCGGCGCACCACCCAGAACATCGTCTGGGGCGGGATCGCCGGCTGCTTCCCGGCGCTGATCGGCTGGACCGCGGTCACCAACGAGCTGTCCTGGGTGCCGATCGTGCTGTTCGGCGTGGTCTTCTTCTGGACGCCACCGCACACATGGGCGCTGGCGCTGCGCTACCGCGAGGACTACGCCAACGTCGACGTGCCGATGCTCCCGGTCGTGAAGCCGGCCCGCGAGGTGGGCCGACAGGTGGTGCTCTACAGCTGGGTGATGGTCGCGACCTCGCTGCTGCTGTGGCCCATTGCCGAGACCGGGCTGTTCTACCCGATCGCCGCCGCGGTCCTGGGGGCGGTGTTCCTGGTCGAGGCGCACCGGATGTGGGCCCGTTCGCGCGGCACCGAGGACCTCACCAGGATCCAGCCGATGCGGCTGTTCCACTCCTCCAACCTCTACCTCTCGCTGCTGTTCGTCGCGGTGGCGATCGACCCGCTGCTGAAGTAGCAGCCCTTTCAGCAAGGTCCCCGCCGGGTGGCAGGGTGGGGGCATGGCCTACGACGCTGCCCCCGATCGTTACGACACCACGCACTACCGGTTCACCGGCCGGAGCGGTCTCAAGCTGCCGAAGCTCTCTCTGGGCCTCTGGCAGAACTTCGGCACCGACCGGCCGGAGGAGACCCACCGGGCGATCCTCCGTCGCGCTTTCGACCGCGGCGTCACCCACTTCGACCTCGCCAACAACTACGGCCCGCCCTACGGCCGGGCCGAGGAGAACTTCGGCACCTACCTGCGCGACGACTTCGCCCCCTACCGCGACGAGCTGATCATCTCCACCAAGGCCGGCTGGGACATGTGGCCCGGCCCCTACGGCCAGGGCGGCGGGTCGCGCAAGTACGTGCTGGCGTCGCTCGACCAGTCCCTCGGCCGGATGGGCCTGGACTACGTCGACATCTTCTACAGCCACCGCTACGACCCCGAGACGCCGATCGAGGAGACGATGATGGCGCTCGACCACGCCGTCCGCACCGGGAAGGCGCTCTACGCCGGCATCTCGTCGTACTCCGCGACGAAGACGCACGAGGCGGCCACGATCGCGCGCGACCTCGGCACTCCGCTGCTGATCCACCAGCCGTCGTACTCGATCCTGAACCGCTGGATCGAGGGCGACCTGCTCGACGAGCTGGAGGAGCAGGGCATGGGCTGCATCGTGTTCAGCGCCCTGGCGCAGGGGCTGCTCACCGGGCGCTACCTCGACGGCGTCCCGGAGGACTCGCGCGCCGCCCGGTCCGGGTCGACCGTGCCGGAGGAGTCGTTCTCCGACGAGACGATGGCCCGGGTCCGTGGCCTCAACGAGATCGCGAAGGAACGGGGTCAGTCGCTGGCGCAGCTGGCGCTGCAGTGGGTGCTCCGCGACGTCCGGGTGACGTCGGCGGTCATCGGAGCCTCGTCGGTTGAGCAGCTCGACGCCAACCTCGACGCCCTGGACTTCCCCGACCTGACCGACGACGAGCTGGCCCGGATCGACGAGCACGCGGTCGAGGCCGGGATCAACCTGTGGGCGAAGCAGACCGAGGAGTAGGCGAGGTAGGCGAGCGCACCGCCAGCAGCGCCCAGGTCACCGCGGCTGAGACCAGCGCTGCGCCGAGCATGTGGAACCCGACCAGCACCTCGGGCAGGTCGGTGAAGTACTGCACGAACCCGATCGTGCCCTGTGCCAGCTCGACGCCGAGCAGCACGGCGACCGCACGCTTCGCCTCCGCCGTCCCTCCGGTCGCGTGCACGGCGAGGAGCAGGCCGATCGTCAGACCCACGAAGAGGAACACCGCGTCCGCGTGCAGCTGGCTGACCTGGAGCGGGTCCAGGTCGTTGCGCGGGGCGTCGGCGTCGCCGGCGTGCGGACCGGAGCCGGTGACCACGGTGCCGACGTAGAGCACCACCCAGGCGGCCGCGAACGTGACCCAGGCGAGCACCACCGTGGGTCCCCGCGCGGGCTCCGGGGCCGGCTGGTCGATGCGGCGCAGGAACAGCACGGCGAGCCCGATGATGGCGAGCGAGCAGAGCAGGTGGAACGACACCACCCAGGGGTTCAGGTCGGTGAGCACCGTGATCCCGCCGATGACCGCCTGCGCGGGGATGCCCAGCCCGAGGCCGAGGGCCAGCAGCCGCAGGTCGCGCCGGCCGGTCATCCAGGCCGACGCGAACGTCGCCACCGCGATCGCGGTCAGCACGAACGTCAGCATCCGGTTGCCGAACTCGATCGCCTCGTGCAGGTCGAGAGCACCGTGCGGGGTGAAGGACTCGTCGGTGCACCGGGGCCAGGTCGGGCAGCCGAGGCCCGACCCGGTGAGCCGGACCGCCCCGCCGGTCACCACGAGGCCGCAGTTGGCGACCAGCGTGGCCCAGCCGAGGGGGCGCACGTAGCGGGCTACTCCCACTTGAACGTCCTCGAGGTGAGCACGCTGCCGACGACCGCCCAGGCGGCGAGCACGGCCAGTTCGCGCGGGCTGAACTCCGCACGCTCCAGCGCGGCGCGGAGCGCCTCGCCCAGGGCGCCGGAGGGCAGCCAGCGGGCCACCTCGCCGAACCCGCCGTACGCCGACGCGGGGAGCACCACGGCGCCGCCCGCGAGCAGCAGCAGGTAGACGAGGTTGGCCGCGGCCAGCGTCGCCTCGGCGCGCAAGGAGCCGGCGAGAAGGAGGCCCAGCGACGCGAACGCCACCGTGCCCAGCAGTACGGCGGCGGCCGCGGCGAGCAGGTTGGGGTCGGGGTCCCACCCCAGGGCGAAGCCGACGGCGCCGATCACCGTCAGCTGGATCACCTCGACGGCCAGCAGCGCGCCGGCCTTCCCGGCGAGCAGAGAGCTGCGGGAGAGAGGGGAGGTGCCGAGGCGCTTGATCACGCCGTAGCGGCGCTCGAACCCGGTGGCGATCGCCAGCGACGTGAACGCGGTCGACATCACCGCCAGCGCCAGCACGCCCGGCGTGAAGATGTCGACGGTCGGCCGGGAGAACTCGAGCCCGACCCGGTCGGCACCGGCGACCCCGCCGATCAGCACGATCACCGGGATCACCAGTGCGAGGAGCAGCTGCTCGCCGTTGCGCAGCATCAGCCGCGCCTCCATCGACGCCTGGGCGCCGACCTGGCGCAGCACCGGCGCCGCGCCCGGCTGCGGTGCGAACGTCATGGGGCCAGCTCCCGGCCGGTGAGCTCGAGGAACACGTCCTCGAGGTTGCGCTGGCCCAGGGTCAGCGACTCGGGCACCACGCCGTACTCGTCGCACCAGCCGGAGACCCGAGCCAGCGTCGAGGCGTCCGCAGGCCCGGTGACGAGCAGGCTGAGCGGGTCGAGCTGGGTCACCTCGGTCTCCGGGCCGAGGGCGGCCTTGAGCGACTCGGGAGCGGACGGCGGGAACGGCTCGGTGACGACCAGCCGGATCGTCGACGTGCCGCCGCCGCGGGTGAGCTCGAGCGGTGAACCGGAGGCGACCAGGCGGCCCCGGTCGATGATGTGCAGCTGGTCGGCCAGCCGCTCGGCCTCGTCCATGTAGTGCGTGGTGAGGACCACGGTCACGCCGTCGGTGCGCAGCTCCTCCAGGAGCTCCCACGTGGTCCGCCGGGCCTGCGGGTCCATCCCGGCGGTGGGCTCGTCGACGAACACCAGCTCCGGCCGGCCGACCAGCGCCATCGCGAGGCCGAGCCGCTGCTGCTGGCCACCCGAGAGCCGCCGGTAGGGCGTCTTGCCGCAGTCGCCGAGCCCGAGTCGCTCCGCGAGCAGGTCGCAGTCGAGCGGGTGCGCGTGCAGACGGGCGATGTGGCGCAGCATCTCCATCGCGCGGACCCCGCTCCACGCGCCGCCGTCCTGCAGCATCACGCCGATGCGCGGGAGCAGCGCCTTGCGGTCGCGCACCGGGTCGAGGCCGAGCACCCGGACCGAACCGCTCTGGGGACGGCGGTAGCCCTCGCACGTCTCGAGCGTGGTGGTCTTGCCGGCGCCGTTGGGGCCGAGCACGGCGGTGATGGTGTGTGCCTCGACGGTGAGCGACAGGTCGTCGACGGCGACCTTGTCGCCGTACCGCATGACCAGACCGTCCACACGGACTGCGGCGGGCTCGGGCACCCGAGGAGTCTAGGGTTGCCGCCGTGACGAACTGGCTCGAGGTGCTGGTCTACGTGATCGCCGGCACAGCGGCGGTCGTCGCCCTCGTCCACCTGGCCCGCGACCGCCCCGTCGAGGACGGGATGTACCTCCTGCTGGGCATCGCGGAGCTGTTGCTCCTGGTCCAGCTGGTCCTGGGGTCCGTGGACCTCGCCAACACCGATCGCGACGTCTCGGGTGCGTTGTTCGTCAGCTACCTCGTCGGCGTCACGCTCGTGCTCCCGATCGGTGCGTTCTGGTCGCTCGCCGAGCGCAACCGGGCCGGCACCGCGGTGCTCCTGCTCGCCATCTTGACGGTGGTCGGCCTGCAGCTGCGCCTGCACGCGATCTGGGCAGGTGCCGGTGCCTGAGGAACAGCACAGCCTCTCGTCGGGCTGGGGCCGCGCCCTGGTGTTCGCCTACGGCGTCTTCGCGGTCGCCGCCACCGGCCGCTCCTTGGTGCAGCTCGGAACCGACGCCGGGAAGGCGCCGCTGGCCTACTCGCTCAGCCTGCTGGCCGCGGTGATCTACCTGGTCGCCACCACCTGCCTGCTCGTGGGCGGGCCGCGTGCCTGGAAGGTGGCCGTGGTCGCGTGCTCGATCGAGCTGGTGGGGGTCCTGACGGTGGGCGCGCTGAGCTACGTGGCCACCGACCTGTTCCCCGACAAGACGGTGTGGTCGCACTTCGGCCAGGGCTACGCGTACTTCCCGCTGTTCCTCCCGGTCGCGGGCCTGGCCTGGCTGCGGGCGACGCGGCCCCGCTGAGCGCCCGCCACCCGCAGCCGGGGCAACCGGTCAGTCCCGCGGTCGACCTCGCGGCTCCTTCACCGTCAGCGCGAAGCTCCGCTGCGAGGGGGCGTACTTCTCGTTGCCGGAGTAGATCGCGGTGACGACGTAGTCGCCCGGAGGCGGCAGGGTGCCGACGGTGCACCGGGCCGCGCCGAGGAGGACCGGCCCCTCGCAGAGCACCTCCTCGCCGTCCAGGAACTGCACGGTGCCCTTCGCGGTCCGCGGTGTCACCACAGCCCGGAGCGCCAGCCGCTTCCCGAACGTCACGGTGACGTTGTCGGCGCTGACCGTCGTGGCGATCCGGTCGTCGACCGGTGCGACGACGCGCACCACCCGCGGCACGATCACCTGGTTGCCGTTGGTGTCGGCGACCACGTAGGTGAGCGCGTAGGAGCCGGCTCTTTCGGTGTCGACGGTGCCGACCACCTCGACCCGGTCCGTGACGTCGCCGTCGGTGTTGTCAGTAGCCGTCACGCCCGCCAGCGGGTCGAAGGGATCGCCGAGCGCGAGCTCGGTGTCCTCGGGCACCGTGATCTCCGGTGGGGTGACGTCGGTCCCTGCCGCGGTGGCCAGGAACACGGTGCCGAACTGGTTGATCGAGCCCAGCTGCCTGCCGCTCGCCGTCCGGCTGTCGGCGACCCATGCGTAGACCTCGCCCTCGGTGAGGCCCGACCACTCGACGGTGGCCGGCCAGCCGGAACGCGCGGTGGCGTCGCCGATGACCGTGTCGGTCGGTGTGACGACCGTCAGGGCATCGGTCTCGAACGTCGTCGTCCGGGTCGACAGGTCGACGGGCAGCACCAGGTTGTCCTCCGCGCCGTTGTAGCGGGCCCGGTCGTCGTACTCGGTCGCCCCGAAGTTGTCGAAGAGCGGCGAGTACGTGTCGATGCTCATCTCCGACCGGTCGACGTCGAACTGCAGCAGGCGCAGCCAGCTCGCACCGAACTGCAGCAGGTCGCCGCCCTGGTGGTCGACGGTGCCGTCGCCGTTGATGTCGATGTTGCCGTTCGGGTCGATCTGGTCGGGCCACAGCTCCCGCGCTGCGACCTTGTAGAACTGGTAGTCCGCGAGCAGCTCGACCACGTTGTGCGACACCGTCACGCCCACGCCGGTCTTCAGGTTGGTGCCGACGCCGTGCTCGTGGCCGGCGAGGACCAGGAACACGTTGGGGTTGTCGGCGACGACCGCGTCGAACAGGCGGGACCCGTCGCCCGAGAAGCCCGCGCCACGCCCGTCGGGGGCGCCCGACGGGGAGATGTAGGCATGGGTGATCAGGACGCCGTTGCGGTCGGGGAACCGTGCGAACACAGAGCTCGCCCAGTCGGCCTCCATCTGCGTCACCCCGTACGACAGGCCGACGGCGACGAAGTCGAGCCCGCCGGCCGAGAACAGCACGTAGTTGTTCTGGTTGTCCGCGCCCTCCGTGACGGTGTTGCCCGCGTCGTCGGTGGTCTCGTCCCAGGCGTGGTACGACGTGCCCTCGGGCCACAGGGCGGAGGCCTGGTAGTAGCGGCTCGGGCCGTAGTACTGGTTGAACCGCGACGCCGGCCCGACCTCGTTGCCGAGCTGGTTGTCGTGGTTGCCGGCGATCACCTGGTTCACGACGCCGGCCTCGTCGAGGGTCGACTGCGCCCCCGAGGTGAACTGGAACTCCCTGGTCACCTGCTCATCCAGGCCGGGGTAGAGCAGGTTGCCGTTCGCGTCCGTCGCGAGCGGGTCGTAGTAGTCGTTCTCGATCACGTCGCCGGTGTGCGCGGTATAGACGATCTTGCGCGGGTCGGCGTTGTTCTTGATCCAGCTGGTGGTGTCCTCGTACGCCGCCGCCCAGATCGCCCGCTCTTCGGCGAGCTGGACGTCCGAGGGCTCCTGGACGCCGTCCCAGTCGTCATAGGTCCCGCCCGCGGCGCCCTCGGCGAGGTACTGGGTGTCGGTGAAGTGGGCGAACGAGAAGTCGTAGTCGGCAGGCTCCTCGAACCGGTCCTTGTCGTCCATGGCCGAGTCGTCGCGCGGTGCGAGGTCGTCCGCGAACGGGTCGATGCCGGCCACCATGAGGTGGGCCGTCCCGCCGTCGGAGTACGCGCTAGGCAGCTCGGCGTTCAGCACCGTGTCGCCCTCGGTGGCGCCCCGGGCGGTGGCGAGCTCGACCCACTTCAGGGTCTCGGCGTTCCAGGCCAGGAGCGAGACCGAGCGGGCCGGGTCCGCGAGGCCGCTCCACACCGTCTGCTGGCCGTCGGTGGCCTCGGGGACCTCCACGTCGAACCGCTGGAACGGGATGTCGCCGCTCGTCGGGCTGGCGCTGGTCTCACCGTCGTCGGGCTTCTGCAGGCCGTCGACCTGACCCGGCTCGTCGTACTCGAACTCGAGGGTCTCGGGCAGCTTGGGTACGACACCCGAGAACCCGCCGTCCGCGCTGGTGGCGGTCGCTTCGCGGAAGGTCGTGGTGACGTCGCTGCCGTCGGGGCTCGTCGCGATCGCCGAGAGCGAGACCTTCCCCTCGCCCTGCTCGGAACCGGTGCCGTCCCCGGTCGGGATCGCGTCGGAGGTGAAGTCCACCTGCCAGTCGACCGGCTCGCCGAACACGTCGACGGCGGTGATCTCGATCCGGTGGTCGCCGGCGTCGAGCCCGGCTCCGATCCGCTGGCCCGGCTCGATCGGCTCGCCGTCGAGCGTGTAGGTCCAGCCGGTGACGTTGTCGGCGTTGGTGACGTCGACGGTGAACTCGACCGGACGGGTGAGGTGCTCGCCGACAGCCGGGGTGGAAGAGTTCAGCACCACGCCGGCGTCAGGGAACTCGCCGAGGGCATCGATGCGCAGTGCATCCACCTCGGCCGCGCTGAGCGACGTGCTGTAGATCCGCGAGTTGGCGAGCTTCACCGGCGCGTAGAACTGGGCGCCGCCGTTGGGCGAGGAGTCCGCACCGAGCACCCAGTTGCGCGCGGTGGCGTTGGGCAGGGTGACCGCGCCGGTCGCGGGCGTCGTCGCGGCGAGCTCGCCGTTGACGTAGAGCTTGATCGCGGTGCCGTCCCAAGTGCCGACGACGTGGTACCACTGGTTGGTCGCGATCGGGGCAGTCGCGGTCTTGTAGCCGCCGCCGATGTGGGCCATCAGACCCACCGAGCCGCCGTTGACGTAGATCGCGAACCCGCCGGCCTCCTTGTTGGAGCAGGGGTCCTTCTCCGCACCGGTCGGCAGGGGAGCCGTGTAGCGCATCGTGCACTCGATGCTGAAGGCGGTGGCGAGCTTCGGCCACTGGTCGGCGAACGGGTAGGAGTAGGCGTCGTCGGTGCCGTCGAAGGTGGCGACCGGCCGGTCGAGGGCGGCGTCGTCGGCGATCTGGGGGGTGCCCTTGATCGTGGCCGGGAGCCCTTGGGTGCGCTCGGTGGGCGTGCCGTCCGCGAAGTCGACGTCGAGCACATCGGCCTCCGGTACCTCCAGCGTGGTGTTCCACTCGGCCGCCATCGCGGTGACCTCGTCGGCGCTGACCGGCCGGCTGTAGACCGAGGACGCGGCGTACGTGCTCGGCGGGGCGATCTGACCGATCCCGGTGGGTGCGGCATCGGCACCGACCACGAACCGGCGGGAGGTCGCTGCGGGGAAGGTCAGGTTGCCGGTGGCAGAGGTCGCACCCGCCAGCTGGCCGTTGACGTAGAGGCGGACCTCCGAGCCGTCCCAGGTGGCGACCGCGTGGTACCAGCGGTTCCCGTCGATCGGCGTCACGACGCTCTTGTAGCCGCCGCCGAGGTGGGCCATGAAGCCGAGGTTGGCGCCGTTGACGTAGATCGATGCGCCGCCCGCCTCCTTGTCGGAGCACAGGTCCTTCTCACCGCTGACCGGCATCGTGGTGT
The DNA here is from genome assembly GCA_035710425.1 of Nocardioides sp. Classification (GTDB taxonomy): domain Bacteria; phylum Actinomycetota; class Actinomycetes; order Propionibacteriales; family Nocardioidaceae; genus Nocardioides. Next base: position 10,963 of record DASTDJ010000201.1, read on the forward strand.
CGACCCGGAAGACGCACTCGAACGTGAAGCCCGAGGTGAGCTTGGGCCACTCGGCCTCCATGGGGAACGCCACGGCGTCGTCCATCCCGTCGACGCTCATGACGGTGGTGTTCTGCTTCGCGCTGGGGCCGAAGGTCGGTGCGCCGTACACCGTCGCCGGCAGGGCCTGGGCGCGGTCGATGGCGGCGCCGTCGGCGAAGTCGATGTCCAAGACGTCCGGAGCCGGCGCGGCGGCTGCGGCCGATGGGCTCGGGGCGGATGCGGCAGGTGAGTGCTGGGTGAGCAGACCGGCTCCGGCCACGATCAGGCTGGCAGCGACTGCGGAGATGCGACGCCGGGTCCGGCGGTGGGGTCGTGCGGGCACGCCTTTGCTCCTTCAGAGGGTGGGGGTGGAGGGAGGGTGAGCTCGTCGTCGACGGAGCAGGAGCGCCCCGACGGCGAGGATCAGGAGCACGGCGCCGACGACGACGCCGAGCTGGACGGCGGCGCTGCGGCCGAGATCGTCCTGGGTGGTGGTCGTCCGCGGTGCGGCGGCGGCCTCGCCGCTGCTGCCCGACCCGAGCGCCCACTCGTGGGTGTCGACGGCGCTCTCGTAGACCGAGCGCTGGCCGTCCGGCCCGCTGGCGAGAGTGCGGTAGGCGGGGTGGAGGTCGGTGAGCGTCCGGACGGTCACGCTGGCCGAGGCGACCGCCCGCGGGCAGGTGTACTCCAGCCGGGCGCCCTCTTCCTCCAGGTCGCCGACCTCGATCACCGTGCCCGCACAGGCAGCTCCGTCGGTGGCCACCTCGATGCGCTCGAGGAGGTAGTCGTGGAACTCGTCGGAGTCGGCGACCGCCTCGGTGTCGCCGTCCACGAAGTCGATGGCGCCGTCCAGCATCACCCGGTCCTCCGGGAGCACGCCGAGCTCGACGCCGAGCAGCGTGAGGTCGTCGAGCCCGCCCACCCTCCACACCACGCTGACCACGTCGGCCTTCGCCGTGATGATCGCGGTCTGCGGATCGCCGAACGGATGTGCCTGCGCCGCGACGCCAGGGCCCAGGGCGAGGGTGAGGGCGGGAAGGAGCACCACGAGCAGCCGGCGCACCCGTCGACCGACCGGTGCCGCGCTCACGCGGCGGCCACCAGGTCACGGGCCGCGAGCACCGCCACGGCGAAGCCGATCGTCACGATGCTGGTCGCCGCGAGCACGGGCGCGAGCCGGGCGGCCAGCGCCAGGGCGGCCCGTGACTCGGCGGCGCGGACCACGACGTTCCGCCCGCCGACGGCGAGCAGCCCCACGCCGAAGAGGACGACTGTCATGCCGAGGCCGAACGCGAGCACCAGGACCAGGGCGACACCCGACCGGCCGGTGAAGAGGCCGGTCACGAGCACGAGGAAGGCCGACGGCGAGGGCGTCAGGCCCCCGGATGCACCGAGCAGGAGAAGGCCCGGACGGCTCGGAGCGTGAGCGTGGGCGTGCGCGTGGGCGTGGTGCCCGTGGCCATGACCATGCCCGTGTGCGTGGTGGGCGCGGAGGTGCCGACGGAACAGCAAGACGCCGACGCCGATGACCAGGACGCCGCCAACGAGCTGCAGCACGGCGGTCAGCGAGTCCAGCGTGACCAGGTCGGAGAGGGAGAAGAAGGTCCATGCCACGGCGATCAGCAGCACGGACACCGTGTGCATGACGGCGACGCTGCAGCCGAGCCAGGCGGCGTCGCGGACCCTGCCCTCCGAGCCCACCAGGTACGCCGCGGCCAGGCTCTTGCCGTGGCCGGGGCCCAGCGCGTGTGCGGCGCCGGTGACGAACGCGACCGCGAGCGCTGCCGGTACGAAGCCGGGGGAGGCGACCAGGTCGACGAGCTCGTCGCCGGCGCCGGAAGCGACCAGAGCCCCGCCCGAGAGTGCGTGCACGGCCGAGAGAGTCGTGAGTCCCGGCGTCTCCCCGGGGTCACGCGGGTGGCCGGTGCGCGGCCGGTGGGTGAATGCTTGCCTCGTCGGCCCGAGCGCATCCGGGCCGGACCGGGGGGAGGGAGTCCCAGGTCACTAAGGTGAACCTTACTTGAAGCGCCGTCACCATTAACGGCACACTGGTGTTGTGGAATTCCAGGACGACCACCACCACGGTGGTGACCACCCGACGCGGCAGCGCGTCGCGCGGTCGATCCTGGTCAACGGACCCTCGACCGCCGCGGCGCTCGCCGAGCGCCTCGACCTGACGCCGGCAGCGGTCCGTCGCCACCTCGACCAGCTGGTCGACGAAGGCGCAGTCGAGGCCCGTGAGCCCCGCTCCGCGGCCGCGCGTGGACGTGGCCGGCCGGCGAAGCTGTTCGCGCTCACCGAGCACGGCCGCGACGGCTTCGACCAGCAGTACGACGACCTCGCGGTCGACGCCCTGCGGTTCCTGGCCGAGACCGGCGGCGACGACGCCGTCCGGGCGTTCGCCGAGCGCCGCGTCCGGTTCGTCGAGGAGCGCTTCGGCGAGGTGGAGCAGCAGCGGCCGGAGCTCAGCCCGGCCGAGGTGCTCGCGCAGGTGTTCACCGACGAGGGCTACGCCGCGGCGGTGCGCGACCTGCCGATGGGCGAGCAGCTGTGCCAGCAGCACTGCCCGGTCTCCCACGTCGCCCACGAGTTCCCGCAGCTCTGCGAGGCCGAGACCGAGGCGATCAGCCGGGTGCTGGGCCGGCACGTGCAGCGGCTGGCCACCATCGCCCACGGCGACGGCGTGTGCACCACCTGCATCCCCGACCCCCCGAAGACGCACAAGACAGCGAAGAAGACCCAAGCCATGACCACCACCACGAAGGAGAGGGTCACTCGATGACCTCCATCGAAGAGCTCAACCCGGAGCTGAAGGGCATCGGTCGCTACGAGTTCGGCTGGGCCGACCGTGACGACGCCGGTGCCACTGCGACGCGCGGCCTCAACGAGGACGTCGTACGCGACATCTCCGCGAAGAAGAACGAGCCGCAGTGGATGCTCGACCTGCGCCTGAAGGGCCTCAAGCTCTTCCACCGCAAGCCGATGCCGACCTGGGGCTCCGACCTGAGCGCGATCGACTTCGACAACATCAAGTACTTCGTGCGGTCCAGCGAGAAGCAGGCCACCTCGTGGGAGGACCTGCCCGAGGACATCAAGAACACCTACGACAAGCTCGGCATCCCGGAGGCGGAGAAGCAGCGCTTGGTCGCGGGCGTCGCCGCGCAGTACGAGTCCGAGGTCGTCTACCACTCGATCCGTGAGGACCTGGAGAGCCAGGGAGTGCTGTTCCTCGACACCGACACCGCGCTGCGCGAGCAGCCGGAGCTGTTCCAGGAGTACTTCGGCACGGTGATCCCGGTCGGCGACAACAAGTTCGCCGCGCTGAACACGTCGGTCTGGTCCGGCGGCTCGTTCATCTACGTGCCGAAGGGCGTGCACGTCGACATCCCGCTGCAGGCCTACTTCCGCATCAACACCGAGAACATGGGTCAGTTCGAGTGGACCCTGATCATCGTCGACGAGGACGCCTACGTTCACTACGTCGAGGGCTGCACCGCGCCGATCTACTCCTCCGACTCGCTGCACTCCGCGGTCGTGGAGATCATCGTGAAGAAGGGTGGTCGGTGCCGCTACACGACCATCCAGAACTGGTCCAACAACGTCTACAACCTCGTCACCAAGCGCGCCACCTGCGAGGCCGGCGCGACCATGGAGTGGGTCGACGGCAACATCGGCTCCAAGGTGACGATGAAGTACCCCGCCGTCTACCTGATGGGCGAGCACGCCAAGGGCGAGACGCTCTCCATCGCGTTCGCGGGCGAGGGCCAGCACCAGGACGCCGGCGCCAAGATGGTGCACGCCGCTCCCCACAC
>DASTDJ010000202.1:0-12058 GCA_035710425.1 Nocardioides sp.
CGGTGCCGGCCGCGGTGCTCTCCAGGCTGTCCGCCACCACCCGCTGCACGGTGGGGTCGGCGGCGAGCGGGCCGACCGTGTCGACGTAGGTGTCGGAGTCGCTGACCACCGTGGACAGCCAGGCCGAGGCCAGGGCCACCGGCAGGACCAGCGACGCGAGTACGGCGAACAGGCGCCACAGCAGACCCCGGAGTCCCATCACCCGGCAGATCATCGCAGGCGGGATGGCAGGATCGAGGCATGGACCTCCGCCTGGACCATCTGCGTCGCGAGCGCACCGGCCTGGCCGAGGCCGTCTACGCCCCGGGCAAGTCGCCCGCACAGTGTGCCGCGGCGGTCGAGGGACTGCTCGCCGGGCCGGGCTCCGGACCGGTGCTGCTCACCCGGGCGAACTCCGAGCAGGCCGCGGCTGCGTCCGCGACGTGCCCCGGGGCGGTCACCGCGGCGGCGGGTGCCGACGGCTCCGGCCTCCCGCTGAGCACGCTCACGTGGGGGACGCTCCCGACGACCGGCCGCGCCGCGCTGGTGCTCACCGCGGGCACCAGCGACCTGCCGGTGGCCCGGGAGGCCGCCGCCGTCCTGGCGGCGTACGGACACGAGGCGGAGGTGGTCGCCGACGTCGGCGTCGCCGGCCTCCACCGGGTGCTCGAGCAGCAGGACCGGATCGCGACGGCCGACGTGGTGCTGGTGGTCGCCGGCATGGAGGGCGCTCTGGCCAGCGTCGTCACCGGGCTGACCGCCGCGCCGGTGATCGCGGTGCCGACCAGCACCGGCTACGGCTCCGGGTTCGCGGGCGTGACCGCGCTGCTCGGGATGATGGCGTCGTGCAGCCCGGGCGTGACCGTGGTCGGCATCGACAACGGCTTCGGCGCCGCCTGTGCCGCCGTCAGGATCCTGGCGGTCCGCGATGAGCAGGGAGCGCGATGACCCTCGACCAGCAGCTGGCCGACCTCGACGCGCAGCTGCGCGGCCTCGGCTCGGTGGTGGTGGCCTTCTCCGGCGGTGCCGACTCGGCGTTCCTGCTGGCGGCGGCGGTGCGCGCCCTCGGCGCCGACGCGGTCGTGGCAGCGACCGCGGTGAGCCCCTCGCTGCCCGTCAGTGAGCTCGACGCGGCCGCGGAGTTCGCCCGCGGGCTCGGCGTACGCCACCTGACGCCGGCCACCGACGAGATGAGCCGCAGCGGGTACGCCGCCAACGGCCCGGACCGCTGCTTCCACTGCAAGGCCGAGCTGCTCGACGTCCTCGTGCCCACCGCCGCACGGCTCGGCATCGACGACGTCGCCACCGGCACCAACGCCGACGACGCCCGCGACGGCTTCCGCCCCGGCATCCGGGCGGCGGCGCTGGCGGGCGCCGTCACACCCCTGCGTGACGCCGGGCTCACGAAGGCGCAGGTGCGCGAGGCCTCGCGTGCCTGGGGCCTGGTGACGGCCGACAAGCCGGCGGCCGCCTGCCTCTCCAGCAGGGTCGCCTACGGCATCCAGATCAGTCCCGCCCGGCTGGGCCGGATCGAGCACGCCGAGGCCGCCCTGCGCGCGGCGATGGTGGCCGCCGGGCTGCCCGTCCGCGACCTGCGGGTGCGCGACCACGGTGACCGGGCGAGGGTCGAGGTCGACAGCGAGCTCGTCGAGGACCTCGAACGCCGGCCCGACGTGCTCGCGGCGGTCACCGGGTTCGACAGGGTCGAGGTCGACTCGCGCGGCTTCCGCTCCGGGTCGATGAACGATGCGATCAGCAGGGAGAAGAAGGGGGCATGACCGGACGGATCGGCTGGGTCGACGCCACCGGCGGGATCAGCGGCGACATGCTGCTCGGCGCCTGCCTGGACGCCGGCGCCGACCTCGCGGTCGTCCGGGACGCCATCGACCGCCTCGACCTCCCCGAACGCGTCGAGGTCACCAGCGAGCCGACCCAGCGGGCCGGGATCGGCGCCACCCGCGCGATCGTCAGCACCGCCGAGTCGCGGCACCGGCGCACCCTCCCCGACGTGCTCGCCCTCCTCGAGGGCCTGGACCCCGACGTGCGCACTCCCGCCGCCGAGGTCTTCCGACACCTGGCCGAGGCGGAGGGCACGGTGCACCGGGTCCCGGCCGAGGAGGTGCACTTCCACGAGGTCGGTGCGCTCGACAGCATCGCCGACGTCGTCGGCGTGGTCGCTGCGCTCGGGTCCTTGCAGCTCGACCGGCTGACCTGCAGCCCGATCGCGCTCGGCGGCGGACGGGCGCGCACGGAGCACGGTCCGATCCCGGTGCCCGGGCCGGCCGTGGTCGAGCTGCTGCGTGCTCATGACGCCCCGGGCTTCGGCGGGCCCGTGGACATCGAGCTGGCCACGCCCACCGGTGTCGCCCTGGTGGTGACCCTGGCCGACGACTTCGGCCCGCTCCCCGGGATCCGGCCGGAGCTGGTGGGCGCCGGCGCCGGCTCCGCCGAGCCCCGTGGACACGCCAACCTCACCCGGCTGGTCGTCGGCAGCCCGGTGGCGGCAGGTGCCGAAGCGACCCCCGAGGTGGTGCTCGAGGCGAACGTCGACGACCTCGACCCGCGGCTCTGGCCGGGGGTGCTCTCGGCGTTGATGGACGCGGGCGCGTCCGACGCGTGGCTGACCCCGATCCTGATGAAGAAGGGCCGGCCCGCCCACACGCTGTCGGTGCTGGGTCGACCGGAGCTGGTGCCCGAGCTCGAGCGGGTGGTGCTCGCCCACACGACCACGATCGGGCTGCGCCGCCACTCCGTCGACAAGGTCGCGCTCCCCCGCGAGACCGCCGAGGTCGAGGTCTACGGCGAGCTGGTGCGGGTCAAGCTCGCCCGGCTCGACGGCGAGGTCGTCACCGCCACCCCGGAGTACGACGACGTGGCCAGGGTCGCCGCGGCCAAGGGGCTCCCCGAGCGCGTGGTGATGGACGCCGCGCGCGCCGCGTTCACGGACGAGCGGTGACCTAGGACCGAGATCCGGCGGCCGGACCGGTCCTGTCTCACCGCCCTACCGGCGCCAGGCTCGCAGCCGGCGCCCGGTGGGCGCCGGAGCGGTGAGCGTCGCGGTCTGCTCCCAGACCCGCCGCCAGGGAGCGATGTCCGGCCCGGAGGGGTCAGGGGTGGCGTTGCGCGCGGCGCGCTGCTGCGCCTCCCACCAGGTGGTCCGCTCCTCGTCGAGCAGCGCCCCCACCGCCGAGCGGATCCGGGGGGCGAACTCGCGCGCCGACTCCCCTCGCTCGGGCACGATCGGCTCGCCGAACCGCACCGTCAGCTGGCGACGACCGCGGCTCGGCCAGTTCTGCCCGCGCGGCATCGCGGCGAAGGTGCCGCGGTGCGCGATCGGCACGACCGGCACGCCGTAGCGGGTCGCGAGGTAGGCGGCGCCGAGCTGGAACCTGCCCACCCAGCCGTCCTTGGAGCGGGTGCCCTCGGGGTAGATCACCAGGCTCCAGCCCTGGTCGAGGAGGTCGCCCGGCGTGGTCGCCATGGTGCCGCCGCGGCGGTCGATCGGGAACGTGTTGAAGACCACCGCCGAGCCGACCGCGCGCCACCAGGTGTCGAAGAAGTAGTCAGCGGCCGCGGCCACGGCAGTGCGCCGGCGCCACTCGTCCGGCAGCGAGAGCAGGATCAGCGGGGTGTCGAGGTGGGAGGCGTGGTTGGCCACGAAGATCACCGGGCCCTCGATCCGCGACAGCACGTCGAGACCCTCGACCCGGCGCCGTACCTGGGAGGACATCAGCGGGTCGAGGACGCCCTTCTGGGCCGCCTCGCGCGCCATCCGCCCGCCGCGCTTGCGCGCCCACTCGGTGCGGAAGACCGTCGTCCGGGCCGGCGGCACGAACTCCTCGGCGGACCGCGGGACCTGCGAGCGCCGGCCCCACCGCCAGCCGCGCGCCATGGTGCGGACGTCGTCGACGCTCTCGGCGAGGAAGCCCATCAGGTGAGGTCCGCGATCAGGTGGGGCGGGTTGTGCAGGTAGGTGATCGACGGGTCGGTCCCCACGGTGCCGGACACCATCTCCAGCGCGTCGGAGAGCGTCGACGCGGCCCGGAAGCCCAGTCGTGCGGCGGCCCGTCGGTTGCCCCCGACCCAGACGACGTCGTCGACGTGGTCCATCGCGTGCGCCGCCCAGTACCACATGTAGAACGGGTGGACGCCGTGGTAGGCGTGCGAGGTGCGGTAGAGGTGGATGTACCACGGGTCGGTGGCGAACTGCTGCTCGTACTTCTCCTCGATCAGCACCGGGTCGGTCGACTCGGCGAGGATCTCCTCGTAGAAGTCGACGTACGACGGGTGGTGCAGCTGGTTGAAGCCTGCGTCGAGCGGGTGGTAGAGGATCACGGCGCCGCCGCGACGGACGACCGGCTGGCCGCGGTAGGAGTTGAAGTAGTAACCGAGGCCCATGCAGGTCGCCAGGATCGGGTTCATCGTGCTGTTGACGTTGTAGGGGCCGAGGTAGGGCACGCCCATCACCAGCACGTCGGACTGGCCCTGCACCTCGACCAGCTGCTGGCGGTGCACGGCCGCGATGGTGCGCTCGTGCACGCCCTCGGTGTCGCCGGCGTTGACCCCGGTGAGACCGTACGGCGCGCGCAGGTCGTGGAACATCTTGTGCCGCAGCCGCCTCGGCGCCACCGAGAGCGCGCGGCGCATGCCCAGCATGGTCGCCTGGTCCTTGACCGACCACTCCCACTCGCGCTTCATCAGGAACTCGTAGGGCGAGGGGAAGACGTCGTTGTTGAGCGTCGTCTCGATCTGGAAGATGTTGAGGTGCTCCTTGAGGAGCCGGCCCATCCGCCAGGCCGAGTGGTGCAGGTGCGACTTCTTGTGGTCCATGAACGAGTGCGAGCGCACCATCGTCTTGGCGTTGTGGTGGTGCCGCAGCGACTTGTACGACGCCAGCCCGATCGGCACCGACTTGTGGCCACCGTCCATCGCGACCAGGTTGACGTTGACGTAGACGAGCAGGTCGGACTCGGCCGCCCGCCGGTTGATCTCGACGTCCTCGCCCTGGTCGGTGAGCCCGATGTGCAGCAGGTTGTCGCGGTCCTCCGCGTCATGGTTGTAGAGCAGTCCCGACGGGCCGAACGACCGCCACACCCGCTCCCCCACGATGTGCCGCAGCTCGGCAGGGGTCATCCGCCGGTGCAGCGCGTTGGCGGCGATCAGCTGGACGTCGTCGACGCCGGCCTCAGCGGCCATCGTCAGCACCTGCTCGATGATCCGCTGCCGGATGTCGGGCGCCCGCATCGGCGGCAGCGGCAGCGACAGGTCGTCGAACGCGATGGTGAGCCGCATGCCGGCCCGCAGCTGGGCGGGCAGCGGATCCTGGTCGACCGGGTGCAGCAGCGCCTCCCGGATCGCGCCGTCCACGTCGTCGATCGCGGGCAGCGACTCGGGCGGGTAGATCGCCCGGGTGCCGAGCGGGAAGTTCTCCAGCCGGAAGCCCTCCCCCTCGTGAACCACCAGCGGCGGGGTGCGGTCGTCCACCTCGAGGACGAAGCCGGGCCTGCTCATCTCTTCCTCACCTCTTGCTCCGGGGGTCGAATGCCACCTTGACCGAGCCGAGCCGGCCGGCGCCATGTGCGTGGTCGAGCGCCTCGCGCCAGCGGTGCAGCGGGTAGGCGGCGATGGTCTTCGCCAGCGAGCTGACCGCGTCGCCGGCGAGCAGCTCGGTGGCCACGTCGAAGGCACCCCGGCCGTCCAGCGCGGGCTCGCGCTGCGCCGAGGAGTACGTGCCGACTACCTCGAGCTCGCGGAACCAGGCGGCCGACAGGTCTGCCGCAGCCGGCATCCCGGAGAGCACCACGCGACCGCCGGCCCGGGTGGCGTTGACCGCGGTCTCGAGCGACTGCTTGCTGCCGACCGCGTCCACTGCGACGTCGACGCCGCCGAGGAGGTACGACGACCCCATCTCGGGCTTCACGAGGAACGCACCGGTGGCCCGGCGCAGCCGGCGCAGCACCTCGCCCGGCGCCACGACCTCGGTCGCGCCGAGGGCGAACGCGCGCTCGCGCTGGTGGCCGTGCTTGGCGACCACCGTGATCTCACCGGCGCTGGTCAGGTTGCGGATCGCCAGCGTGGCGAGCAGGCCGACCGATCCGGCGCCACTGATGAGCACCCGGTCGTTCTGCCGGATGCCCGAGCGGAGTGCGGTGTGCACGGCGCAGGCCATCGGCTCGAGAAGGACCGCCTGCTCGTCGGAGTAGCCCTCGGGCACCGCGTGGAGCTGGCTGCGGTGGGCGGTCAGGACCTCGCCCCAGCCGCCGCCGGTGTCGGCGCAGAACCCGGTCTGCAGCCCCGGCTGCAGGCCGCCGACGGTGATCCGGCCGCAACGGTTGGTGAGGCCGGCCGCGCACGCCTCGCACGGCTCGACGCCGCGGGCCGCGCAGGTGAGCACCGGGTCGACGACCACGCGGGTGCCGGCGGGCAGGTCGCCGCAGTCCTCGAGCAGGTCGCCGACCACCTCGTGGCCGGGCACGAACGGCATCGACACCAGCGAGGAGAAGTAGAGGCTGGTGCGGCCGGAGAGCGCGCCGAGGTCGGAGCCGCAGACCCCGGACAGCCGGGTGCGCAGGCGGGCCCAGCCCTCCCGCTCGACCCGCGGCTCGTCGATCGTGACCAACCGCAGCGGGGCGGCGTACCCGGAGAGGATGCCGGGGACCCGGCCGCCGATCGCCTTCCCGGCGAGGTGCCGGGGCAGCGAGCGGTACATCTCGAGCGCGAGCATCAGTGACCCACCCCCGCGGGGTTGAGGGTCCGGCCGGTGGCGTCGGGGCTCGCCCAGTCGACGATGTCCCAGCGGTTGCGGCGCGCGTGCCGGTAGAGCGTGACGTCCGGCCGGACCGCCACCGGCCGCCCGACCGCGCTCAGCATCGGCAGGTCGGAGTGGCTGTCGGCGTAGGCGTAGGACTTGGTCAGGTCGATGTCGTTGCGCCGCGCCCAGTCCTGGATCCAGGCCGCGCGGGACTCGCCGGTGAGCGGCGAGGTGTCGAGGAACCCGGTGCAGACGCCGCGGTCGTCGACGGCCAGCTCCGCGGCCACGATGTGGTCGAACAGCGGCGCCAGCGGACGGGTCAGCGGGCGGATCGCGCCGGTGATCAGCACTGTGGGCTGACCCGCCGCGCGATGCTCGCGCACGCGCCGTACGGCGGCGGGCGCGAGCCGCGCCAGTACGTGGTCGGTGAGCACCTCGTCGACGATCTCGTCGAGCCCGGCGAGGCGGGCACCGGCGTACTCGCGGTAGATGGCGCGGAGGAACGCGCTCCGGTCGGAGCGCTCGGCGCGGATCAGGCCCGGCAGGCGCCCGGTGATCCGGCCGACCTGGGCCGTGCGCTCGGCCGGGGACATCTCCTGCAGGCGCAGCCACAGGTAGGTCTCGACGACGTTGGAGGACAGCAGCGTGCCGTCCATGTCGAAGAAGGCGGCCACCCGCTCACCGGTCGGCTCCTTGAGGCCGGTGGCCCCGGTCTTCCTGCTCCGGCGCAGCTCGTCGAGCTTGCGGATCGGCTCGGTGACCGCCGGGCAGTGCACGTCCTTGAGGTACGTCGGCCAGTCGACCACCGCGGTGTCGAACGCGAACCGCTCGCGGTCGTCGTCGGACAGCGAGTCGTAGAGCGCGATCGTGCGGTCGTCGGAGAAGTGCAGGTCGGCCTGGGTGTACTCGTTGTAGAGGTCGAGGTAGCGGCGCATGAACTCCAGCCGCCGGCCCTGCTGGTCGAGCTTGCGCGCCAGGTCGCGCGCCCGGTCGCTGCGCGGCGCGCGGCCGATCACGTAGTTGGCGACCTTGTGGGCGCGCTCACTCGTCGAGAGCAGGCGTTCCACCGACTGCGCCCCCGGGAACCGCCAGTCCGGCAGCCGGGCAGCGCCGCGGTCGCCGCCCGCGAAGGGGTGCTCGTCGAAGTAGGTGCGCACGCTGTCGTAGAGCCCCCGGAACGTCAGGGGGTTGCGGGCGCCGGACGACAGGTGGAAGTACTCGGCGTCACCGGGCTCGGGCGGGTGCGCGAGCACCGCGACGATCGCCGCCACCACGTGGTCGACGGGCACGATGTCGACGATCGTGTCGGCCGCCGCCGGGAACTCCGGCAGCTCGCCGCGTCCGTAGGCGAGGATCAGCGGCTCGGCCATCTTGAAGCCCTCGATCCAGCCCGGGTGCGGGAGCTCCAGGGCCGACTCGATGATGCTCGGGCGGACGATCGACACCGGGGCGTGTGCGGCGTGCGCCTCGACGACCCGCTCGCCGAGGGCCTTGGTGAACGTGTAGCAGTCGGTCCAGCCGAGACTGCGGGCCCGCTCGGTGCCCAGCCGGATCAGCTCCTCCTTGACCCACTCCTTGCGCCGCTCCTCGACCGCCGAGGCGGCGGTGAGCAGTCCGGCCCGGCCGTGTGACCGCTCGGCCTCCTTGCGGAACCCCGCCAGCCGCTCGGCCTCGCGGGAGCGCTGGTCGACGGCCTGCCCCTGCGCCAGGCCCCAGGCCAGCTCGGCCTCGAGGTCGACGTCGTGGTCGACCGGGCCCTCGGGGATCGTGCCGCGGCGCCGGCCCGCGACGTAGGCCGTCGAGATGTGCACGTAGTGGACGTGGTCGCCGACCTCGCGCGCCCGGGCGAGCAGGCCGCGGGCGCCAACGACGTTGGTGGTGAACGCCTGGTCGACGGGTGGGTTGAACGAGACGTCACCGGCGCAGTGGACGATGGCGTCGAGGTCGGCCGGAAGAGCGGGTACGTCGGCCATGTCGCCCTCGAGGACGGCCACCCGGTCGCCGTCACACTCCTCGAAGATCGGCTTCTTCAGCAGCGACCGGATCCGGTCCTCGCCGCTCGTCGAGCCGCGTGGGCGCACCAGCACCGTGATCCGGGCCTCCGGGGCATCGCTCAGCAGGCGCTGCAGGAGCGCCTCGCCCACGAACCCGGTCACCCCGGTGAGCAGGACGTGCTTCCCGGTCAATCGGGCGCGGATCCCAGTCGCCATTCACCACTCCTTCGGCCGCGAGAATCGGGTGACAGGGGTCACCGTGCAACCTAGCGCGTGCCCATCGGCACCCATCGACGCGGCTCCCGTTCGTTCAAGACGTCCGTGGCCCCGAGGGGGAGGCTGGGGGCATGACCGACACCGCCACGCACGCCGCCTTCGACCGGCTCCTCTCCGACTGGGAGGACGCGATCGTCGCCAACGACGCCGACCGGATCGGTGCCTTCGCCGACCCGGACTGGCTCTTCGTGGGCAAGGACGGGCCGATGCCCGGCAGCGGCTTCCTGGAGGCCGTGCGGAGCGGCCAGGTCACCCACGACGCCATGCGCCACGAGCTGCACTCGGTCGTGGTCCTCGGGGAGGTGGCGGTCGTGGTCGCCCGGAACGTCAACTCCGGGGAGTACCAGCGCGAGCGCTTCGAGAACGACGAGTGGACGTCCGACGTGTTCGTGCGGCGGGACGGTGAGTGGCGGTGCCTGCTGACCCACCTCACCGCCCGGGACCGCGCTCAGTCCTGACCGGGGTCGATCGCACGCTCCTCGGGCTCGCGGCCGGGCTCCCAGCCGGCGGCGGCCGACAGCCGCAGCGGGACGAACTCGTCACCGCCGTCGACCTCGGTCACCTGCCCGGTCACGCAGACGTGGTCGCCGCCGTCGTCGACGATCATCGACCGCCGCATCGTGAGCCGGTGCGGGAGACCGTCGAGCAGCGGCACGCCGCCCGGGCCCGAGCTCCACCGGATGTCGGCGAACTTGTCCACGTCGTCCTCGCTCTGTGTGCCGAAGTGGCGAGCGAGCTCGCGATCGGACTCGCTGAGGAAGTGCACGGCGAAGACCTCTGCCCGCAGCCCGACCCGGTAGGTGTGGTTGGCCTTCGAGAGCCAGACGGCGTACTGCTCCGGCTCGATGCTGGACTGGCAGTGGAACCCGACGACGCATCCGGCGGGCTCGCCCTCCGCAGCGGTGGTCACGATCACCAGCGGGGAGTCGGCCGCCGACATGAGACGTGTCATCGCGTCGCTCATGCCGCAATGCAAGCACGCTGGCTGTTACGGTCTAGACCATGCACGAGCCGGCTCCTGGCCGGCTCGTGGCACGGACACTCGCCCCCAGCTTGGAGACAAGAGTGCGCAAGAGCAGGTATCTCGTCGCGGCCACCATCCTCAGCGTGGCCGTGTCGTCCCAGGTCGTCGCTGGACCGGCGGGCGCGACCCGCGCCGTCCAGCAGGACATCAGCCGGGTCGCCGCGCCGGAGGCGCAGCAGTCCGGCCCTGCCAAGAGGCCGCGCTACCGGCCCAAGCCGGGCGTCACCTTCAACCGGCCCGGCCAGCAGTCGATCAACGACAAGGTGCTGCGCGCGATCCGGCACAGCCAGCGGGGCTCGAAGATCCGGGCGATGACCTGGAACTTCAACAGCTGGGTGTTCGTGAAGGCCCTGCGCGGCGCGCACAAGCGCGGTGTGAGCGTGCGGATCATCATGGCCCGCAGGCTCGCCGAGGAGCAGGGACGCGGCGGCCCCTACAACACGCTGAGGCGCGCCCTGCAGAGACAGGACCGCAAGCCCGAGATGCGCAGCTGGTTCCACACCTGCTCCCACTCGTGCCGGGGCAAGGGCGGCTCGATGCACTCGAAGATGTATCTCTTCAGCAAGACCGGCTCCCAGCCGCGCGTGGTCATGTCGTCCTCGGCCAACATGACCGGAGCGTCGGCGACGGCGCAGTACAACGACATGTTCACCGTCGTGGGCTCCAAGCGCGCCTACCGCGGCTCGATCGCGGTGTTCAACGAGGCGTCGCGGGATCGCCCCGCCCGGCCCCGGGTCTACGCCGACGGCAGCATCCGGGGCTGGTTCCAGCCGCGCAGCGGTCTCAGGGACCTCGTGTCGAAGATGCTCAGCCGGGTCAAGTGCCGCGGCGCCCGCGGGGCCGGTATCAACGGCCGCACGTCGCTGCGGATCGCGCAGGACGTGATCCTGGGGCAGCGTGGCATCAGGATCGCGCGCCAGATCAAGCAGCTCCACCGCAACGGGTGCAACATCCGACTGGTCTACAGCCAGCTCGGCGGCAACGTGTGGCGCATCCTCCAGGGCGTGCCGCGCAACCACCTGGTCCGCGACGTCGACGGCGACGGCGCCTACGACATCTACCTGCACATGAAGGCGATGGCGATCAGCGGCCACTACGGCGGCCGGCGGGGCGCGAGGATCGTCTACCAGGGCAGTGAGAACTGGTCCGGCCTGGCCTCCGTCTCCGACGAGCAGGGCCTGATCATCGATCGCGGCCGGGTCGAGCGGAAGTACGGCGCCCAGATCAACCGGCTGTTCGGCATCCACCTGCGCAGCGCCCGCCCGCTGCCCGCCGCGAAGCGGGTCTCCGACCCCTACATGAACATGGAGGGCTAGGCGGCGGCGGACGCCTTCGCGCGGCCGATGGTCTCCTCGATCACCGAGACGACGCGCTCGGGGTCGTCGATCATCGGCACGTGCCCGCAGTCGGGCAGCGGCAGGTGCCGGGCCGCAGGAAGGCGACGCTCGGCCTCCCGCGACTGGCGGTAGCGCAGCAGCCGGTCCTGGGTGCCCCAGGCGACGGTGACGGGGACGTCGATGCCGCTCGGGTCGAGCTCGTAGTGCAGGCCCGCCCGGATCGTCGGGAAGAACGCCGTGGCGCGCTTCAGGGCCAGCGAGTCGGCGTACGTCGACTCGGCGGTGGCGCGCTCCGGATGGGTGTAGAGGAGGTAGCCGACCATCCGGCGCCCGACCCGGCTGCGGGCGACGGCCCGGAGCACGACGTCGGGCAGCTTGCTGGTGAGCCGCATCAGGCTGAGCGCCGTCAACGGCCACAGCCGCTCGACCCGTCCGAAGAAGCCCGCGGGACTCAGCACCGTGGCGCTGGAGACGAAGCCCCGCGCGGCCAGCTCGAGGGATATCGCGCCGCCGAGGGAGTTGCCGACCACGTGCGGTCGATCGAGGCCCCACTCCGCGAAGTTCGCGGCCAGGTCCGCGCAGGCGTTGTCCATCGTGTACGGCACGCCGGCGGGGTACGCCGGGGACTCGCCGAAGCCGGCCAGGTCGAGCCGCACCACGTCGTACCGCTCGGCGAGCAGGTCGACGATCGGGTCCC
>DASTDJ010000203.1:0-8191 GCA_035710425.1 Nocardioides sp.
GACCGTCCGGCGCTGGGGCACTGGCTGGCCGACAGCTTCGTGCGGCACTTTCCCGAGCTCGAGGGGCTGCCCTGGACCACGCCGCGGTTCCGGCCCGCGCCGGCACGTGTGGACGTCGACCTCTCGGTGGGGTCCCGCACAGCCTCAGCCTCGTGCTCGGCCCGTGCGCCACCGGTGCGATCAGGCTGGGCGGCCGCGAGCTGCCCGGCGAGATCGAGCGCGGCGGGACGCCGGAGCGACCCGGCTCCTCGGCCTTCGTCACCGAGGCGGAGGTGTGGAAGGCCTGAGCCGCGACCGCCGGTGGACGCACGTCCCGGCCGGCCGAGACCTCCCCAGGCCCGGCCGACCGGAAACGAGCCGGCGCAGCCGTTGCGGCGTCGCGCAGGTCCGGTTCCTGAATACCAGGCCGCTCAAGCCCGGCGGGTCCTAGTCGGGCAGCGGAGCAGGGTCGGCCGTGGGGATCCCGTCACCCGGGGTGTCCGCGGCGATGTCGTGGAGCAGGGTGTCGAAGCGCCGCCGCAGGTCGTCACTGGTGGCGGTGCCTGCTTCCCAGTTCTCGACCAGCCGGGTCGCCAGCTCGCGGACCTTGAGGTTGCGGTGGCTCGACCACCAGTTCAGCATCGCGAAGGCCTGGTCGGCGTCCAGACCGTAGGCGAGCATCAGGCTGCCCTTGGCCTGCTCGATGACCGCCCTGCTCTCGGCCGAGGCCGCGACCGCCTCGTTGGCGTGCTGCACGCTCTCGGCGCGGAACTGCGCGGTCAGGTCGACGTAGTAGCCGTTGATGGAGGTGACCGTGTCCTCCTCGCAGACGCCCCCCTCGCAGACGAGCACGACCTGGCGTTCGATGCCGTCGGCACCGATGAGCCGGTAGGAGACGCTGAACGGCTCGCCGGTGCGGGTCGCCTTGGTGAGCACCGAGGCCACCCGCTCGCGGTCCTCGGGATGCTTGCAGTTGAGGACGTAGTCGGTGGTGGGCGTGATCGACCCGGGGTCGAGACCGTGGATGCGGAACACCTCGTCGTCCCACTCCCAGGTGCCGGTGATCAGATCACAGGTGAACCGCCCGACCTGGGCCTCGCGCTCGCGCATGTCACCGCCTCCCTCGTTGAAATTGTGAGCAGATCGTAAACGGTGCCGGGCGTATCGTCACTGCGGTGCGAGTCACCGTTCTCGGCGGCTGTGGTGCTTGGCCGGACCGGGGCCGGCCCTGCAGCGGCTACCTGGTCGAGCATGAGGGCTTCGCGCTTCTCGTGGATCCCGGATATGCCACGTTCTCCGCCCTCCTCGAGAACACTACGCCCGCCGAGATCGATGCCGTATTCGTCAGCCACGTCCACCCCGACCACTGCGTCGACCTCAACCCGTTGCTGCGCGCCCGGGTGCTTCCCGAGGAGGGGGTGCCACTGCTGCCGGTCTACGCGCCGCGCGGTGCGCTGGACGTCGTCCTGGCCCTGGACCGGCCCGGCATGCTCGCCTCCGGCTACACCGGCGACACGGGGCCCAGCCCGGAGGTGGGGCGGCTGGCCAGGGACGCCGACCTGCTGCTGGCCGAGGCGACGTACGCCGACGAGGTGCCCGTCGACAGCAGGAACCACCTCTCCAGTGCGGCCGTGGCCGGCGACCACGCCGCGGCTGCGAATGCGCGTCGGCTGCTGCTCGTGCACCTCCAGCCGGGCACCGATCCGGAGGCGGCGCTGGCCGCCGCCCGGAGCCGGTGCGATGCGGAGGTGATGGTCGCCCATCCGGGTCTCCGGCTGCAGGTGTGACCGGCCTTGTCCCCCGGCTACGGCAGGCGGACACTGGTGGGAGGGGCTGGGGAGGGCCCCTTCACGCGGGCGGGAGATGACGGCGATGGACACCCTCGTACCAGGCATGAGCGAGACCCATCGAGTGCTGGACGAACGGTTGACCAGGGCGGCCGCGGCGCGGCCGGACGTGCGCCATGTCAGAGATCAGTACCCCGCCATCGACACGTTCCTGGCCAGCGCCAGCCGGCACTACGGCGCGGTGCTCGAGGTGCTCGTGCCGACCGTCCGGAGGCGACTGCCCGACGGCGACGAGCGCGCCCGCGAGTTCGTGCAGCAGTGCAAGGAGCTCGAGATCGCGCTCGCCCAGGTGAAGGCCAAGCTCTACGGCTCGACCTACGCGATCCGCCGATCGTGGGACTCGATCTGGGACGACGTACGCGCCGAGTTCGACCGGACCTGGGTGCTGGAGCGCGAGCTGGTCGACGCCGTCGCCGAGACCCGGCACGACGACGACCCCGACTGGGGTGAGCGGCTCTACCACGCCGAGCTGCACGCGCCGACCCGTCCGCACCCCTACGTGTGGCACCGCGGGCTGCGCGGGCGGATGGCCCGGACCGTGGCGCTGCGCATCGACCGGTTCTGGGACACGACCGAGGGCCGGATGATCCCCGAGCCGGTCAAGGTGCACGACCGAGGCCACGACGGGAAGGTCACTCAGTACCTCCTCGCCGACCCACACCTGAAAGAGGAGGAGTAGGCGGCAGGATGGACGGGTGTACGCGATCACCCTGTCCACCACCCCTTCCGCCGAGCTCCGCCCGATCGAGCCCTGGCAGGCCGAGGAGTTCCTCGCCCACATCGACCGGGCCCGGGCCACGGTCGACCCCTGGATCCCTTGGGCGACCTTCTCGACCGACCTCGAGTCGGCTCGCGCCACCCTCCAGCGGTACGCCGACAAGCAGGCCGCCGATGCCGGACGGATCTGCGGCATCTGGCTCGAGGGCACGCTCGTCGGCGGCGTGATGTTCCCGAAGTTCGACGCCGGCAACCGCAACTGCGAGATCGGCTGCTGGACCGAGCCGGCCGGCACCGGGCACGGCCTGGTCACCAAGGCCGCCCGAGTGCTCGTCGACTACGCGTTCGGCGAGCGCGGCATGACGCGGATCGAGTGGGTCACGACGCCGGCCAACGAACGCAGCCAGGCCGTGGCCCAGCGGCTCGGCATGCGCCTCGATGGCGTGCTGCGGTCGGAGTGGGCCTACGGACCGAGGCAGGACAGCCAGGTGTGGTCACTGCTGGCCGAGGAGTGGGCCGGACCCGACCGCTGAGTCGTTGGATTCAGCCCTCTTCGAATCCTTTTTACCTTCCGCCACGTCCGACCAGACTCCCCCCTTTCCGCGTCCCCGAAAGAGAGAGTCCGACCCGATGCCGACGTACGGCGACCTGCCCGCGCTGATGCGCACGATGACCGAAGCCGCGATCGACGCCGAGCTCCGCGAGCTGGAGTGGTTCGGCGATGCCGCGACCGGCTACCACAGCGAGGGGTACGGTGGCCGCCTGCCACCGGTCTCACCGAGCACCGGGGAGGTCACCATCGACCTCGTGCTGACCGACGGCACCACCCCGTCCGGCGGTCCGCTGCCGCCCGGCGCGAGGCTCGTCAGCGACGACCCGATCCAGGTGACAGGCGGCCTGAAGTACCAGTACCGCGTCGATGCCGGCGAAGCCATCTACGGTCCGTGGTTCGAGCGCATCAACGCGGCCTTCGAGCGGTGGCGGGACCTCCCCGACCCGGCCCTCTTCGACGAGGGCGTCGCCGGTCTCGCCGAGGCGATCGACCAGCTGACCATGCAGCCCGGCGACACCCGGACCGGCACGGTGCCGGCCGCCGAGGCCGACCTCGTCAGCCTCGTGGACAACAACCTCGCGGCGATCAAGCCGGAGCAGGGCCGCGCCGCGTTCGCGTTCACCTCGGTCTACGGCGCGGTGCGCACCGCATCCGTGATCGGCAACCAGAGGGAGCTGCTGATCGCGCTGGGCGCGGCGCTGGCCGCCGAGAAGAGCGCGTGGGAGGCGGTGCGGAAGTCTGTCGTCTCCGTGGCGGAGAACGCGACGTCGGCGTTCGCCAGCGCCGGTGGGCAGGTCGACTTCGGTGCCGTCAAGGGGTTCCTCGAGGTCCTGTCCGGCGTGCTTCCCGCGGGGAAGGGGGTGGACCTGCTGGCCAAGGCCATCAAGGTGAGCGGTTTCCTCGCCCTGGTGACCCAGTCCAGGCCCGCGCCTCCCGACCCCTACCAGCTGGCCGGCGGATCACCCGACGAGGTCTACGACCACCTCCTCCTCGCGCTCGAGCGGCTGGACGACGACATCACCGAGGCCGAGAAGGGAGTCAGGGACCTGCTGGACAACGCCGTCGCCAAGGCCTCCGCGTCCCACGAGCGCGCGGACTACCACATCTCCCCCGGCGCCGGCGTCGACACCCGGCCGGACAACACCACCGTCGGTGACGTCGACTGGTCGGCGCCCGGCCAGATCCACGTGATCCCGGAGGTCTACCAGGACGTCGGGCTCAGGACGATGCCGAGCATCGCCGCCTTCCTGGAGTCAGCGTCCGACCTGGCCGACCGGAGCAGCTCGCCGACCGCGTGGCTGCGGGTCGGGGCCGTGGGCAGCGGCGGTCAGTACGGCCCCTTCTACAACTCGTACGTCGACTTCCTCGAGCTCGTCACCTCGGTCCTCTCGAGCTCCGCCGCGGAGATCATCGCCGCCGGTGAGAAGCTCGCGATCGCGGCGGGCTTCATCGGTGACGCGGACGCCGAGGCGCGCGGGGCCTTCGACCGCAAGGCCGGCAGCATCTCGCCGCCGGGTGGCTCGGGGCCCGACGACCCGTTGGACTCGACGGACCTCGACGACGACCCCCTCGGCTGGCCCGACGAGGCGAACCCGCGCACCCCGCCCGTCTACGACCCGAACCATCCGGTGGCGTCCCCTCACTGACGGGTCAGCGTCTGTGCCGGCTGCCTCGTCGACGACAGGAACGCCCGGACGAGCAGCGCCGTGGCCGCGGTCGAAGTCAGGGTGCGGACGATGTTCCACGCCACCCACGGCGTCTCGAAGTCCTGACGTGCCTGGTGCGGGTTGTCCTTGGCCAGGTCGACGGCGTACAGCGTGTCGTTGAGCGGGACGTTGGCGCCCATCGTGACGAGGATCGTCGCGACGTTGGCGCCGAATGCCGCGAGCAGCCAGGGCCGCATCGCGCTCTTCTCGGTGAACGCCGCGATCCCCGTCAGCACCGGGGCTCCGAGCAGGACGGACATGAACGCCGGGTTGACGATGACGCCGTTGATCTCGTTCATCGTCTCCACGAACGTGTGGTCCGAGGCGTTCGCGAGGCCGGGCATCACGCCCGTCGCCCAGCCGAAGTAGACCCCCGCGTTCAGGCCCGTCGTCAGCGCGGCCGCACCCAGCAGCCAGCGTCGTCGCGTCGTCATGCCCACACCCCCGTAGCTGCGGTCCGCTGCGCCCAGTCGCGGAACGTGCGAGGCTCGCGACCCAGCACACGCTGCACGCCGTCGGTGACGAAGTCCTGGACGCCGACGACGTCGCGGAACAGGTAGGTCAGGAAGTCGACGATGTTGGCCGGGACGTCCTCCTCGACCGCGCCGGCGGCGTACTCGTCCACCGACACCTGGACGTAGCTGATGTCCTGTCCCCTGGCCTTGGCGATCTCGGCGACCGCCTCGGGGAAGCTGAGCAGCTCGGGGCTGGTCAGCTCGTAGACCTCGCCTGCGTGACCGGGCTCGGTGAGCGCCGCGACCGCGACGTCGGCGATGTCGTCGGCGTCGACGAACGGCTCGCGCTGGCCCGCGTGCGCCGGCAGCACGACCTCGCCCGCCTGGACCGGCTCCAGCAGGTAGTCCTCGCTGAAGATCTGCATGAACCAGGCACAGCGCACGATGGTGACGTCGGCGCCGGTGGCCTGGAGCTCCCGCTCGGCCCGCTGGGCCTCCTCCTCACCGCGGCCGGTGAGCATCACCAGCCGGTCGACCCCGTGCTCGATCGCGAGTTCGGCGAACGCGCGGGTCGCCTTCGTCGGCTCGGGGAGCACCAGGTCCGGGTAGGGGAGGTAGACCGCCCGCACGCCCTGCAGCGCGGGAGCCCAAGTGGACTCGTCGGTCCAGTCGAAGGGCAGCTCCGCGGAGCGGGAGCCGACCCGCACCGGCAGACCGCGGTCGCGGAGCCGGGCGACGACCCGCCGTCCGGTCTTGCCGGTGCCGCCGATGACGAGGGTGGGGCGGTCGTCGTGGGATGTGGTGTTCATGATGGTTCCTCTCTGAGTGGGTGATGTACCTGACGTCCACTCTGATGGAGGCAAGGCAGCGAAACACTGCCCGGAAGTCGACAGATCTTGCTCGTTCGTCCAGCAGGGCTGGACTCTGGCTCAGGAGCGGCACACTGGTCCCATGCGAGGCGAGGACCCCTGGACCACATCCGATCCGCTCGGCGAGGCGCTGCACGTGCTGCGGATGTCGGGCACGTTCTACTGCCGCTCCGAGCTCACAGCCCCCTGGGGCCTGGACCTGCCGCCCGAGCCGGGGTCGATGTGGTTCCACGTCGTGAGCTCCGGGCGCTGCTGGCTCGAGATGGACGGCGAGGAGCCGCTGCTGCTGCAGCCCGGCGACTTCGCCCTGGTGCCGCACGGCCAGGGTCACCAGCTGGTCAGCGAGTCCGGGGCATCGACCCCGCGGGTCGACCGGCTGGACTACGACTACGCCAGCGACCGCTACGCGATCCTGCGGTACGGCGGCGACGGCGCGGCCACGAGCCTCGTGTGCGGCACGGTCCGCTTCGGGCACCCGGCCGCCCGCAACCTGGTGGCGCTACTGCCCCGCACGATCGTCGTCGAGGGATCGCCCGGGTCGCCGTCGCCGGAGGCCGACTGGATGCACAGCACGCTCCGCCTCATCGCCGCCGAGGGGCGGGAGCTGCGGCCGGGCGGCGAGGCCGTGATCACCAGGCTCTCGGACATCCTGGTGATCCAGGCCATCCGCTCGTGGATCGCGGGCGACCCGGCCGGACAGTCCGGCTGGCTCGGGGCCCTGCAGGACCCGCGGATCGGCCGGGCACTGTCGCTCATCCACCGCGACCCGGCGCGGCCCTGGTCGGTGGCTTCGCTGGCACGCGAGACGGCCATGTCCCGATCGGCGTTCGCGGCCCGGTTCACCGAGCTGGTCGGCGAGCCGGTGATGAAGTACGTCACCCGGTGGCGGATGCAGGTGGCGGTCGACTGGCTGCAGACCGACGACGCGCCTGTCGCGGCGCTCGCCACCAGGCTCGGCTACGAGTCCGAGGCCGCGTTCAGCCGCGCCTTCAAGCGCACGATCGGCATCTCCCCCGGCGCGTCCCGCCGGTCGCAGCCGCGACTACTCGATGGTGAACTCGAGGGTGGTCACGGGGTTCTCGAACTCGCTGATGCGTAGGGAGACCTGCAGCTCCCAGACACGCGGGGCCGGGAGCGCGGCCTCGGCGCGGTAGGTGCCGTGCCCGTAGAACCTCATGAGCACCTCGCCGAGGTCGACGTCCTAGGAGAAGACCCGCGCACGAGGGATCTCGAGACCCTCGGTGAGCCAGGGCTCGAGGAATTCTGGCTTGGAGCCGCCTGTCGGAATCGAACCGACGACCTATTCATTACGAGTGAATCGCTCTACCGACTGAGCTAAGGCGGCGTGCTGCGCGACGTGCGGGCAACCCGCGGAAGTATAGGGAACGGGATCACCCGTCACGAAACCGGCGGCAGCTCCCACTGTCCCGACCGGTCACTGCCAGATCGGGCATCGACCTCGGCCGAGCCCGTGGTGGACGAACTCAGGGCGCGGCCGCACGCAGCTTCTCCAGCAGCGGCTCGGCCGCTTCGTCCAGGAACCGGTCCTGGCCCTCGTCACCGACCTGTACCAGCGCGACGTCGGTGAAGCCGGCGTCCCAGAACGCCGAGACCGCCTCGACGATCCGGTCCAGGTCGGGGCCGCAGGGGATCGAGTCGGCGACGTCGTCGGGGGTGACGTACTGGCTGGCCCCGGCGAAGCCGGCGGTCGTGGGCAGGTCGGCGTTCACCGACCAGCCGCCGGCGAACCAGCGGAACTGCTCGTGCGCCCGCTTCCGCGCGGTCTCTTCGTCGGGGTCCCAGCAGATCGGGATCTGCCCGATCGCCCGCGCCTGGTCCGGCACCCGTGGAGCCCCGTTGACGGCGTTCCACTCCTGCACCAGGTCGGCGTCCGGCTCGACCGCGATCAGGTCGTCCGCGAGCGGGGCGAACCGCTCGACCGCGCGCTCCCCGGCGACCGCGACCGCGATCCGTACCGGGTTCGGGGGCAGGTCCCAGACGCGTGCGGAGTCGACGGCGAAGTGCGTGCCGCGGTGGGTGACCAGGTCACCGGCATGCAGCGCGC
>DASTDJ010000204.1:0-4574 GCA_035710425.1 Nocardioides sp.
GGCGACCGCCCGCGCGGCGGAGCTCCTCGATGCCGGCGGCGACCGCCGCCGCCTCGGCCACCTCGTCGGGGTGCCCGGTGTAGCGGGCCTCCGGACCGGCCGGTCGCTGGGCGCGGAGCTCGACGCCTTGGCTCTCCGACCCGGCGAGCAGCGTGTTGGCGGCAGCGACCACCTGGGGGGTGGAGCGGTAGTTGCGGGTCAGCTCGATGGAGGTGGTGCCGGGGTACTTCGTGGGGAAGCGCGTGAGGTAGCCCGCGTCGGCTCCCGCGAACGAGTAGATCGTCTGCGCCGGGTCGCCGACAACGCACAGCTCGTCGCGACCACCGAGCCACAGGTCGAGGAGCGCCGACTGGAGCGGCGAGACGTCCTGGAACTCGTCGACGACGAACCATTTGTACTGTCGGCGCACCTGGGCGGCCACCCGCTCGTCGTCGGCGAGCAGGCCCGCGGTGAGCAGGAGGACGTCTTCCATGTCCATCCGGCCCTGGCCGCGCTTCACCTCTTCGTAGCTGGCGAAGACCCGCCCGACCGTGTCGAGCTCGAGGCCCGCCACCGAGCGCCCGCGCGCGAGCGCCAGCGCGGCGTAGTCGTCGGGGTGGACGTTGCTGACCTTGGCCCACTCGACCTCGGAGGCGAGGTCGCGCAGCAGCGCCTGGTCGGCGTTGACCCGCTGCCGGCGCGCGGCGGTGACCAGCAGCCCGATCTTCGACTCCGTCAGGGTCGGCAGCTCGGTGCCGTAGACGTGTGGCCAGAAGTAGCGCAGCTGCCGCAGCGCGGCCGAGTGGAAGGTGCGCGCCTGCACGGCCTGGGCGCCGAACCTGCGCAGCCGCGACCGCATCTCTCCCGCCGCGCGAGTGGTGAACGTCACGGCCAGGACCTCGGTGGGCGCGTAGACCCCGGTGGCCACGCCGTAGGCGATCCGGTGGGTGATCGCCCGGGTCTTGCCGGTGCCCGCACCTGCGAGAACGCGCACCGGACCGCGCAACGCCTCCGCGACCTGGCGCTGCTCGGGATCGAGCGCGGCGAGCAGGTCCTCCGGGGGCGTCATCGGGAACAACTCCTGGTCGAGAATGGTTGATCAGGCAACGACCACGACCCTAGACGCAGGAGGGGACATCCCAACGATGAGCGGCACTTTCACCATGTACACGACACCATGGTGCGGCTACTGCCACCGACTGAAGAGCCAGCTCGACCGAGAAGGGATCGTCTACGACGTCGTCGACATCGAGCAGACCCCCGGCGCGGCCGCGATCGTGGAGTCCGCCAACAACGGCAACCAGACGGTGCCGACGCTGGTCTACCCCGACGGCACGGCCCACACCAACCCGTCGGTCGCCCAGGTCAAGGAGAAGCTCGCGGCACTCGCCGCCTGAGCCTCACCACTGACCGGGCAACGGCCCGCCGTACCAGTGCTCCACGAGTGACCGGCTGATCGAGACCCCACCGGGCAGCACCAGCGAGCCCGCCTCGGCCTGCTCCTTCATCTCGGCGCGCGTGAACCACTGCGCCTCGTCGATCTCGTCGTCGTCCACGACGATCTCGGTGGTCACGGCCCTGCCGATGAACCCGAGCATCAGGCTGGACGGCAGCGGCCAGGGCTGGTTGCCGAAGTACTCCACGTCGCCGACGACCACGCCGGTCTCCTCGGCGACCTCGCGGCGTACGGCGTCCTCGAGCGTCTCCCCCGGCTCGCAGAAGCCGGCGAGCGTCGAGAACCGCCCCGCGGGCCAGACCGCCTGTCGCCCGAGCAGGCAGCGCTCCTCGGCGGAGCCGGGCTCCCCGTGGGCGACCACCATGATCACGGCCGGGTCGGACCGCGGGAACTGCGACCGCCCGCAGTCGACGCAGGTCAGCTCGTGCCCGGCCGCGCGCGCCTCCAGCTTGCCGCCGCAGCGGGGGCAGAACCGGGTCGCCCACAACCACTCGGCGAGACCCAGCGCGTGGAAGACCAGCGGCGCCAGGCGCACCGAGTCGCCGCTGAGGAACGGCAGCAGGCCGCGCAGCGGGAACCACTGGTCCGGCTCCGCCTTCGCCGCGTCGGGGGGCACCACGACGGCGAACCAGGTCCGGCCGTCCCGGTCGCCGAGCAGCAGCCGCACACCCGCGGGCGCCTCGGCGGGGCTCAGCCAGTCGATGGCACCGTACCGCGGCCGGACCCGGGTCCCCGAGACGACCAGCACCCGGGTGTCGGGGTCGTCCCAGCGCTCGTTCAGCCAGGCCTCGTCGGTGCGCCTGAGCGCGGCGCGGTCGTGCGGATCGGCGGCCAGCTCCAGGTGCGGGTACGTCACGGGGACGACTCTAGGACTGCCTAGGGTGAGGGCCATGAGCACCCACATCGGCGCCGGTCCCGGCGAGATCGCTCCCCTCGTCCTGTTCCCCGGCGACCCGAAGCGCGCGACCTGGATCGCCGAGACTTTCCTCGAGGACGCGAGGTGCTACTCCGAGGTGCGGGGCATGTTCGGGTACACCGGCACCTGGAACGGCAAGCCGGTCTCGGTCCAGGGCTCGGGGATGGGCCAGCCGTCGCTGGCGATCTACGTCAACGAGCTGTTCCGCGACTACGACGTCCAGACGATCATCCGGGTCGGGTCCTGCGGGGCGCTCAGCGAGCGGCTGGCGATCCGCGACCTGGTGATCGCGTCGGGAGCGTGCACCGACTCCTCGATGAACCGGATCGCGTTCGAGGGCCTCGACTACGCGCCGGTCGCCGACTTCGCACTGCTGCGGGATGCGGCGGCTGCGGCCGAGCGACACGGCGGCGCGCACGTCGGGCTGATCTTCAGCAGCGACTCGTTCTACCCCGCCCGTCCGGAGCTGATCGCCCGGATGGTCGAGCACGGTGTGCATGCCGTGGAGATGGAGTCCAGCGCGCTCTACACGCTGGCCGCCCGGTTCGGGCGCCGCGCGCTGACTATCTGCACCGTGTCGGACCAGGTCGTCACCGGTGAGGCCACCAGCGCCGAGGAGCGCGAGCGGAGCTTCGGGACGATGGTCGAGATCGCGCTCGAGGCGGGCCTGGGCTAGCCCGGCGCGCGCTCGCGGACGTACGCCGCGAAGCCGGGCAGCGTGAACCGCACCAACCCGTGACCGACCGGCTCGATCACGCCCTTCTCGATCAGCCGCTCCCTGGGCACGCTGATCGCGTGGGTGTCCTGGCCGAGGTTGTCGGCGATCTGGGCCCGGCTGACGTTCTCGGTGCCGACCTCGGCCATCGCCCGCACGAACGCCTTCTCGGCGGGGGTCGCCGACCCCCAGCGGGCGCGGTACATCGCGTCGAGCTGGTCGGCGGCCGCGGGGATGCCGGCCCGCACGTGGTCGGCCTCCACCCGCCCGCCGGCATCCGGCTGCGCCGCGGACCAGGCCGAGCTGCCGAGGAGCTGCAGCAGGTAGGGATGACCGCGACACTCGTCGGCCACCAGCGTCAGGGCCTCGGGCGACCAGGTCACCTCGAGCGCCTCCGCGGGCGCGGTGAGCACCGCCCGGGCGTCGTCCTCGCTGAGCAGGTCGAGCGGCACGAAGGTGCTCCGCTCGCCGAACGTGGCAGCCCTGGTGATCGCCTCAGGTGTGACCGGCAGGCCGGCGGTGACCACGGCGAGCGGGTTGTCCTCCCGCTCGCCGTCGAGGTTCTGCACGGCGTTGAGCAGGATGGACATGTCGTCGGCGGACGCGGCGTGCAGCTCGTCGATGAACACGAGCAGCCCGGCACCGCCACGACCGCGGACGAGTCCCGCGGCGTCGTGCAGCAGGTCCTCCAGCGCCCCGATCGGCGCTGACGAGGCGGTCGAACGCGGGGCTTCCTCCGCCCCGGTATGGATGTCGCCGGTCACCTTCAGGCCCGGGACCCCGAGCTCGACGGAGACCCGCTCCAGCCGCGACTTCCAGCGCCGCCCCTCGTCGGGGTCGAGGCGCAGCTCGGCGCGGTGCAGCGCTCGCTCGACGCCACGCACCAGCTCGGGCAGGAACGGCCGGTCCCGCGAGCAGGCGACCCACACCGACACGAAGCCCAGCTCGGCGGCTTGCCGCTGCCCGGTGCGCAGCAGCGAGGTCTTGCCCAGCCCGCGTGGGGCGTGGAACACCAGCAGCGGCCCGCCGAGCTCGCCGAACGTCGCCACCCGGCTCACCTGGTCGCGGATCTTGCCGAGCTCGGCGACCCGGCCGGCAAAGATCCGGGGGACCTGGCCCGGCGTGTAGGGGTTCGTCAGCGGCTGCGGCATGCACCGTCTCCCAGAGATAGACGTTGATACTTCATCGAAAGTATCAAGAACTATCCGGCGTCACCAGCGCCTCGAGCTCGGCGCGTCCGGGCAGCTGCTCGGGCTCCACCAGCCGGCCGGTGCGGACGTAGTAGAACCCCGCCCGCACCCGCTCGATGGGTACGTCGTGCAGCTCGGCCCAGGCGACCCGGTAGATCGCCAGCTGCAGCGGGTCGGCGGTCTGGGCCCGGTTGGTCTTCCAGTCGACGAGCAGGAACCCGCCGTCGTCGTCGGCGTAGACCGCGTCGATCCGGCCGCGCACGACCTGGCCGG
Organism: Nocardioides sp.; assembly: GCA_035710425.1. Taxonomy (GTDB): domain Bacteria; phylum Actinomycetota; class Actinomycetes; order Propionibacteriales; family Nocardioidaceae; genus Nocardioides. The sequence continues at coordinate 4,530 of DASTDJ010000204.1, forward strand.
CCAGCACCAGCGCGAACGGCGGCTCCACCGCCACCGGCACCCGGT
>DASTDJ010000205.1:0-27369 GCA_035710425.1 Nocardioides sp.
TACCGCGCCCGGGCGGAGGACATCGACCTCCCGGCGGCCGCGGACGCGGCACGGCCGCTGCCCAAGGGCCTGGACGACCAGGTGCCGGGCATCAGTCGGTGGGTCACCACCAACGAGGACTTCTACCGGGTCGACACCCGCCTCGACACCCCGGTCGTCGACAGCAGGGACTGGACGCTGACCATCGACGGCGACGTCGAGAACGAGCTCACGATCACCTTCGACGAGCTGCTGGAGATGCCGATGATCGAGCGCGACATCACCCTCACCTGTGTCTCCAACAGCGTGGGCGGGGAGTTCGTGGGGGGCGCCCGCTGGCTCGGCGTACCGCTCCAGGACCTGCTCGACCTGGCGGGCGTCGGCAGCGAGGCGGACCAGATCCTCAGCACCGACTTCGACGGAATGACGATCAGCACCCCGCTCGCGCTGGCCACCGACGGCCGCGACGCGATGATCTGCATCGGGATGAATGGCGAGCAACTGCCCCGCGCCCACGGCTTCCCGGTGCGGATGGTGATCCCCGGGCTCTACGGCTTCATCAGCGCCACCAAGTGGCTGACGAGGCTCACGCTCACGACGTACGAGCAGCAGGAGGCGTACTGGACCGAGCGCGACTGGGCCACCGAGGCGCCGATCAAGATCTCCGCCCGGATCGACACCCCGCGCGCGCTGGCCAAGCTGGACGCCGGCGAGAACATCGTCGGCGGCATCGCCTGGTGCCAGCAGTCCGGCGGTGTCGGCAAGGTCGAGGTGCAGGTCGACGGCGGTGGCTGGAAGCCGGCCACGCTCGGCCCGGACGGCGGCAACGACTACTGGCGCCAGTGGTACTACCGCTGGGACGCCGAGCCGGGCCAGCACAGCATCGCTGCGCGGGTGACCAGCGGTGACGGGCATGTGCAGACCGCCGCGCGCGCCAACCCGTTCCCCGAGGGCGCGAGCGGCATCCACCAGTACGCCGTGACCGTCGCCTGACTCCCCGAATTTCTTCGCGTCCGGCCAATCCGCCGGAGTCGCGGCGCCGAACTGCTCTCAAGACCAACCACTACGGAAGGCACTACCGATGAAGCTCCAGACCCTCCGACGCAACGGTGGCATCGCGGTTGCGGTGCTCACCCTCTCGCTGGGCCTCGCTGCCTGCGGTGACGACGACAACGGCGGCAGCGACGCCTCCGACGACACCTCGTCGTCGGCGCCGGCGGACGACGCGCCTGCCGACGACATGGGTGACGAGGCCGACCCGGCCGCCCAGACCTTCGGGGACGGCTGCTCGCAGATCCCGACCTCCGGCGACGGCTCGTTCACCGGCATGGTCCAGGACCCGGTCGGCACCGCGGCCAGCACCAACCCGCTGCTCAAGACCCTGACCGCCGCCGTGGGCGCCGTCGAGGGCCTCGGCGACACGCTCAACAGCGCGGAGGGCCTGACCGTCTTCGCGCCGGCCGACCCCGCCTTCGCCGAGATCCCCGAGGCCGACCTGACCGCGCTGCTCGACGGCGCCGCCAAGGACGGCATGACCAGCGACCTCGCGACCGTGCTGACCTATCACGTGGTCGAGGGCCAGCTGGACCCCGCCTCGGTCGTTGGTGAGCAGACCACCCTGCAGGGTGACACCGTGACCGTCGAGGGCGACGAGTCCGGGATGACCGTCAACGGCGCCACCGTGCTGTGCGGCAACATCCCCACGGCCAACGCCACGGTCTACGTGATCGACACGGTCCTCAGCCCGGCTGCCTGAGCCGCTTCCCAACCCAGGCAGCGAAGACGAGGATCAACCTGTGACCCGGTTCGGGCAGGTGAGCCCCGGCGCCTCCTCTCACGAGGAGGCGCCGGCGGCTGCCACCGGTCCCACGGACGTGCTGACCGCACTGCTCAAGCGGGCCGGGCGCGGCGACAAGGACGCCTTCGCAGAGCTGTACGACGCCACCTCGGCCCGGGTCTACGGGCTCGCCGTCCGGGTGGTGCGCGACCCCGCGCAGGCCGAGGAGGTGGCCCAGGAGTCGTTCCTCGAGATCTGGCGGGGCTCGGCCCGCTTCGACGCGGCCCGCGGCAGCGCGATCGCGTGGATGCTCACGATCGTGCACCGCAAGGCCGTCGACCGGGTCCGCTCCGCCGAGGCGGCCAGCCGCCGGGACACGACGTACCAACACCAGAACCAGCTGGTCGAGCACGACACGACCGCGGATGCCGCCCATGCCTCGCTCGAGGCGCGGCGGGTGCGGAGCGCGCTGACCAGCCTCACCGACGTCCAGCGCGAGGCCCTCGAGCTGGCCTACTTCGGTGGCTACACACATACCGAGGTGGCGAGCATGCTGGACCTACCGCTCGGCACGGCCAAGACCCGGATCCGGGACGGGTTGATCCGACTTCGAGACGCCATGGGGGTGGCAACATGAGCGACATCCACGCGCTCTCGGGCGCCTACGCGATCGACGCACTGGACGACGTCGAGCGTGCCCGGTTCGAGCGGCACCTGGCCGAGTGCGCCGACTGCACGGCCGAGGTGGCCAGCCTCCGCGAGGCCGCCGCACTGCTCCCCGAGACGACCATGGCCCGGCCGCCGGCTGCGCTGCGGGACCGGGTGCTGGCCGACATCGACGCGGTGCGGCCGCTGCCGCCCGTGGTGACCACGGCCCCGGACTCGGGCGATCGCCGTCCGCGCCGCCGGCTCCTCGCGCTGGTGGCCGCTGCCGCCGCGCTGGTCGCGATCGGCGCCGTGGGCGCCACGGTGTGGCACCCGTGGTCCGACGAGTCCAGCCAGGCTCCCAGTCAGACGGCGGCGGAGCGGATCCGCGCGGCCGACGACGCCGAGTCCTGGACCGAGCGGTTCGACGACGGGTCGAGTGTGACGATCACCCGCTCGGCCGAGCTCAACGGCGCGATCGTGGAGACCCACGACATGGCGCCCGCTGGGGCGGACAAGGTCTACCAGCTGTGGCTGCAGCACGACGACCGGATGGTCTCGGCCGGCCTGATGCCCGAAGGCCCCGACAACACCGTCGTGCTCGAGGGCGATCCCGCCACCGCGGACGGGTTCGGGATCACCCGGGAGCCGGCCGGCGGGTCGGACGAACCGACCCAACCGCCCGTGGCGCTGGTCGACTTCGAAGAGGCCTAGACCATCGGCGCGTCATCGGGTGCCCTTCGGGTGCACTGTGCTCCCTGAGCCCGAAAGTCGATCTCGGGTTTCCGTTCTCGGGGTGGCGGGTCTCCGAGTCCCTGGCCTTCCGTATCCAAGGCGGATGGACTACTCCGCGTTCAGTGATGCGCCGCGCGGTAGGGGCGGAGCCGATAGGCGAGCCCGCCTGGGGTCGATTCATTGGCGCACGGCTCGTTCGTTAGGCCCAGCCATTGCGGGCGGCATACCAGCCGAGTTGCATGCGGGACTTGACGCCGGCCAGGTCCTGCAGGTGGCGTAGCCGCCGTTGCACCGTCCTGAGGGAGAGGCCGAGCTGGCTGGCGGCGGCCTGGTCGGTCAGACCGGCCAACAGGAAGCTGAGGAGCTGGCGGTCGAGGGCGGTCGGGTCCTCGGGTTCGAGGTCGTCGCTGAACAGGATGCCGTCGCCGGCACCCGTCAGCTCCAGCGGGTAGGCATGTCGCCAGACGCTCTCGAAGAGTGCGTCCAGGGCGGCCAGGAGCCCGCTGCGCTGGAGCAGGACAGCGCCCGGCTCGCCGCCTGGTGCGACCGCGAGCGGCACCAGCGCCAGGTCGTCATCAGCGAGCACAAGCTTCAACGGCAGCTTCTCGACGACCCGGACCTCCAGTCCGCGTTGGAGGGAATCGACCACCTCGTCGGGAGCTCCCAGCTCGTCCAGGACCCCGCGTTCCAGCAGGCAGCGAATGCGGATGCCTCGGTCGGCGGCGGCCGTCTCGGAGGTGTTCTCCCCCGGCGGCACCGCCACGAACGGAGCGGTGACAAACATCCGGAGCTCGGTCTTCGCCGCCGCCTGCACCTGCTGGTAGCGGTGCCGGACCTGGTCGACACTGGTCACGACCTCGATCAGCTCGGTGATGGACCGACCTGCCACCGCCGCCCGATGCTCCTCGGCAAGGCTGGCTAGCGCCTGCTCGGCCAGCCGTAGCCCGTCGCGGCGTTCGGTGATGAGGGCGCCGAGGGCGACCGCCGGTGGTGCGGCGACGTACGTCTGGTCGTCGGAGCGCAGCGCCAGGCCGGCGACGACGAGCGCTGACAGCTCATCCTCGATGTCGCGCGCGGGCCGGTGCAGCACGTCGGCGAGCTTGGTGGCGGTCGTGGTGGGACGCCCGAGCAGAGCCCGGTAGACAGCCTCCACGCCGGGCTCGACACCGAGCGCCTCCAGCATCGGCAACTCTCTCCACCTCGACGGTCGCGGCAGTGAGAGTATGCGCCATCGCGGCGCCTCCCCGGAACAGGCCCCGGGGAGCCCACCCGCGGGCACCGGGAAAGGGGGCTCCCGGCGCCCGCGGAGTCCATCGGTCACCGCAGGCCGTAGGCCCGGATGATCGTCTGTTTGATGCTGTACCCCCGGTCGGTGCGGGCGCTTGCCCGGACCGCCACGAAGCCACCGGGCTTCCTCGCCGCCCGGAAACCCCCGCGCCACCAGCCGCTCGCGCCCTTGTTCATGGTCACCTTGTGCCACGTGCCGCCGCCGTTGTAGGACACGTCGAGCTTCACGCGGGTGACCTTCCCGGGCAGCTTGCCGAGGTCCGACGCCCCCGGACGAAGCGCGATCTGCTGCCGTGTGCCCGCCCGGATGTTGCCCTTGAGGTCGGTGTCGAGCCGGTAGTCGAGCCTCATCACCGTGAAGGGCTCGAAGTCGTCCGAGTTCACGGTGTCGGACAGGAACGTCCACTCGGTGTGCGTGCGGGTCGACAGCCGGAACACATCGCTGGGCCGTTCGGCGTCCAGCACAGCCCGGTAGCGACGCTTGCCGGCCGGCACCTCCACCCACTGCATGTCGCCGCTGTGCGGGTTGGCATGGATGAGCCGGTCACCCTGGAAGATCCGTAGGCGGGTCGGCGTCTCACCCCACGGCAGGAAACCACCCAGGTGCATCCGGTCGCTGAAGGAGCTCCAGACCTGGACGTTCCAGGTCATGAAGTTCCGCGCCCGCGAGTTGAAGACCCCGAACGAGTCGCTGAAGCCAGGGCCGATCGCCGGACGGAACCAGTCGTGACGTGTTTTCGTGCCCTTGGCGAACGTGTTGACGCCCGACACCATCGGCCACGGGAGAATCCCCTCGACGTTCTGGGCGTGCGACTCGACCCACTTCTGTCCGGGAGTGACCCACTCGACGCGGGTGCCCGGGTGCCACTCCCGCTCCTCGAAACCGAGGGACGGGCTGAGGGTGACGTCGTACCGGTAGCCGGACGCGTCGTTTCCACGCACGGCGTAGAAGCTTGAGTCGATCCGGGCCAGGTCACGCTGGCTCGGTGTGTAGACCAGCGGCCGGTCCGGCACCTGGCCGGGGTACGCACGGGCCAGGTCGTAGACAAAGCGGGGGTACTCCGCCTGCCTCATCATCAGTCGGGCGCCGGTCGTCGCGAGCTCGACCAGCTCCGCGCCGGCATCGCGGTGCACGCCGGCGACGGGGATCGACGCCTCGCCGACGTACTCCGATAGTCCGCCGACCCCATCGTTGACCACGACCAGCGCCACGGCCCCGGCGGCCTCAGCAGCGGCCGCTCGCTCTTCCGGTGCGACAGCGTCCGTACGGTTGACGACGGCGATCTTCCCGTCCGCGTCGATGCCTGCGTAGTCGGGCGCCCCACCGCTACCGGCATACACGGTCTTCACGGTGTCCGTGGCCGTGTTGAGCGTACTGCCCGGCTGCACGATCGTGTCGAAGCTGACCCCGTTACCGGGCGTGCCGAGGCTCATCCCCGGCTCACCCTTGCGCCAGCGGGTCGTCAGCATGAACGAGCCCTGCGTGACCGGGTCGGTCGGTGAGACATAGATGTCGTCGTACGACGGAGGCACGGCATAGGCGCTGCGGAACTCCAACCCCGAGCCATCCACGATGCTGAGGTCCACCTTGCGCTGGCGGTCCTCGGTACGCTGCGGGGCCTCGGTCTCCAGCAGGCGCGCCTCGCCTGCGTCAAGGACGACCTCGGCGGACTCATCGAGAACCGTCTCCGGGTCGACCACCACGGCCAGACCTGACCGGTCCGGCCCCTCGCCTTGGACGTCGAGGTACGCAGTCAGCGAGTAGGTGCCCGGTGGCATCCGCAAGGTCTTCTCGCCGTCGACGTACTCGCCCCAGGGCCAGGGCTCGCCGCCCTTGTTGACAGCCACCCAGGCGGCAACCGGCTGGCCGCTGCGGTCGAGCAGCTTGACGTTGAGGTCGTAGCGCTCCTCCTCCTTGAGCAGAGCCACGGACGTGCGGGCTACCGGCACGCCCGTGACCGCGTCGGTGGCGACGACGTAGCCGACCTGCCGACCGACCTCGACGGCGTGTGGGTCACCGGTGACTGGGACCGTGGCCTTGCCCCCGGCCGGCACGGTGACGGTGGTTGCGCCGAGCTCGAACGCACCGCCGGCTCCGCTCACGTCCAGGTCCAACGCGACGTCCGCGGCGCCGTCGTTGGTGAAGGTCAGATCCTTCGTCACTGCGGTGTCGGACTCTTCGTGTGGCCAGTCGTAGTTGCCGAAGAACAGCGAGCCCGTCCCCCGCACGGTGGTACGGACCGCAGCGGCCACATCGACGCGGCCGGTGCCGACCTCGAAGGGCGAGTAGCGCTCGCCCAGCCCGTTGGAGCTGCTCATCAACTGCTCCTTGATCTGCTCACCCGTCCACCCCGGGTGCTGTTGGGCCAGGATGGCGGCCGCGCCGGCGACGTGCGGCGTCGCCATGGAAGTGCCGCTGATCGTGCGGTACATGCCTGTCTGTCCGTCGGCCATCTCCTGCGAACGGGCCGCGGTGATGTCAACGCCTGGTGCGACGATGTCGGGCTTGATGGCTCCGGACTGGGTCAGTGGGCCTGTGCTCGAGAAGTCGGCGAGGTGGTCCTGCTTGTCGACCGCGCCGACCGTCAGGGCAGAGGCGGCGGCGCCGGGCGCGGAGATCGTCTCTGGCCCGGAGTTGCCCGCCGCGATCACGAACAGGGTGCCGTGCTGCTCGGAGAGCGCGTCGACCGCCTGCGACATAGGGTCGCTGCCGTCGGAGGGCACCGTGTCGCCCAGGCTCATGCTGACGATCTCGGCACCGGAGCCCGCTGCCCACTCCATACCGGCGATGATCCAGGAGTCCTGTCCGTAGCCTTCAGGCCCGCCGAGCACCTTGCCGACCATCAGGTCCGCCCCGGGGGCCACACCCCGGTAGTCACCGTCGGACGCCGCGCCACTGCCGACGAGGGTGGAGGCGACGTGGGTCCCGTGCCCGTTAACGTCGGTCATCCCCTCCTCCGGGACGAAGCTGGTCATGTCGTCGATCGCGTCGACCAGGTCGGGGTGGTTGACGTCGATGCCGGTGTCCAGCACCGCGATGTCAACGCCCGTACCGTCGTACCCGGCCTCCCACGCCTCGGGCGCGCCGATCTGGGGGACGCTCTCCTTGAGGTTGACCTCCACCCGGGCGTCTAGCCACAGCTTGGCCACGCCCCCACGCAGGTTCGGGGTCGGGTCGGCCGGGTGGCCGGCCGGTGCCACGGACGTCCAGAACGTTCGGGTCTGCGGCTTCCCGGCGGTCAGAGACGCACCCCGGATGGCGGGCAGCTCGCGGACCATCCTGCTGCCGCGGGGAGCGTCGGGTGCGCCGGCGCCGCGGGTCGCGGCACGGGTGAAGGTGGCGATCATCGGCACCGTGCCGGTGCCGGCGTCGTCGTAGCCCATCTCGATCAGCTCGGTGACGTCGAACAGCCGGGGGTCGAGCCGGCCCGCGCCGAGCAGCGCCACGGCCTCGTCGGGTACGACGTACAGGTCGCCCTGGCTCTCCTGCATGCGGACGCCGCCGACGGCGTCCACCGGGCGGTCGACGTCGGCGATCTGGCGGCCGTCGGCCATCGTACGGACGGTGACGACGTCTCCAGTGACCAGCGTGACCCGATGGGTCGCCGAGGGAGCTGCGGGAGTGGCCGGGCGGGCTGGCTGGGCCTGGGCAGGGACGGACACGACCGAGGCTGCCAGGGAGACCGCCGTGGCCACTGCGATGACGCACAAGCGGCGCAGTCGGCGCAGAGAAGTGGGAGGAGGGGGGATCATGTCCCGCTGTCTATCGACCTCCGACGTTCGATGAGAAGGCGTCGCGGTGGCGGAGTCCCGTCCTGGCGAAACTCCGCCACCCGGGGGCCCGGTGGGCGTCGCTCCCTGTCTGCGGCGATGGCGACCGGCCCCCCACCGCCGGTCTCGAAGGCGCTCTCATGCCGGCCATCGCCGCGACCCGGTCAAGGGTGGGTCAAAGCAGTCCGCGGTCGCGGGCAATCGCGGCGGCCTCGCCGCGGCCGGAGGCGTCGAGCTTGCCGATGATGTTGGAGACGTGGACGCTCACGGTCTTGGCGCTGATGAAGAGCCGTTCGCCGATCTCGCGGTTGCTGAGGCCGCGGTCGACGAGCACCAGGATCTCGCGCTCGCGGGGGGTGAGCGCGCTGACGACCGGGGCGGCCGCGGTGGGGGTGGTGCCGTAACCGAGCTCGGCGATCAGGGGGCGGGCGCCGAGGTCGCGGGCGGTCGCCAGCGCGCTCGAGCTCAGGGTGGCCGCCTCGGGGTCGCCGGCGGCGTCGAGGACGGCGGCGAGCCGGGCCTGGGACCGCGCCACCTCGAACCGGTGGCCGTAGTCGCTGAAGCCCTTCACCGCCTCGCGCCAGGCGGCGACCAGCTCGTCGAGGTCGGTGGATGAGTCACCGGTGACCCATCGGAGCCGGAGCAGCTCGGCCCGGGCGCGGCTGCGCCAGGCCTGGGCCTCGAGCCCGGTGGCGCCCTTGGAGACGTCGTCCTCCCAGACCCGCACGTTGCGGTCGGCGTAGGCCTCTCCCCGGTCGCGCAGGGCGCGGCGCTCGGCGGCGCTGACGGAGCCGGCCCGCCGGGAGAGGTGCGCGAGCATCAGGGTGTTGAGCCGCAGCTCGGGCTGGATGGTCTTGAGCTGCCAGAGATCGCTCAGGAACTCGACGGCGTCGCGGAGTGCGGACTCCGCCCGGTCGAGGTCGCCCGCGTCGCCGTGCAGCTCGACCAGCGCGGTCGTGGACGCGATCGAGATCAGCCCGTCGAGCGCCCAGGACGCGCGCAGACCGTCGGCCTCGGCCACTCGCTCGTGCTCGCCACGGGAGGCGCGCACCATCAGCTCGACCGCCTTCAGCATCGCGCCCGCGCCCGGGGGCGGGGTCTCGCCGGTGACGTCGATGATCTGGATCGCGCGGTCCCAGTCGCCGTACTCGTAGGCGGCGATGCCGGCCAGCACCCGGCAGTCGAAGCCGTAGGGCGCCCAGGCGCGCCCGATCCGGCGGGCCTTGTCGATGCCCTGCTGGTAGACGTCGAGCGCCTCCTTGAGCCGGCCGGCGCGGTGGTGCAGCGCCCCGAGGTGGTGCATCGCCCGGAGCCGGATCAGCCCGGACGCGGACTCGGAGATGATCCGCTCGAGCGTCTCCTGGGACGAGACCACGTCGCCGCTGCGCTCGGAGATCCGTGCCACGAAGGTCTCGACCTCGGCGGTGATCTCCGGGAGGTCGAGCCGGTCGGCGAGCTCGGTGGCCTTGCGGCTGAACTTGACCGCCTCCTCGTTGCGGAGCCGGTCGGCGAGGGCCTGGGCGTGGGCCGCCAGGACCTGGGCCCGGAGCTTGGTCTCGTCCTCGGCCGGGACGAGCGTCAGCGCCTCCTCGGTCAGGGCGAGGGCGTCGATGTCGAGCTCGGTGGTGCGGGCGGCCTGGGCGAGGTCGGCCAGCAGCTCGGCGCGAAGCGCCGCGGGCAGACGGCCGCGGTCGAGCCGCTCGCGCAGCAACGCGACCGCGCGGGTCGGGTGGCCGGCGGCCATCGCCGCGGACGCGGCCATGCCGGCGATCCCGGTGGCCTCCTCGGGCTCCTCGGGTCCGAGCCCGAGCGCCCGCTCGTAGTGCCGGAGGGCCTCGTCGGGGCCACCCATGGACATCGCGTCGGCGCCCGCGCTGACGCTGGCCCGCAGGGCCAGGCCCCGCTCGCCCGCCTCGGCGGCGTGCCGGGCCAGGTCGGCGGACTTGCCGAGGGAGCCGTCGGCGTCGATCACCCGGGCGTAGGTCGCGTGGGCGCGCACCCGCTCGCCGGGCAGCATGTCGTCGTAGACCGTCTCGGCCAGCAGCGCGTGACGGAAGGCGTAGCCGGTGTCGGTCGGCACCAGGATGTGGCGCTCCACGGAGTCGCGGAGCGCCAGGTCGAGGGCGGCCGGGTCGATGCCAGCGGCCTCCTGCACGACCCGGGCCAGCAGCTCGTGGGTGACGTGGCGACCGGCCGCCGAGGCCAGCCGGACCACGGTCTGAGCGGTGGTGTCGAGCTGCTCGAACCGCACCAGCAGCAGCCGGGACAGGTCGGCGCCGACGCCGGCCTGGCCCCACATGCTCGCAGCGGCGATCTCCTCGGCGAAGAAGGCGTTGCCCTCCGCGCGCTCGACGACCGCCTCCACCTCGCGGTCGGCGAGGGCGCCCGCACCTCCCGTGTCCAGCCCGCGCACCAGCTCACGCATCGACGGCCGGTCGAGGGGGCCGAGGTCGATGCGACGGACCTGCGCGAGCCGGGACCAGTTCGCCAGCGTCGCCCGCAGCGGGTGGCGGCGGTGCAGGTCGTCGCTGCGGAACGAGATCACCAGCGAGACGGGGCCGAGGAAACCCCGGGTCAGCAGGAGGCTGAGCAGCTCGCGGGAGGACTGGTCGGCCCAGTGCACGTCCTCGATCACCACCAGCAGCGGCTGGGTGGCCGCAAGGTGCTCGAGTCCGGCGTGCAGGCTCTCGAAGAGGTCGCCGCGGTGCGACTCCGACGTCTCGGAGGAGGGGCCGCGGAGGTGGGCCTGCAGGAGGGGGCCCAGGGAGGGGTGGGCGGCGATGAGGTCGTCGGCGACCTCAGGCTCGTCGGAGAGCAGCCGGCCGAGCAGCTCGACGAACGGAAGGTAGGGCAGGGTGCTGCCGGCCTCGCCGAGACAGTGGCCGACGACGACCCGCCACTCGTGGTCACCGGCTCGCTCCGAGAGCTCGGCGATCAGCCGGGTCTTGCCCATGCCGGCATCGCCTGAGAGCACGACAAGGCCCCCGAGCGCCTCAGGTCCTCCGGAGGGAGCGATCCCTGCGGCGGAGATGAGACGGTCGAGGTCCTGGTCGCGTCCGACGATGGGCCTGAGGCCGGCCGGATTCAGAGGCACAGCCTCAAGTATGCCGGTGGCCGCCGACATGGCGCCGACCCCCGCTCAGGCTGCGTGGCTGTGGCGGGTGTCGATGGTTTCTGAGGCGTGGCGGCGCATCGGAAGGCGGCGACGAAGCGGCTTGCTGCGGCCGGCGAGCCACGGGGCGGTGCGGCCGCGCTCGAAGCGAGCCTCGGTCTCGGCCTGGATGAACTGGATGTCTCCGTAGAGCGACATGATGGTGATCTCCTCGATTGGTGGTGCTTGCTGGTGAGGACGAATCTGCGCCGCTAAGGCAGGCGGCCACATCGGGCAGATGCCGTAAGTTCCGCGGCGCGGTGCCTTAGGTGGGGTGCTGAGGCGGCTTAGGCAGGGCCTTAGGCTCCTCAGCGTGTCCCTAGGACCCCCCGACGAGCCGCTCGGCGAGGAGCTGCTCAGGCTCACGTCGGCCGACAACTTCCGCGATCTGAGCGGCCCCGGCCACCGCACCGCCGACGGCCGCGCGCTGCGCCCAGCTCTGGTGTACCGGTCCAACGAGCTGGCGCTCACCGACGAGGACGCCGCCCGGGTGGCCGACCTGGGCGTCACCTCGATCCTCGATCTCCGCCATGCGGACGAGATCGCCCTCCACCCGGACACTTCGGTGCCGGGCGCGGCCTGGGAGCACCTGGAGATCCCGGGCATCCCCATGGAGGACGTGGCCACCCTGGAGGCCCCCGAGCGGGCCGAGGAGGTGATGCGGGAGGTCTACCGAGGCTTCGTCCGGCATCCCGGGGCGCGGGCGGCGTTCGCGACGCTGATCGGGCGTCTCGCGACCGCGGAGGCACCCCTGGTGTTCCACTGCACCGCCGGCAAGGACCGCACCGGCTGGGCGGCGGTGCTGGTGCTCGGCATCTGCGGCGTGCCCGACGAGGTCGTGCTCGACGACTACCTCGCGACCAACCGGGTCTCGATCCGGACCCGGGAGAAGTACCTCGGCATGGTGCGCGAGCACCTGGGTGACGACAAGGTCGAGGTCTACGAGCGGGTGATGGTCGCCGACGAGCGGTACCTCGCCGCGGCGCTGGAAGCGATTCGGTCCGACTTCGGCACCCTGGCCGGCTACCTCGGCGCCGGCCTCGGGCTCACCGACGCCACCCTCGACGCGCTACGCATGCGGCTGGTGGTCGAATAGGAGCGTGGACGCCGTCGCCGCGGCCTTCGAGGCGGTCCCCCGGGCCGGCTTCCTGCCCCGGCTCGCCCGCGGGCGGGCGTCGTACGACGGCCCGATCGGCATCGGCCGGGGCCAGACCAACTCCCAGCCGCGCACCGTGGCCGACATGCTGCGCCTGCTCGACGCGCGGCCCGGCCAGCGGGTGCTCGACGTCGGCGCGGGCTCGGGGTGGACGACGGCGCTGCTCGCCCACCTCGTCGGCCCGACCGGTGAGGTGCTGGGCGTGGAGCTCGAGCCCGACCTGGTGCGGTTCGGGTCGGAGAACCTGGCGCGGACCGAGCAGCCGTGGGCGTCGATCCGCGCGGCGCGCGAGGGCGTGCTGGGGTGGCCGGACGCGGCGCCGTACGACCGGATCCTGGTCTCCGCGGAGCCGCTGGCCCTTCCCGACGAGCTAGTGGCCCAGGTGGGCAGCGGGGGGCGGCTGGTCATCCCCGTCGACGGCACGATGCTCCTCGTCGTCCGGGTCGGGGACGGCCTCGAGGTCACGCGACACGGCGGGTACCGTTTCGTCCCCCTCCGCTGAGGGCGGCACCGGCAGCGGGATCTCGCCGGTGGTGCCGTTGCGGAACGTCTCGGTCTTGCCGGTCTTGGGGTCCAGGACGATCTCGTGGGTGTCGCCGTCGCGCCCGTCGAAGCGGACGGCGACGGTCTCGAAGCCCTTGTGCCGCTGGGTCTGCGCATACATGGCGTAGGCGCGGCGGTCGGCGTCGGTGAGGTCGACCCGATCGGTGAACGGCGTCAGAAGGGCCCGGGGCCACAGCCGGCGGGCCAGGACGACGTTGATCTCGATGCTGAGGACGCCCATCACCGCGGCGATGTAGATGATCCCGATGAGGCCGAGGACCAGCGCGAACGTCGCGTTGACGCTGCTCGCGTTGGTGAGCACGCTGCTGACGTAGAGCGTGCCGAGGTACTGCAGGAACTGCCACATGACGGCCAGCGAGAACGCCCCCGGCGCCGCGCGCATCAGGCTGATGTGCCGGCTGGCCGCGGCCATCCGGAACAGGGCGGTGATCACGAGGCCGACGATCAGGATGTTGCCGATCCGGATCAGCCAGCGGATCGTGGTGTTCAGCTCCGCGCCGAACACCTCCGTGTTGCCCACCACGGCGGTGAACAGGCTCACGAGGAGCACGGCGATCCCGGCGGTGAAGAGCAGGCCCAGGCTGTTGAGCCGGATCAGGAACGGGTTGGGCCGGCTGTTGCGCGGCACCGCCCACGCGGTGTTGATGACGTTCTGGATAGCGACGCCCAGACCGATGCAGCCGTAGAAGGCGGCGAGCGATCCGATGATCACCGCGCCGGTCGAGCCCTCCAGCCCCTCGGGGGCGGCGAGCTGGTCGCCGATGATCGGGAAGTTGCTGAGCGCGGAGTTGAGCACCTCGTCCTGGAGGTCGGGCCGGCCCTGCAGGATGAAGCCGAGGATCGACGAGGCCAGGAGCAGCAGCGGGAAGATCGCGATGAACGCGTAGTAGGTGAGCACCGCCGCCAGGTAGTTGCCCTGGTCGTCGAAGAACTTGTAGACGACCGCCAACGGGAAGCCGATCGCGGGTAGGCGACGCTGCCCGCGGTCGACCTTCGCGACGACGCTCACCGGGTCAAACTACCTGTCAGGTCGCGACCCGCGTGGCGGGACAGGTCTACCCAGTAGGTCGGTCGACCAGCGAAGCGAGTCGGTCTGGCGCCTGGAGACAGTAGGAGTCGGTGAGCAGCTCGGACAGCTCGGTCCAGTCGGTGTCGTCGTCGAGGAGCAGCCCGATCACGTTGCCGCCCCAGCTCGCGCGGAAGTAGGGATCGCCGAGGTGCTCGAACGCGATCACCTCGTCGGGCTCGCCGCGGAACGTGATGCGGAACAGCTGGTCCTCGCCCCCGAACACGTGTGCCACGGTCGCGGTGCCGACCCGCCAGCGGGTGCCGACCCAGGCGTTCTCCTCCACGCACTCGGGCAGCGCGGTCAGGATCGCGCCGATGCGGAGCACCATCTCCTCGGGCACCAGTGGTCGCTCGGGCATGCCCCGGAGCCTGCCACGGGTCGCGGACAGTGGGCGCACGTGTTCAGATGATTCGCGGCCCAGCCGGAACGTGCGCTCGACAACCTCGAGACGGTCCGGTCAGCCGGCGGCGGGCGCCGCGAGTGCGCTCGGAGCGGCGTTGACCAACTTCGCGAGCAGTGCGCGGTCACCCTCGACGCGCACGTGGTCGCTCCGGCGCTCGACGAACATCCAGTAGATCCCGTCGGGGTCGGCCTCGACGACCACATCTGGATCGTCGATCGGTCCGCTGCGGACCTCGCCGTCGACCATCGAGGCCACTTCGTCCCCGACCCGGAACTCGAACCGGCCGGGTGGCGCCAACGGCGCCATCGCGCAGTTCAGGGCGTTGCCGAGCCAGCCCTCGAAGAGGGGTGGCCCCTCGCTGGGCGGGCCCAGCGAGCGGGCCCCCCACATGCCGAGCTCGTGCACGACCGGCTCCAGGTCACGGCCGTAGTCGGTGAGCTCGTAGACCTTCGACGCCGCCGGTGGTGCCAACGTCGTCCGCGTCAGGATCCCGTGTGCCTCGAGGTCGCGGAGCCGGGACGCCAGGACGTTGGTCCCGATACCGGGGAGCCCTGCGACCAGATCGGTGTACCGCTGGGGTCCGCGCAACAGCTCGCGCACCACCATCAGGGACCACCGATCGCCGACGAGGTCGAGCGCGTGCGCCACCGGACAGTACTGGTCATAGCGCTTGGTCATGAGGAAAGCGTACTCCTAACTGATGAAAACGAAGAATCTACTTGCTAATTAGAAGTAGCCGCTGTTACGGTCGAAGGCATGACTATGGAAACGAAAGACGTCGACGTGAACACCTCCCGTCGGCAGTGGTTGGCCCTCGGCCTCCTGTGCGTCGTTCAGTTCATGGTCGTCCTCGACGTCGCGATCGTTAACGTGGCTCTTCCCTCGATCCAGGTGGATCTCGGGTTCTCGCAGGGCGATCTCCAGTGGGTGATCAGCGCCTACGCCCTCGTCTTCGGCGGCTTCCTGCTGCTGGGTGGCCGAGCCGCCGACATCGTCGGCCGCCGCCGGCTGTTCCTGGTGGGTGTCGTCGTTTTCACGACCGCCTCGCTGCTGGCCGGACTCGCGTGGTCCGACACCTCGTTGATCGCGGCACGCGTCCTCCAGGGACTGGGCGCGGCGGTCATCACACCCGCCGCACTCTCGATCCTGTCGACGACCTTCCCCGAGGGCCGTGAGCGCAACATCGCGCTCGGCGCCTGGGGCGCTGTCGGTGGCTTCGGTGCCGTGGCCGGCGTACTCCTGGGCGGGATTCTCACCGACGCTCTCAGCTGGGAGTGGATCTTCTTCGTCAACGTCCCCGTGGGCGTGGCGGCCTTCCTGATCGCGCCGTTCCTATTGGACGAGAGCCGTGACGCGGAGGTCAAGAGCTTCGACGTCCCCGGCGCAGTGCTGGTGACCGGAGGTCTCTCGACGCTGGTGTACGCCGTCACCCAAGCCGGTCAAGAGGGCTGGCTCGCAGGGGAGACCCTGGTTTCGTTCGGCATCGCAGCGGTGCTGCTCGCCGGCTTCGTCGGCTGGGAGCTGCGCCACCACGACCCGCTGATGCGCTTCGGAATCCTGCGCACCAGCACCGTGAGCGGGGCCAACGTCGCCGGCTTCATCATGGGCTCCGCGATGTTCTCGATGTTCCTGATCCTCACGCTCTACATGCAGCAGGTCCTCGGCTACTCGGCGATGCGCACCGGTGTCGCCTACCTGGCCGTCGCCGGCACGGCGATCGTCTGGTCGGGGGTGGCTGCCCAGCTGGTCACGCGCATCGGGGTGAAGCCCGTCATGGTCGTCGGGATGACGACGCTCACCGGCGGCCTGGTGTACTTCACGCAGGTCTCCGCGGGCGGTTCCTACGCCGCCGACCTGCTCCCGGGCTTCCTGCTCATCGGGGTCGGGATCGGGTTCTCCTTCGTGCCGATCTCGATCGCCGCCCTGGCGGGAGTCGAGCCTGCGGAGGCCGGGCTCGCTTCCGGACTCATCAACACCTCGCAGCAGATCGGCGGGGCCATCGGCATCGCCGTCCTGTCCACGATCGCGACCTCGCGAACCGAGGAGGCGGTCGGCTCCGGTTCAGCGCTGCCCGCGGCCCTCGTCGACGGTTTCTCCGGAGCCTTCCTCGTCGGCGCGATCATCGCCGCGGTCGGCCTCCTCTCGGTGCTCGTGCTCATCCGACGTGACGAGCTCGAGGACGCGGACGCGCTTGCGCAAGAGGGCGAGCCCGCCTTCGAGGCGGCCTGAACCGACCGTCGGAAGGACCAGCCTCCGCGAGGAAGGCTGGTCCTTCTGCGTTCAGCCCTGCGCAGGCACTCAGTACGACTTCGGCAGCCCCAGCGAGTGCATGGCGACGAAGTTGAGGATCATCTCGCGCGACACCGGGGCGATCCGACCGACCCGGGTGGCGACCAGCAGGCCGGCGACGCCGTACTCCTGGGTGGCGCCGTTGCCGCCATGGGTCTGTACGGCGCGGTCGGCGGCGTTGCAGGCGGCCTCCGCGGCGGCGTACTTGGCCATGTTGGCGGCCTCACCGGCAGCCATGTCGTCGCCGGCGTCGTAGAGGGCTGCGGCCTTCTGGGTCATCAGCCGGGCCATCTCGATCTCGATGTGGCTCTCGGCCAGCGGGTGCGCGATCGCCTGGTGGGAGCCGATCGGCCCCTGGAAGACGGTGCGCTCCTTGGCGTAGGCCGTCGCCTTGTCCAGCGCGAAGCGGGCCAGCCCGGTCGAGAACGACGCGGCCATGATCCGCTCGGGGTTGAGCCCGGCGAACAGCTGCACCAGACCGCCGTCCTCGTCGCCGACCAGGGCGTCGCCCGGCAGCCGGAGATCGTCGATGAACACCTGGAACTGCAGCTCGGGGCTGGTCCACTCCATGGGGATCGCCTTGGCCTCGAATCCGTCGGCGTCGGTGGGTACGACGAACAGCACCGGCTTCACCTTGCCGGTCTTGGCGTCCTCGGTGCGGGCCACGACCAGCACGTTGTCGGCCTCGTCGACGCCGGAGATGAAGATCTTGCGGCCGTTGAGCACCCACTCGTCGCCGTCCTTGCGGGCGACGGTGCTGATGTTGTGGGTGTTGGTGCCGGCATCGGGCTCGGTGATCGCGAAGGCCATGGTGCCGGTGCCGTCGCAGATCCCGGGCAGCCAGCGCTGCTTCTGCCCGTCGGTGCCGTAGCGGCTGATGATGGTGCCGCAGATCGCCGGCGAGACGACCATCAGCAGGAGGGGACAGCCCTGGGCGGCGAGCTCCTCGCACACGGCGGCGACGTCGCCGATGCCGCCGCTCCCGCCGCCGTACTCCTCGGGGATGTTGATGCCGAGGTAGCCGTTCTTGCCGATCTCCAGCCACAGCTCAGTGGTCTTCTCGCCGGCCCGGCCCTTCTCGATGAAGTAGTCGCGGCCGTACTTGGAGGCCAGCTTCGCGACCTGCCGACGCAGCTCCTGGCGCTCGTCGGTCTCCGTGAAGGTCGTCATTCGTCTTCTCCTGTCACCACTGCGAGAACTTCGCCGGCCGCCACCTGGGCGCCGGGCTGGACATCGATCTCGGTGACCGTGCCCGCGGTCGGTGCGGTCACCGTGTGCTGCATCTTCATGGCCTCGAGGACCAGGACCACGTCACCCGCGGCCACCCGGGCGCCCTGCTCGACGGCCACCGAGACGACCGTGCCGGGCATCGGCGCGAGCAGGCTGCCGCTGGCCACCGCGTCAGCAGGGTCGACGAACCGCGGCACCCGGTCGAGCCGGACGTGGCCGCGGGG
This sequence comes from Nocardioides sp., assembly GCA_035710425.1. Lineage (GTDB taxonomy): Bacteria > Actinomycetota > Actinomycetes > Propionibacteriales > Nocardioidaceae > Nocardioides. The sequence goes on from DASTDJ010000205.1 coordinate 18,281, forward strand.
GCCGTCGACGTCGACGGCGTCCCCGCTCACGCGCACGTCGTACGACGTCCGCACGCCGTCGATCTCGAGGGTGACGGTGGTTTCGAGGCTCGTTCCGCACACCTCGACCACGGTCATCCCGTCGACGCCGTAGCCGTCGCGTCCGCCCCACCACTCGACGACGACCTCGCCCTCGAACTCGGTGCGCTGCGGCTGCGAGACCACGTTGCGCCACGCCACCGGGATCCCGGACTGCACGGTGCGGGCCAGCCCGGCCCGCTCAGCCAGGGCGAGGGCCGCGGCGACCGGCGCACCGGTGTCGGCCACCCGGGCCGGCAGCTCGAAGGAGTCGAGGAAGGCCGTGTTGACCCTGCCGGCCAGGAAGTCCGGGTCCTCGAGGATCGCGACGAGCAGGTCGCGGTTGGTCACCAGCCCGTGGATGCGGGCCCGGCGGAGCGCGTCGGCGAGCCGGCGCGCGGCGACCTTCCGGTTCTGGCCGTAGGCGACGACCTTGGCGAGCATCGCGTCGTAGTGGGTGGTGACCTCGTTGCCGGAGACGAAGCCGGTGTCGACCCGCACGTGCCGGCTCGTCGGGATCTCGAAGGCGGTCAGCAGCCCGCTCTGCGGCTGGTAGTCCTGCGCCGGGTCCTCGGCGTAGAGCCGCACCTCGATGGCGTGCCCGTCGGGCTTGTCGGGGTAGCGCACGTCGGAGGTCTCGCCCTCGGCTGCCCGGATCTGCAGCTCGACCAGGTCAGCGTGGAACACCATCTCGGTGACCGGGTGCTCGACCTGGAGCCGGGTGTTCATCTCGAGGAACCAGAACTCGGCGCGCTCCTCGTCGTACAGGAACTCGACGGTGCCGGCGCCGCGGTAGGAGACCGCCTCGGCGGCCTTGCGCGCCGCTGAGTGCAGGCGCTCTCGCGTGCTGCGGCTCAGCTTGCCCGGGGCCGGGGCCTCCTCGACCACCTTCTGGTGCCGCCGCTGCAGGGAGCAGTCGCGCTCGCCCAGCACCGCGATCGAGCCTTCGCCGTCGCCCCACACCTGGACCTCGACGTGCCGGCCGCGCTCGACGTAGTGCTCGATGAACACGGTGCCGTCGCCGAACGACGACCGCGCCTCCGCCTCGGCCTTCTCGACCTCGGCCGACAGGTCTGCGAGGTCGCGGACCACCCGCATGCCGCGGCCACCACCGCCGGCCGATGCCTTCACGAGCAGCGGGAGGTGCTCGGGCTTGGCGTCCTCCACGTGGATGCTGGTGAGCACCGGCACGCCGGCCTTCTCCATCAGCTCCTTGGCGAGGATCTTCGAGCCCATCTGGTCGATCGACTCGGGCGGGGGTCCGATCCAGGTCAACCCGGCGTCGAGCACGGTGCGCGCGAACTCGGCGTTCTCCGACAGGAACCCGTAGCCGGGGTGGATCGCGTCGGCGCCGGCCCGACGGGCGGCGTCGACCAGCAGGTCGCCGCGCAGGTAGGTGTCGGCCGGCGCGACACCCGGCAGCCGCACCGCGGCATCGGCCTCGCGCACGTAGGGCAGGTCGGCGTCGGCGTCGGAGTGGACCGCGACGGTCTCGATGCCGAGCCTCCGGCAGGTGCGGAAGACGCGGGACGCGATCTCGGCCCGGTTGGCAACCAGGATGCGGCGGATCGGTCGAGTCATGCCCGCCTCCTTGGTTTCGAGGCTCGCTGCGCTCGCACCTCAACCAGCGTCGGGACGGTGGTTGAGGTGCGAGGAGCGCCAGCGACGAGCCTCGAAACCACCACTTCGTGCGCGGTCATGGGCGGAACACCCCGAACCGGTCGGTGCCCTGGATGGGCTTGTTCTCGATCACGGACAGGCAGATGCCGAGGATGGTGCGGGTGTCGCGGGGGTCGATCACGCCGTCGTCGTAGAGCATCCCGGAGAGGAAGAACGGCAGCGACTGCTCCTCGACCTGGCCCTCGACGACCTCCTTGATCGCCTTGAACCCGTCGGCGTCGAAGGTCTCGCCCTTCGCCTCCGCCGACTGCTTGGCGACGATCTCGAGCACGCCCGCGAGCTGCTGCGGACCCATCACCGCGGACTTGGCGCTCGGCCAGGTGAACAGGAACCGAGGGTCGTAGGCGCGGCCGTTCATGCCGTAGTTGCCGGCGCCGTACGACGCCCCCATGATCACGCTGAGGTGCGGCACGGTGCTGTTGGAGACGGCGTTGATCATCATCGCGCCGTGCTTGATGATCCCGCCCTGCTCGTACTCCTTGCCGACCATGTAGCCGGTGGTGTTGTGCAGGAACAGCAGGGGTACGTCGATCTGGTTGGCGAGCTGGATGAACTGCGTCGCCTTCTGCGCCTCCTCGCTGAACAGCACGCCCTGGGCGTTGGCCAGGATGCCGATCTGCCGGCCGTGCAGCCGGGCCCAGCCGGTCACCAGCGACGGTCCGTAGAGCGGCTTGAACTCGTCGAAGGCCTGGCCGTTGGTCGCCGAGACGCCGTCGACCAGGCGGGCGATCACCTCGCGCGGGTCGAACGGTTCCTTGAGGTCGGTGGGGATCAGGTCGAGCAGCTCGTCCGGGTCGGCGTCCGGCCCGGCGTACGACGAGGGCGGGGCGACGGGCTTGCGCCAGTTGAGCCGCGCCACGATCCGTCGGCCGATCCGGATCGCGTCGTGCTCGTCGTCGGCGAGGTAGTCGGCGAGGCCGCTGGTCCGGGCGTGCATCTCTGCGCCGCCGAGCGACTCGTCGTCGGACTCCTCGCCGGTGGCCATCTTCACCAGCGGCGGCCCGCCGAGGAACACCTTGGCGCGCTCCTTGACCATCACCGTGTAGTCGCTCATCCCGGGCACGTAGGCGCCGCCGGCGGTGGAGTTGCCGAACACCAGCGCGATCGTCGGCTGCTTGGCCGCGCTGCTCCGGGTGATGTCGCGGAACAGCTTGCCGCCCGGGATGAAGATCTCCTTCTGGGTCGGCAGGTCGGCGCCGCCGGACTCGACCAGCGCCACGGTCGGGAGGCCGTTCTCCTCGGCGATCTGCGAGGCCCGGAAGATCTTCTTGACCGTCCAGGGGTTGCTGGCGCCACCCTTCACCGACGGGTCGTTGGCGGTGATCATGCACTCGACACCCTCGACGACCCCGATGCCGGTGACCACGCTGGCCCCGACCGCGAAGTCGGACCCCCAGCCGGCCAGCGGGCTCAGCTCGAGGAACGCCGAGCCCTCGTCGATCAGCAGCTCGATCCGCTCGCGGGGCATCAGCTTGCCGCGCTCGTGGTGGCGGGCGACGTACTTCTCCCCGCCGCCGGCGACCGCCTTCGCGTGCTCGGCGTCGAGGCCGGCGAGCTTCTCCAGCATCGACTCGCGGTTGGTGACCGTCTCCGTCATGCCCTGGCCTCCGACTGCTCGCCCTCGACGACCGCCTTCATCCGCTCCAGCGTCGTCCGCATGCCGCGCTCGTTGGTGCGGCCGCGCAGCCGGCCGAGCAGCAGCCAGTAGATCCGCAGGGGCAGCTTGGGCTCGAGCCGGAAGTACTCCGTGACCCGGGTGCCGCCGTTCTCCTCCTGCAGCAGGTAGCCCCAGTTGTTGACCGTCACGTCGTCGGTGCCGACCGCGAACTCGAACACCTCGTTGGGCACACACTTCGTCACCTGGCAGGGCGACCAGTACGTCGGCCCGACGCCGTTGCGCCGCACGTGTCCCTTGAACGACGCGCCCACCGCCGGGCCGGTCGACCCGCGCGTCCACCGCGCCTCGAAGGTCTCGGGCGAGAACTCCCCGATCCGGGTCACGTCGCTGACCAGCGCCCACACCTCCTCCGGGGGCGCGGCCATGTGCACGGACACCTCGCCGTACAGCGGCTTGATCAGGCTCATGCGGTGTACCCCAACAGTCGTGCGGCGAGATCGGTCAGCACCTCGGTCGCTCCTCCTCCGATCGGCAGGATCCGGGCGTCGCGGTAGTGCCGCTCCACCTCGGTGCCGTGCATGTAGCCGGTGCCGCCGTGCAGCTGCACCGCCTGGTCGCAGACGTACGTCGCGGCGTCGCACGCGGTCTGCTTCGCCAGACACGCGTCGGCGATCACCTGCTCTCCCGCGACGTGACGGCGGGTCACCTCGCGGGTGTAGGTGCGGGCCACCTCGACCTGCCGCCGCATCTCGACCAGCTTGTGGCGCACGACCTGGTTGGCGACGAGCGGCCTGCCGAACGTCTCGCGGTCGCGGCAGTAGGCCGCCGTCAGCTCCAGCGAACGCGCGGCGATGCCGTAGGCGTGCACGGCGAGGCCGATCCGCTCGACGACGAACTGCTCGGCGATCTGGTAGAAGCCGGAGTTCTCGGCGCCCACGAGGTTGGCGGCCGGGACCCGGACGTCGACGTAGGACAGCTCAGCGGTGTCGGAGCAGTGCCAGCCCATCTTGCGCAGCGAGCGGTCGACGGTGAAGCCGGGGGTGCCGGCCTCGACGACGAGCAGGCTGACGCCGGCGTGGCCCGGCCCTCCGGTGCGGACTGCGGTGGTCACGAAGTCGGCGCGCACCCCGCTGGTGATGAACGTCTTGGAGCCGTTGACGACGTACTCGTCGCCCTCGCGGACCGCGGTCGTACGGATGCCGGCCACGTCGGAACCGCCGCCGGGCTCGGTGACCGCGAGCGAGCCGATCTTCTCGCCCGCCAGGGTCGGCCGGACGAACCGGTCGACCAGGTCGGCGTTGCCCGACGCCGCGATGTGCGGCAGCGCGATGCCGGAGGTGAACAGGCCGGCCATCAGGCCGCTGGAGGCGCCGGCCCCGAACATGCCCTCCTGCAGGTCGACCGAGTCGAGCAGGGTGCCGCCCTGGCCGCCGACCTCCTCGGGGAAGGCCACGCCGAGCAGGCCCTGCTTGGCCGCCGCGAGGTGGAGCTCGCGGGGCAGGGTGCCGTCGTCCTCCCACTCCTGGAGGTGGGGCTCGATCTCGCGGCGGGTGAACTCCGCGCCGAGCGCGTGCAGGTCACTCACGGCAGCTCCTCCAGTCGGTGGTTGAGGTGCGAGCTTGCGAGCCTCGAAACCACTCGACCGGCATGGGTGGTTTCGAGGCTCGTCGCTGGCGCTCCTCGCACCTCAACCACCGTCACGGTCGTCACAGGAGGTCCTCCTGGATGTGCACCATCCGCGAGCGCACCCACTCGCCGAGGCCCTTGGCCTGCGGGTCGAACCGGGTGGACGCGGCGACGCCGGCGCCGAGCAGGCCGCGGATCAGCACGTTGACGCCGCCGAGGTTGGTCAGCGCGTAGACCTCGACCTCGAGGTCCGCCGCCTCGGGCACCAGCTCGCGGATCTTCTTCGGGGTGATCAGCTTGGTCAGCCAGGTGACCCGGTCGTCGTACTTGTCGGAGCCGTCGTGGGCGACCCACAGGCCCAGGTTGGCGTCGCCGCCCTTGTCGCCCGATCGGGCGTGCACGAACGTGCCGAGCGCCATCCGGCGGTTGACCAGGTCCTGCGGCGCGGGGTACGGCGACGGGCGGCGGCCGGCCTCCGGGTGGGACTCGGCGTACTCCTTCGGGTCGTCGATCACCTCGCGCCGGCCGTCGTGGTGCACGACGGTGTGAGCGACCTCGGAGCGGTCGACGTACTCCGGTCGGTAGATGCCGTACGGCGTCGGGCGGCCGGGGGGCGCGGTCATCGTGAAGCCGGGGTAGGAGCCGAGCGCGAGCTCGACCGCGGGGGCCGTGAACGCCTTGCCGACCGGGTCGGCCTGCGGGTCCATCACGGTGCACCGCAGCAGGCAGGACGCGCCCTCCTCGGTGTCGGCGTCCTCGGGGGGCGTGGCGGTCTTGGTCCAGGTGACCGACTCCGCCGTGAGGTGCGGCTCGAGCTGGGCGCGCAGCCACGCGGCCTTGGCGTCGAGCTCGAGGCCGGTGAGCACGAACTCCATCGAGTTGCGGAACCCACCGAGCTCGTTGACGCACACCTTGAGCCGCTCGGGCGGCGCCTCCCCGCGCACGCCGGTGATCGCGACCCTGTCGTCGCCGTCCGGGGTCAGGGTGATCGAGTCGAGGAGGGTGGTGACGTCGGGGTTGAGGTAGCGGCTGGTCTGGATCTCGTAGACCAGCTGGGCGGTCACCGTGTCGACGGTGACGGCGCCGCCGGTGCCGTCGTGCTTGGTGATCACGCTGCTGCCGTCGGCGGCGATCTCGGCGAGCGGGAACCCGAGCGGGGTCGCGTCGAGGCCGAGGGCGCGGAAGCCGGAGAAGTTGCCGCCGGTGGCCTGGGTGCCGCACTCGAGCACGTGGCCCGCGACGACGGCACCGGCCAGCGCGTCGTAGGACGTGGCGTCCCAGCCGTGGTGCGCGACGGCCGGCCCCACCACCAGCGAGGCGTCGGTGACCCGTCCGGTCACGACGACGTCGGCGCCGGCGTCGAGCGCGGCGGCGATGCCGAAGCCGCCGAGGTAGGCGTTGGCGGTGAGGGCGTTGTCACCGAACCCCAGGCCGCGTACGTCGTCGCCTTCGACGTGGGCGATCCTCGCCTCCAGCCCGAGCCCTGAGGCGACCTCGCGGAGCCGGTCGGCCAGGCCCGCGGGGTTGAGCCCGCCGGCGTTGCTGACGAGCTTGACGCCCTTCTCCAGGGCCAGGCCGAGGCAGTCCTCGACCTGGGTGACGAACGTCCGCGCGTAGCCGAGCGATGCGTCCTTCATGGTGTCCTTGCCGAGGATCAGCATGGTCAGCTCGGCGAGGTAGTCGCCGGTGAGGACGTCGAGGCTCGGTCCGTCGGCGGCGCCGTCGAGCATCTCCCGCATCGCGGAGAGCCGGTCGCCGTAGAAGCCGGAGCAGTTGCCGATCCGGAGGGTGCTCATCGCGGATCACGTCCGGCCCCCGGCGGACCGGCGAATGCCTGGGCGATCGTGAGCCACTTCTCCGCGTCGGCGCCCTCCGCCCTCAGGTCGGTGTCGTCGCGATGCACCCGCTGGGTGACCAGCAGGCAGAACTCGTGGGCCGAGCCGGTGACCCGCTGCTCCGCGTCGTCGGGCCCCCAGGTCCAGACCTCGCCGGACGGCGCGGTCAGCTCGACCCGGAACTCCTCCGCGGGCGGCTCGAGCTCGTGGACGCCGAAGGCGAAGTTACGGGTGCGTACGCCGAGGTGGGCGACGTGCCGGATCCGGTCGGTGGTCTCGGGGTGCACGTCGAGGGCGTCGTAGACGTCCAGCGAGTGCGCCCACGTCTCCATGAACCGGGCGGTGGCCATCGACGCCGGCGACATCGGCGGCCCGAACCACGGCATCTTCTCGCCCTCGGGACAGGTGCGCAGCGCCTCGGTGAGCGCGGTGCGGGCGGCGCCCCAGCGGGCGAGCAGCGCCTGGGGTTGCAGCCGGGCGATCTCGTGGGCGTAGGTGTCGACGTACCCGTTCGGATCGGCGATCGCCTCGAGCACGATGGCGTCCCACTTCTCCTTGTCGGTGGCGGCGACGACGGCGGTCTCGTCGGTCCACAGCAGGTGGGCGATCTGGGTCGCGACGGTCCAGCCCTCCGCAGGGGTCGGGGTGGCCCAGCCGTCGTCGTCGAGGCCGGACACGGTGGCGAACAGCTGGTCGCCCTCGGCCTTCAGGTCGGCCAGCAGGTCCTCGAGCAGGTCACTCATCGTGGCGCCTCCAGCGCGTCGTCGAGCGTGGTCGCCCACTGGTCGAGGATCCGGCCCCGCCGGCGGGCGTCGTCGGAGATCGTGTTGGCGAGGCCGAGCCCGCGGACCAGGTCGAGCGTGGCCTGCACCAGCTCGCGCACGCCGGACCGGGACTCGTCGGCACCGAGGGCGTCGACCGTCAGCAGGTGGGCCTCGCGCCCGACCCGACGCTCGAGCGGCTCGACGGCCTCGAGCAGGGCGGGATCCGTGCGGGCCGCGACCCAGAGCTCGAGCGCGGCGTTGAACACCGGCGAGGTGAAGTGGTCGGCGAGCATCTGGAGCACGGCGCGGGTGCGGTGCTCGCCGCGCGGCAGCTCGGCCGCCGCGGCTCGCAGCTCGGCGCCACGGACCTCGGTGAGGTGCTCGACGGCGGCCACCACCAGGGTGTTCTTGGTCGGGAAGTGGTGCAGCTGAGCACCCCGGCTCACCCCGGCGCGCTCGGAGACCAGCGTGGTCGACGTACCGGCGAAACCGCGCTCGACCAGGCAGTCGACGGTGGCCTCGAGCAGCCGGGCGCGCATCACGCGGGTGCGCTCTCCCTGGGGCGTGCGCGTCGTGGTCACCACCCGGCCAGCATGGTCGCCCCGCCAACAAACAGTCAAGCCTGACTTTAAGTTGTCTCGACGCGTGGCCGCAGGCGCGGTTCGCCGCGCAGACAACCGGGCAGGACGGGACTACGCTCCCGCAGGGAGATCCCACGCACCCCACCTTGGAAGGGAGCTCGATGTCCTACCCACCGCCGCCGCAGGACCCCAACCAGCCCGACCCCTACGGCCAGCAGAACCCGTATGGCCAGCCACAGAACCCTTACGGCCAGCCGGTCGGTGGCACGGACCACCCGAGGGGCACCCTGATCCTGGTGCTCGGCATCCTCAGCATCGTCTGCTGCGGTCTCTTCACCGGCATCCCGGCCATCATCATGGGCAAGAACGCGATGGCCGAGATCGACGCCGCACCCGGCCGCTACGGCAACCGCGGCACCATCAAGGCCGGCTTCATCTGCGGCATCATCGGCACCGCCCTCTCCGTCGTGGGGATCCTGCTCAACGTGATCCTCCTCGCGGCCGGGCAGGACCTGTACTAGCCACGTTCCGCCCTCCGAACCACAACGACAGGAAGCGCTCCATGTCCAACTACCCGCCACCGCCACCGCAGGACCCGAACCAGCCCAACCCCTACGGCCAGCCGCCGCAGCAACCGCAGCAGCCCCAGCAGCCGCCGCCCAACCCCTACGGCCAGCCGCAGCAGCCGCAGCAGCCGGGGTACGGCCAGCAGCCTGGCTACGGGCAGCCGCCCCAGCAGTACGGCCAGCCGCAGCAGGGCTACGGGCAGCCGCAGCAGTACGGCCAGCCCGGCTACGGGCAGCCCGGCTACGGACAGCCCGGCATGAGCCCGTTCGGCGCGTACGCCGCCTGGGGCACCCGGTTCGCGGCGTACCTCATCGACGCGCTGATCGCCGTCGGCGCCGGGATCATCTTCATCATCATCGGC